>JBDKSR010000179.1:0-2635 GCA_039680545.1 Bryobacteraceae bacterium | reverse complement strand
TCCGGCTCGAAAATGCTCACCCGCATATTGTCGACATCGGTGACATAAACGCGGTGACGCTCGTCGAAGGCGATTCCGTGTCCGCGCAGTATGTGGCCAGGAAGCGTGCCTTTTTCCGCAAAAATGCGCAAAAACTTGCCCGTTCGATCGAAAACCTGCATGCGCGGCCTGTCACTTTTCACATCGACGACGTAGATTTCGCCCGACGCGTCTGCCGCCGCAAATCGGGGATCCGTAAACTGCCCTTCTTCCGAACCCGGTCCCAATCCGATCTCCCCGACGAATTTGCCTTGTTTTGTGTACCGGAAGATCCGTCCGGCGCCTTGGTCGGCAATGAGCAGGTTCCCGTCAGCGTCGATACTGATGCCATGTGGGTTCTTTAACCGGGATGTCGTGGCATCCGGTTCAGCCCAGCGTCCAATCGACCGGTATACCGGTGCTCCTTCGCCGATAATCACGGTGGCCCACAGGTGATGATTCGAGGCCTCGGGAACCTCGGCGCAGATGTGCAGTTCGCGCGGCTTCGGAGCGCGGGACGGCGCGCGATACAATCCCTTCTCGTCAATCGTGCCCAACTCAGCGTTGCCGCCGCGGATCCCGTTGACGGACCACCGCACCTCGATGGGCGCACGGGCAGCTTTCAGGCGCGTTGCCAAGATAATCGCCTTGAACTTCTGTTCTCCTCCGGGAGACAGCCGGGCAATCGTCGGCGAAATCGTGGCGCGTAAGGACGGCGCGGGCGTTTGCGCGCCGCATACGAAGGCAGCAGCGGTAGCCGCCATGAGGCAAACGGAACGAATCATCGTATTTTTGGGCATATCCACTCCGTAATACTGTCCCGGCCAGCATACACAATCCGGATGGTCACGTGTATAGATTTCGCCTAGAATCGTACACATGCTACGGTGGCTGACCCTCGTCCTTCTTTGTACCGCCGGTCTCAACGGCGCGCAGTCCGAATCCGAATTCTTCCCGATGGCTGTGTGGTATGGGGGCGGTAAGGCGCGCGCTCCCATGCTCGAGCGGGACCCACGTCTAAAGAAAGAAGCGTGGAGGACGGACCTAAAGCAAATCAAGAGTCTCGGCTTTAACACGATTCGCTGCTGGATCGATTGGGCCAGCGGTGAACCTGTGGAGCAACAGTATCACTTCGACACAATCGAGGTGCTTCTCGAACTGGCAGAGCAAGAGGGCCTGCGTGTCGTAATCCAGGTCTATATGGACGCGGCCCCCGATTGGGTGGGGCGGAAGTATCCCGACTCGCTGTTCATCTCGGCAAGCGGCGAGGCAATGAAGTCCGAGTCAGCGCCGGGATACTGCTTTGACCATCCGGGCGTACGAAAGGCGACTCTGGACTTCTTCACGGCGCTCGCCGAACGGGCGCAGAAGAGCCCCGCGTTCCTAGGCTGGGACCTGTGGAGCGAACCTCACATCATTAACTGGGCGATGGCGCCATTTCTGCTGAATGCCGAGTTCTGTTTCTGCCCGAACACGGTGGCGCGTTTTCAGGAGTGGCTAAGGAAGAAATACGGGACCATCGACGCGCTTAATGTTGCCTGGTACCGCCGTTTTACCAGTTGGGGACAAGCCGAGCCCGGGAGGCTCAGCACCATCCTCTCTTACACGGATTACGTTGACTGGCGGACGTTTATCCAGGAAAAGCTCGGCGAGGACCTTCACATGCGCTACGAGGCGGTGAAAAAAGGTGGTCCCGGCCGGATCGCCACCAGCCACGCGGCTGTGCCCAGTCTGTTCACGTCGCCGCTCGCGGGCGACGGAGCGCCGGACGACTGGATCATGGCGAAGCAGGCCGATTACTACGGCACATCCTTCTATCCGAAGCACTCAAGCCCGGTTGGCCGCGACATTCCGTGGCGTGCGGCGCTGATGGACTTTGCCAAGTCGTCCGGCCACGGGCGAGGTTTTTGGATTGGCGAACTCCAGGGCGGGTTCGGGACCATCGCTCTCCGTGTCAGCGCCACCGTCACGCCCGACGATTTGCGCGTCTGGACCTGGACCGCGCTCTCCCGGGGAGCTAAGGGTGTGAACTTCTATGCCTGGTACCCGATGAGTTCCGGTTATGAATCAGGAGGTTACGGCCTGATCCAGCTCGACGGAACGATCACAGAGCGGAGCCGTGCCGCGGGAAAGGTCGCCCGCGTAGTCGACAAGAACCAACAGTTATTCCTGAAGGCCAGGCCACCGAAAGCCGAGGTTGCGATTGTCTACAACCCCATGGTCCACTTCGTCGGAGGCAGGCAGCGGGCCTTCGCCACAGCCGGCGCGCAGGGGGAGGTATTCGGCATCGAGCGCGACTCCCTCCTTGGGACGTACCGGGCACTGTTCCCTTCAAATGTTCCGCTGGACTTCGTGCATATCAATGAAATCACGGCAGATAATCTGAAGCCCTATAAGCTCGTGATCTTCCCCTACCCGCTGATGATGCCGGCACGTGCAGCGAAGGAACTGATCGGTTACGTTCGCGCCGGGGGCTCGCTGCTCGCCGAAGCCCGAGCCGGGTGGAACAACGAGCGAGGCTGGGCGGCCGAGACAATTCCAGGCTTAGGCCTTCATGAAGCGCTTGGCTGCCGTGAAACTGCGGTGCATATGACTCCCGACAGCCGCACAGAACTGA
>JBDKSR010000178.1:0-6285 GCA_039680545.1 Bryobacteraceae bacterium | reverse complement strand
TGGAGGGTTTCGCCGAGTTGCATCAGTTGCGGCAGGCCGGCCTGCCGCAACTGATGAATGGCCTTGAGGAACCGCGTGGCCAGTGGGTCGCACTGCTTGCGTGTGCGGTGCTTCTTCAGCAGCAGGTAGCAGAGGCGCTGTTTGAATCGGTAGATCTGGCGCAGGGCCGGAAACTGGTCGAAGTAACGCTCTAGTCTGTCCACTTGCTCGGGTTTGAGGTTGTACCTGTGGCGGCGCAGCAGGGAGAGCAGGCCGCGATTCTTACTGACGGCCGGATCGATCTCGCGCCAGCAGGAGATTGCAGCAGGGTACATTAGCTCGAGAGAAGAGTTATATCACAGCGCTGACGGCATCCGAGACGATTGGACACGAACGCAGTCCGACTACGTGCCTCGTCCCCGAGCGCCCTTCGCAACGCTCTCTGCATCTCGTCTACTTTCATGCAATCGCCACATACGTTTCCAGACCGGTCTGACAACTGATTGTATGCGCTGACTGATCGACTGCAGCGGCGCTTAAGGCTGACTACACAAGCATTCCAGGGGTGCCGCAAGAGTCGACGTGCTACAGGGACTTTTGCAGAGCGAACCCCGTTCATTTTCGTGAAATAACCTGGAGTAACCGTAATCGTCCAAGTATGCTGATAGCAAGCTGTAAACGAACAGTTTGACTCTATCCTGGGCAAGACCAAGGAAACCTACAAAACGACGTTTTCGCGCCTCATAATCTTATTGGGTCGGTGGACGCTTTGAAGACTTATCGAAGGCAGCTCTTCAGCAGCTTGCCAATGCTCGACGAGATCAAGCGCTTAGTAAGCGTATTTCTAACTGAGGACGCTAGCACAGGCACCGCAACCTGTCATTGCCGACGCAGCGCGTTTGACTGTATCAAACACACTTTGCTATTGACAATCACCAAACCTGATGTTAATCTACCCCCTGTCTGAGTCCGGCGTTCTCTATGCGTCATACAACAAAGGCTACGTCTAAAGTCCGTTAGATGTGGCTAACCCGGCAACACTGGGTCGACAAAATGACGCAAGAAAAGGAGATGAAATAATATGTCCTCCAACGGGAGACGGGGTGGTGCCTCTATGCGATGCTGGCGAACGATGTTCCGCATTGTCCCTGTGGTAACTGTACTTTCTCTGTTAATCCTGGCATTGGCATTGCCCGCCGAAGCCCAGATTCTGTATGGGGCAGTGGTTGGGACCGCTGAAGACCAAAGCCGGGCTGTTATGCCTGGTGTCGTGGTAACCCTGGCGAACGGGCTGACAGGCCAAAGACGCGAGGTGATCACAGATGAACGTGGTAACTATTCGTTCTTTGACGTACAGGCCGGCACGTACAACGTCACGGCCACAATCAGCGGCTTCAAAACATTCGTTAAGAGCAATGTCGAGGTGCTGATCGGCGCGACCGTTCGGGTAGACCCACGGATGGAACTCGGCCAGACCACTGAATCGATCACAGTTGCTGGTGTCTCAGTGGCGCTGCAGACTGATCGCGCCGATGTTCGGACCGACTTCGCGGGCCGCAAGCTTACCGATCTGCCGATTGGAGGTACGCGGAACTTTCAGTCCTTGCTAACACTAGTGCCAGGTGCGGCTCCGCCGGTCTCTAGCGGTTCTCTGGCAGGAAATCCGGCACAGTCGCTGGTGACGAACGTCAACGGTGCCAGTAACAGCGGTAACAATACTCGGGTGGACGGCATAAGCGCAAATGCTATCTACGGGCCGCTCCTTCTGGCCTACGTTCCCCCGATTGAGGCAATCGCATCGGTCAATGTGTCGAGCAATAGCTACGATGCCGAACAGGGGATGGCCGGTGGATCTGTGGTTAGTGTCGACCTGAAATCCGGTACGAACGAGTTTCACGGTAGTGGGTTTGAGTATCACACCAACAATAGCGCCTCCTTCAACGCAAGAAGTTATTTCTTAGCGGCATCGGAAAGGATACCTAAGTTTATTCGGAATCAGTTTGGTGGAACGCTGGGCGGACCAATCGTCAGAGACCGTCTCTTCTTCTTTGGCAGTTTTGATGGCCTTCGCCAGCGTCAGAACGGCACATCGTACACAACGATACCGGGGATGGATCAGCGCCAGGGCGATTTTAGTGCCTGTGGCACGACTCTGTATGATCCTCTGACAGGCAATGCAGATGGTTCGAAGCGCCAGCCATTTTCTGGAGCCATCATTCCCGCGAGTCGGATCGAGCCGATCTCACTTGAGATTCTCAGCTTGTTGCCGACGCCCAACGGGAGCGGCACGACTCGTAATCACTTTGTGTCCGAGTCCGGGTTGTTTGACCGGGACAACTATGACGCGAAGATCAACTGGAACGTGTCCAACAAGTCGTCTTTGTTTGGCCGTTACAGTCAAATGAATTACTCGATGGAGGATCCACACGTACTGGGAAAGGCCGGTGGTAGCGGCGTCATGGGCGTTTTCCCAGGTGAAGACGAAGGGACGGTCCGCAGCGCGACGATCGGGGGAACGCACACGTTTGCACCAACTTTCCTCGTTGATGGGCACGTGGGCTACACTCGCCAAGTGCAATTGGGCCACGACAGCTTCTATGGGACCAACGTTGGACTGGACGTTCTTGGCATTCCAGGTACCAACGGGTCGGACGTTCGGGAAAGTGGCTTTCCCGGCATCGCAATCAGCGGCTACACGGGTCTCGGAAACTCGATCGCTTCGTCTCCGCGGTTCCGCTGGGATAATCATTTCCAGTACGCGGCGAGCGCATCCTGGATCAGGGGCTCTCATAGCTTGCGCTGGGGCTTTGAGCTTTCTCGTCAAGACATGAATCGTTACCAGCCTGCCACGGGTTACACCGTGCGGGGCGGGTTCACCTTCGGCACCGGACCGACCGCGGTGAAGGGAGGCGCCGCGTCGAATCAGTTCAATAGCATGGGTGCATTTCTGCTCGGCCTTCCCACGGCCTTCGGTAAAGCGACTCAGACTTTGACCCCAATGACCTCACGACTGTGGGAAGACGGTCTCTACATCCGTGATCAATGGACGATCAGCCGAAACCTTACACTGAATCTTGGGTTGCGCTGGGAATATTATCCCATGATGACACGGGATCACCGCGGCCTCGAGCGCTACGACCCGGAGACCAACACTGTGTTGGTGGGAGGCGTGGGCGACGTTCCAGACGATACAGGAGTGGAAGTCAGTAAACGGCTCTTTGGGCCGCGGTTCGGCCTGGCCTATCGGCTGAGAAGCCGAACCGTGTTGCGGGCTGGCTATGGCATTAGCACCGACCCGTACCCGATGGCACCAGCGCTCATTCTGGCGTATCCCATGGTGATCAGCAGCACGTATAGTGGCGCGAACACCTATCAAGCGGCGGGCAGACTGTCGGATGGCATCCCCGCGCAAGGCGAATTCGACTGGGGCAATGGCGTTATCTCCCTTCCGAGCACAATGAACGATACGACTGTCGAAAAGACATTTCGCCGCGGCTATCTGCACTCCTTCAACCTGACAGTGCAGCGCGAACTGGCATCGGGGCTCACGGCTCAGGTCGGCTACGTCGGCTCGATTGGAATCCGTCAGACAGCGCTGGTGAATATCAACGCGGCTTCGGAGGGTACCGGCAGGGCTGGTCAGCCCCTCTATCAGCGTTTCGGTCGAACCGCCACGACATATGTACACTCGCCCCGGTTCAGTTCGAACTATCACTCGATGCAGGCAAAGCTGGAACGGCAATTTGCGAGTGGTTGGATGACCCAAGTTACCTACACCTTTTCCAAAGCTATCGGCTATGCTGACGACAGCACTGACGGCCTATTCTTCAATACCAGTTCAGCGCTCAAACGGAATAGAGCCATCGCTGCCTCTGACAGGCCTCACAACCTCCAGGCGGCGTTTGTCGTCGAGTTGCCCTTCGGCAAGGGTAAACGTTGGCTGCATAGTGGGAGGCTGGTGGAGATTCTAGCCAGCCGCTGGCAGGTGAACGGGATGTTCAGCTCATACAGCGGCAATCCGTTCACCGTGACCACATCGGGTATGTCACTGAACGCCACAGGCAATTCGCAAACAGCCGACCAGGTCAAGCCGGAAGTCAAGATCCTGGGCAACGTTGGCCCCGGAACCTCGTACTTCGATCCGTTCGCTTTCAAGGCCGTAACGGAAGCGAGATTTGGAACGGCAGGGCTATATTCGATGCGCGGCCCCGGCGTCATAGACCTGGACGCAAGCATCTTTCGGGACTTCAGGCCGATCGAGCGTCTCACTATTCAGTTCCGCGCCGAGTCGTCGAACGTCGCCAACACCCCGCACTTCGGCAATCCCGGCACGAGCGTGTCGAACATGACGCTGAACGCGGATGGAAGTGTTAGGGATCTCAACGGATACACGTCAATCACAAGCGCCTCGGGTGCGCGGCAGCTTAGATTTGCGATGCGGATGAGTTTCTGACGCAGAAATATGAATCGGCGAACTTTTTTAACCTCACTTGTGCTTGGTGCACCATCGTTGGGTCTGGCTCAAGGCCAGGCCAAAGATGATGGTTACAGAGGCATCTGGTTTAGGAGCAGTGTGCCGGCGGGCTCACGATATGTTTACAGCGGTGGCTTCGCCACTTACCCCCAGCAGCAACTCCCAATTGCGTATTACTCCAAGGAGGCCAACAAGACGTTCTTCTGCTACGGTGGCGTCGCGAAGGGAAAGCAATCGCTTCTGCACATGGTGTCGTATTACGACCATGCCACTGGGATGGTGCCGCGTCCGACGATTCTGCTCGATAAGCGGACTGCCGACGCCCACGACAATCCGGTCCTGACGCTTGATAAGCACGGCTATGTCTGGATCTTCTCAAACGCGCACGGAACGTCCCGGTCGGCGTACATCAGCCGCAGCAGGAGACCGTACCGCGTTGATGAGTTCGAGCGTGTTGTCACAACCAACTTTTCATACGGGCAGCCGTGGTATCTGCCTGGGCAGGGTTTCCTGTTTCTGCATACGCGTTATCAGGGCAGCCATCGGATTCTGTACTGGATGACCAGCGCGGATGGCATTCAATGGAGCGAACCGCATGAGCTAGCACACGCCGCATATGGGCATTACCAGGTCAGCAACCGTCGAGGCGGGCGCGTCGCGACGATGTTTAACTATCATCCCAGCAAGCCGCCCTACTCCCTCGCGCGGACGAACCTGTACTATATGGAAACGCGCGATATGGGTCGAACTTGGTTGGGTGTGGATGGGAAGGCACTCTCCATTCCGTTACACGAAGTACATAATCCAGCCTTGGTGCACGACTACGAATCAGAGGGGTTGTTGGTCTTTCTGAAAGACTTGCAGTTCGACGCGCAAGGTCGGCCGGTACTTCTGTATCTGACGAGCAAGAAGATTATTCCCGCCGCTGAGAATGGCCCGTTCGCGTGGCACACGGCTCGGTGGACCGGGCGGGAATGGCAGATTCGCGACTTCACCACTTCAGACAACTGTTTCGACTTCGGCTCCCTCTACATCGAGGCAGATGGCACGTGGCGTATTATAGCCCCTACTGCGCCAGGGCCAGATCCGTATTGGACTGGCGGCGACGTGGTCATGTGGACGAGCCGTAACCGCGGCGACTCGTGGGAGAAGGTACGGCAACTGACGCACGATACGCGTTTTCACCACACATACGCCCGGCGTCCGGTTAACGCACACCCGGACTTCTATGCCCTTTGGGCCGATGGCGACGCCAAACAACCTTCGGAGTCGAGGCTGTACTTCACGAATCAGAAGGGTACGCACGTCTGGAGATTGCCCGTTGAAATGACTAAGGATTTCCAGAGACCGGAAGTGATTGACTAGATACGGCAGCGGCTGCGGCGAAAGCATTTAAGAGATGTCATATGGAAGTGAACAGTGTTTGAGAATGCATAGTACTTTTCGATTTCTACCATTAACAGAAGCGAGTGAATGCCAATTTTGCAGTCTGGAAAGGTAAAACGAAAAGCGCCGCCGAAGACAGGATTTGCCGAGGTGCACGACGTCCTGTGAACGCGCATCCGGGATTCTACGCCCTGTGGGCGGATGGGGATGCTTTGAAGCCGTCGGAGTCGAGCCGCTACTTCACCGACCGTGAACCGTGGAAGGACAAGAGATGGCAAAGGTGTGCAGAATACCGCCTGAATCGTTTGGGCGGGCCTCACTCATGGCTGGATTGAGATCTCGACGCTGAGAGGCCGGCGCCCTGAGCATGTAGCCCGCTGGGGACATTAATATAATGCGGTTCAACTTTGCCTGGAAAAACGAACTTGGATATGTTGCCGAGAGAG
>JBDKSR010000177.1:0-12211 GCA_039680545.1 Bryobacteraceae bacterium | reverse complement strand
GTCATCATGGACCCCGCGACGGCCCGCAGCCGCGGTCTTACATCCACAGTGGTGTTCCCGGTTGGCAATCTCGCGCCGGAAGGCTCGGTAATCAAAAGTACGGCTATCGACCCGAGCGTCGTGGATTCCGATGGAGTCTACCGGAAGGTGGGTCCCGCGCGCGTATTCACAACCGAGCCGGACGCGGTTGCAGCCATCAAGAGCAACGGCCCGGACCGTGTAAAGGCAGGCGACATCGTTGTTCTCATCGGACGCGGGCCGATGGGCTCGGGCATGGAGGAAACCTATCAGATCACGTCGTCCTTGAAGTATCTCGATTTCGGGAAACACGTTGCGGTACTGACAGACGCACGATTCAGCGGCGTCTCGACGGGTGCATGCATTGGCCACGTAGCACCCGAGGCATTGGCTGGCGGGCCCATAGGAAAGCTGCGCGACGGTGACATGATTGAAATCGTCATCGACCGTAACCGCTTGGAAGGCTCTGTGAATCTGGTTGGAGAGGCGGGCGAAGTGATGGGCGTTGAAGAAGGAAAGCGGCTGGTCGAGCGACGGCCGCCTCACCCCGAACTCGCGCCGGACCCCGGCCTGCCTGACGACACGCGCCTTTGGGCGGCCCTCCAGGAGATAAGTGGCGGCGCATGGGGCGGCTGCGTGTACGACATCGAGACCATCCTGCGTACACTCGACGCCGGTAAACGCGCGCTGCTCCTCCACAGCCCCGGGAACAAGTTGTTAGAATAACTAAGAGAGTTACACCCCAACCGACATGCCAATAAAGACAACATTCGACCCCGGTATTCTTAGCGCGGCCCTTGAGGGCTTGGAATTACAGCGCAAGCGGATCGAGTTACAGATTGCAGAGATTCGCCGCGCCCTCGGCGCGGGGTCCAAGGCGTCCGCCGTGTCGCCAGCAGCCGAACCTACCCGGCGGAGGCGCAAGTTGAGCGCCGCGGGAAGGAAGCGAATCGCGGAAGCGCAGAAGAAACGTTGGGCGGCATTCCATAAGGGCACGGAAGTGCCGACCGAGACGCCGAAACTCGCGCAAAAGGCGGCCCCGGCGCAGTCCAGGAATAAGAAGAAGGCGGCAGGCGCACGCAAGTAGAAGTCTGCCGGATAGCCGGCCCGATAGCACCGAGCCTCAGCAGGATTCCTCCCATTTGAGCGTACAAGCGATCGTCCCTGTTCCGATTGGGCTCACGAAACAGGGACGCGTCGCTTCCTGTATGATGAAAGTTCCTCCATATGTGACCATCGCGGGTCCTCCACACGCTCTTCCTCGCGGGTCAGAAAGGCAATATAAGATGAGTATTCTCCAGAGTGGTTCGCGGGTTATGCTGCGAGCCGGCATCTTCCTCGCAACTATCCTCGTGCTGCCACTCAGCGCGCAGAAAATCACTTTTGATTCGATTCCTCCCAATGACATCGAGGCACGGCTCAAAAAGGCTCCGGCCAATAATCAGGCGCGTTTCGATACCCTGAAGGGCCTGTTTACCGAAGCCGGCTGTAAGCAGCTTTCCGAGCAGGAAGTGAAGGACGGCGAGCAGCCAAACCTCATTTGCACTCTGCCGGGCTCGGGTCCGGCGACGGTCGTCGTGGGAGCGCATTTCGACTCGGGCGCGAAGGGAGAAGGCGTCATCAACAACTGGGCTGGAGCCGCATTGCTTCCCGCTCTCTATCGGAGCCTGAATTCCAGTCCGCGGAAGATTACGTTCCAGTTCGTCGGCTTCTCTGGAAAAGAGAAAGGTTTGGCTGGATCGAAGGCCTATGTAAAGGCCCTGACCAAAGAGCAGCAGCGCGCCGTCAAGGCGATGGTGGACATCGATTGCGTCGGGATGACGGGTCTCCGGCTCATCGTCAATAAATCCGACAAAAGCCTTGTGAACATATTTGCCCGCGTGGCCGCCTCCATGAAGGTGCCCCTTACGGCAACCGAAGCCGAACAGGGCGACGCCAAGGATTCCTTCCCGTTCAGTGGCAAGCGAATCCCGTCGATCGAGATTCACTCGCTCGGCCTGGATCAGACCAATGTCCCGAACAGCGAGAAAGACACCATGGCCGCTGTGAACCTCGACGATTACAAGGCAACTGCCAGAGTGATCTCGGGATTCCTGGCGTTTCTGGACGCAACGGCGGAAGCCGCTCCGGCCTCCGCAGGCGGGCGCTAGCCCCGAGACAGCCCGTGGAGGTTCCCGAAGCCTAAGTGGACTTCGGGACCTTGGGCGCCTCTTCTTTACCGTGAGAATGGCCCTGGTGGCCGAGCGCTTCGAGCAGGATTTCGAGCTTGTCGGCTAGCTCTGCATCGAGTTTCTCCAGGGCCTTAAATTCCTCGACCGCCAATTTCCCCTCTCCCGCAAGTGCGTACGATACGCCCAGGCTATAGTGCGCCGCAGCGAAATCTGGTTTGAGCCGCACGGCCTCCCGGTATGCGGCGATCTTCTCCTTCTGATGGCCCAACTTGGCTTGGACGAATCCGTAGTGAAACCAGGCTTCGGCAAACCCGGGATCTTTCTTCACTACGGCCCCAAGGGTCTCCAGCGCCGATTCGTAATCGTCTTGGAACAGACGGGTCAAACCCTCTCGATACTCCGCGTCTATCCCCGCCGGCCTCCTCGCCGATTTGTTCCATTCCGCGAGTGTCCTCGGACGCCCGGATTTAATGTAATGCGCCGTCTCCGCGGACCCGGCGAGGGTCACGTTCGCCCCCTGCCCAAGAACCACCCCTATCGCCTGCCCTTTCGAGTTCACAACCAGCCCGCCGTAGGACTCCACGGGCGTCGGCGCATTGATACGAAAAACCGGTCCGAAGCCTGGAACATTCCGAACCGCCGACACGGCGCCCGTCGAACCGGCTGCAGTGAGCGTCACGGTCTGGCCCAACGGGGACTCGACCTCGACAAGCGACACAAAAGGCAGCGGTGCGGCCGGAGCGCTGGCGGCTACCCGGACCAGACCGGCGCAGACGGAGTCCGCCAATACCGATTTCACTCGGAAGCGCTTCCCTCCTTCGGTTCGCAGTTCGGCTTTCACCGCGCCAAGCAGCGCACCCCGGCTCACCAGGGCTTCTCCCGTGGCAGTCACAAAGAAACCCGAGCCGAGAGTCTCTTTCCCTTTGGCGTCCGTACCGGCAACCGTGGCCCGGAAGGTTCCAGCACTCACCGGCAGTCCTTGATTGAGAATCTGCGCACCGCTAACCCCTTGCAGTGTAAGGATTACCGCGGCGATTCCGGCGCTCTTCAAGCAAAATGGACCAAACGCCCCGGCAGACTGGCGAAGTCGCGTGTAGCGCTCTCCCAGCCTAAAGTGGTGCATCGTGTACGATGTTAATATAAACACCTCCATGTCTCTGAACGACGTAGAACTGAAGAAGACGGTTAATCTGCCGCGCACAAATTTCGCTATGAAGGCGAATCTTCCGCAAACGGAGCCGAAGATTCTCGCCCATTGGGAAGAAATCAATCTGTACGAGAAGATCCGGCAGGCAAGGGCCGGGCGGCCCATGTACGTCCTTCATGACGGACCGCCGTACGCCAACGGCAACATTCACCTCGGCACCGCATTCAATAAAGTCCTCAAGGATTTCATCGTTAAGGCGCGCAGCATGGCCGGCTTCGACGCGCCCTATGTCCCGGGCTGGGACTGCCACGGCCTGCCGATCGAGATCAAAGTAGACGCGCAACTCGGTTCTAAGAAGGCCAAGATGACTCCGTCCGAGATCCGGGCGGAGTGCCGTAAGTACGCCGCAAAGTACGTCGAATTGCACCGCCGGGAGTTCAAGCGCCTCGGAGTATTCGGCCGTTGGGCTGACCCCTATCTCACCATGAGCGCTTCTTACGAAGCGGTCATCGCGGGAGCGTTCGCGGAATTCCTTGAGAAAGGCTACGTTTACAAGGGACTGAAGCCCGTCCACTGGTGTATGCGATGCCGCACGGCGCTGGCCGAGGCGGAGGTCGAGTACGAAGACCACTCCAGCCCGTCGATCTGGGTCCGCTTCCGGCTTGCGTCGGACCCGGCAAAGATCGATCCGGCGCTCTCGGGACACACGGTATACGGGCTCATCTGGACCACGACGCCGTGGACCATTCCGGCCAACATGGCCATCGCGTTCCATCCGAAATTTGAGTACGTCGCGGTTGAGACGCGAGGCGAAGTGTACATCGTCGCCCGGGACCTTCTCAAGGCGACCGCTGAGAAATGCGGTTGGGTGGACGCAAAAGTCATTGCCTCCTTACCCGGAGCCAATCTGGAAGGTGCAATCTTCCGGCACCCCTTCGTCGAGCGGGATTCGCCGGGTATCCTCGGCGACCACGTCACGCTCGAACAAGGCACGGGTGCGGTCCACACCGCGACCGGCCACGGACTTGAGGATTATTTCGCGGGTCAGCGTTACAACATCGCCACGTATTGTCCGGTGGACGCTTCCGGCCGGCTTTTCCAAGCTGAAGGCGCGGGCGGCCAACTGCCGGAGGAACTCATCGGCCAGACCGTCTGGGATGCGAACTCGACCGTCATCGGCCTGCTTCGGGAGCGCGGTGCCCTACTTGCTCAAGCCACCATCGAGCACAGCTATCCGCACTGCTGGCGATGCCACAAGCCGACCATTTTCAGGGCCACCGACCAGTGGTTCATCGGCATGGAGAAGAACGAGCTCCGTTCCCGCGCGCTAGAAGCGGTTCACGGCATCCACTGGATTCCCGGCTGGGGAGAGGAACGCATCTCCGGCATGATCGGCCTGCGCCCGGACTGGTGCATCTCGCGCCAGCGTGTTTGGGGCGTGCCGATTCTCGCTTTCTATTGTGAAAGCTGCGGCGAGGCTCTCACCGACCGCAAGTATCTCGACCGCGTCGTGTCGTTGTTCGCCGAAAAGACCTCCGACGTCTGGTTCGACCTCTCCGAAGCGGAATTGCTCGGCCCCGGCGCGAGTTGTCCGCGCTGTGGCGGCTCCAAGTTCCGGAAAGGAAACGACATTCTCGACGTCTGGTTTGACTCCGGATCGAGTCACCTGGCTGTTCTTACCGGCGCGAATAAGTTGCCGTGGCCCTCGGACCTTTACATCGAGGGACCCGACCAGTACCGCGGCTGGTTCAACAGTTCCCTGCTCATCGGTATGGGAGTCAAGGGCGGATCGCCGTACCGGAATTGCGCCACGCATGGATGGACCCTCGACGGTGAGGGCAAGGCCATGTCGAAGTCGGTCGGAAATATCATCGAGCCGGCGGAAGTCATAAAGAAGTACGGTGCGGAAGTGCTGCGCCTGTGGGTGGCATCGGTCGACTTCACCGAGGACGTTCGAATTTCGGAAACGATCCTGGCTCGCCTGTCGGAAGCCTATCGCAAGCTGCGCAATACGTTCCGGTACGCTCTGGGCAACCTGTGTGATTTCGATCCGGCCGCCGATGCCGTTCCCGGCGCCGAGCTCCTCGAAATCGACCAGTGGATACTCGTGCGTGCCGAGAAGCTGGTCAAGCAGTGCGTCGAACTGTACGATCAACTCGCCTTCCACAAGGTCTATCGCGCCGTCTACGACTTCGCGACGATCGACCTCAGCTCGATCTACTTTGATGTCCTGAAGGATCGGCTTTACACCTTTGCGCCGAAGTCGCACGCCCGGCGGAGCGCACAAACGGCCCTTTACCGTTTGGTCCATTCGCTGCTGCGGTTGCTTGCTCCGATCATGACCTTTACAGCGGAGGAGGCGTGGGGGCACCTGCAAAAGGTAGCGGGCGAACCCGACAGCGTGCACCTTGCCGAGTTCTCGAAGCCGGAGGAACTGACCCGGGGCATCACCGCCGAGCAACGCCGCCGTACCGCCAACTGGGAGCGTCTCATCGACGTCCGCAACAGCGTTTTGAAGAGTCTCGAAGCCGCCCGCCAGGAGAAATTCATCGGAGCGCCGCTCGAAGCCTGCGTCCACCTCAAGGCGGACAATAAGCTGTTCCCGCTGTTGCAGAAATACGTGGCCGAGCTTCCGGCCTTGTTCATCGTCTCCGAGGTCCGCATCGAGAACCGGAGCGAAACGACGCTGTCGATTCACATCGAACGTGCCTCCGGCACAAAGTGCGAGCGCTGCTGGAAATACACGAACGACGTGGGATCGAATCCCGAGCTGCCCACGGTCTGCTCGGCATGCGCGGCGGCCGTCGTGGAGATCGCAGGATCGTAAGATGTCAGGCCGACTGGTTCCCTACGGCATCGCCGCGACCGTCTTTTTGCTCGATCGCATCACGAAGGCAGTCATACTCAACCAGGTGTCGCCCTGGGACACCTACGTCGTGATCCCAGGCTTTTTCAACATCATCCATGCTGAGAATCGCGGCATCGCGTTCGGGATGCTCTCCAATGCGGAGAGTGAGTGGCCGTCGTTCTTCCTCATAGGGCTGACTGTGCTGATCCTTGCCCTCGTCGCCACCGTACTATGGCAGCGCGGCGGCAAGGGATTGGCGGGAAGCACAACCGGCAGGCTTGCCCTGGCGCTGGTGATGGGCGGAGCCGGCGGGAATCTGTACGACCGGATCGTGATGGGCAGTGTGACGGATTTTCTGGATTTCTATGTCAGTAGCTACCATTGGCCCACCTTCAATGTCGCCGACACGGCGATCTCTGTGGCCGTGGGGTTGCTGATTCTCGACTTGTGGCTTACCAGAAACGAGCCGGAGGCTGCCTGATATGCATCCCCAACTGATTCGGATCGGCGACTTTTTCCTGCCCACATACGGAGCGCTTGTTGCGCTCGGGTTCGTCCTTGCTCTCTGGGTTGCTTCAAAACTTGCGCACCGCGGCGGCATGGATCCGGACAAAGTGGTCGGGTTGGGAGTGTACTGCGCGCTGGCGGGTATCATTGGCGCCAAGCTCTTGATGTTCGTGTTCGATCTGGATTACTACTGGAGCCACCCCGGCGAGATGTTTTCTCTCAACACGCTCCAATCGGGGGGTGTTTTCCAAGGCGGTCTCGTGCTCGCGCTGATCACCGCATATGTCTACATGCGGAAGAAGGGATTACCGGTGCTCGCGACTGCTGATGCGTTTGCGCCGGGCGTCGCTCTCGGACACGCCATCGGAAGGATGGGTTGCTTCTCGGCGGGTTGCTGCTGGGGGATCGAGTGCCACCGCCCGTGGGCGGTGACGTTTACGAATCCGATCTCCGGTGAGATGTTCGGTACGCCGCTCAACATTCCGCTTCACCCGACACAGCTCTATGAGGCCGCCGGCGAGTTCATTATCTTCGCCTGGCTGTATCGCTTCTATTTCCGCGAGAGGCGGCAGGGGACCGTCATCGGCCTTTACCTCATGCTCTACTCGCTCCTCCGTTTCATCGTGGAATTCCTCCGGGCGCACGATCACCCAAATCCCTTCGGCGGACCGTTTTCCACAACGCAGTGGCTTTCGATTGGCCTCGCCGCCCTCGGGTTGTGGCTTTTCTACAGACGCAAAGCGGCTCCCGCGCACGGCAAAGGAGCGGCCCGGGCCTGAGCCGCACTGCCCGAAGTCTGCCCCGGACACATAGGTAGGACCACAGGATCACCAGAGATGAACCCATTACTCGGAATTACGTTTCCCATCCCCTTCGACCGTATTGAAGCTTCGAACGTCGAGCCGGCCGTGAAGCAACTGCTGGAGGAATCAGCGGCCCGCCGCGAGGCTCTGGCAGGAATTGCGGGGGAGCTTACGTTTCCGAACGTGATGGGAGCATTGGACACCCTCACGGAACCTCTGGACAACGCGATGGGAGTCGTTCGGCACCTCGAATCGGCTGCCACCTGTCCCGAGTTGCGGGCTGCCTACAACGCGGCGGAACCGCTTGCCAGCGCTTTCCATACCGCGATCCCTTTGCACGAAGGCCTGTGGAACGTCCTGC
Organism: Bryobacteraceae bacterium; assembly: GCA_039680545.1. Taxonomy (GTDB): domain Bacteria; phylum Acidobacteriota; class Terriglobia; order Bryobacterales; family Bryobacteraceae; genus JAEHDI01. The sequence continues at coordinate 4,356 of JBDKSR010000177.1, read as the reverse complement.
GGAGCTATTCGGCGACAGCGGAGGCGCACTCTCTGGAAGGCGCGCGCAAACGCTTCCTGACGACGACAGTCGACAGCTTCAGGCGGCACGGCGCGGAACTCGACGCCAAAGGCAAGACTCGCCTTGCGGAGATCGATCTCGAACTGACCCGGCTGACGACCCGCTTCTCGGAAAACGTCCTGGATTCGACCAACGCATTCGAACTGGTTATCACGGACGAGGCGCAACTGGCCGGACTGCCGGCTTCGGCAGTTGCCGCCGCCCGCGAAAGTGCTGCGTCCAAGGGGTTCGCCGGCTGGCGTTTCACGCTCCAGGCGCCGAGTTACATCGCGTTGATGACATACCTCGACGACGTCGCAATCCGGCGCCACGTCTGGCGCGCCTATACGCTCCGTGCCACCGAGCCGGAGCGCGATAACCGCCCGCTCATCGGCAGGATTCTGGAACTCCGGCGCGAGAAGGCCGAACTTCTCGGCTATCGTAATTTCGCCGACCTTGTTCTCGAAGACCGCATGGCGCACACCGGTGATCGCGCTTTCGATTTCCTGCGTGACCTGCGCGCGAAAACCGAACCTCATTTCGTCCGCGAAAATCAGGAATTGCAGGCTTTCCGCCGGGAACTCGAAGGCCCCGGCGCCCCGGAGATACAGCCTTGGGATGTCTCGTACTACGCCGAGAAGCAGCGTGCTGCACTGTACGATTTCGACGAGGAAGCTCTCCGCCCCTATTTCCCTCTCGATCGCGTGTTCGAGGGAATGTTCGAAATCGCGCGCCGGTTGTTCGGAATTCGGATCACGGAACAGAATGGAATCCCCGCCTGGGACCCCTGCGTGCGCTTCTATGCGATTGACGATGAGGACGGCACGCATCTCGGCGGATTCTATTCCGACTGGCGTCCGCGAGAGAACAAGCGGGGCGGGGCGTGGATGGACGCCCTGCTCACAGGCGGTCCCACCACGAATGGTTTTCATCCCCACATCGGCCTGATCTGCGGCAATCTGACGCCGCCGCTCGACGGCAAACCGGCCCTGCTGACTCATCGCGAGGTGGAGACCATTTTCCACGAGTTTGGCCATCTGCTCCACCACTGCCTTAGCTCGGTTGAGATCCGCAGCCAGGCCGGCACGAGCGTCGCTTGGGATTTCGTTGAGCTGCCCTCCCAGATCATGGAGAACTGGTGCTGGGAACGTGAGGCGCTCGACCTGTTCGCCCATCATTGGGAGACCGGAGAGGCGTTCCCGGACGATCTATTCCGCAAGATGAAACGCGCCCGCACCTTCCGCGCGGCGAACGCACAGATGCGGCAACTCGGCTTCGGCATCGCCGACCTGTCCCTCCACGTCGAGTACACGCCCGCCGATGGCGACGTCATCGCATACGCCCGTCGCATTTTCGATGAATTTGCACCGGCGCCCCTGCCCGAGGACTACGTGATGATCGCGTCCTTCACGCACCTGTTTTCGAGTCCTGTGGGGTACGGGGCCGGTTACTACTCGTACAAATGGGCGGAGACCTTGGACGCCGATGTGTTCAGCCTTTTCCGGAAGCACGGCATTTTCAGCCGTGAAGCGGGGATGGCCTACCGCGAAAACATCCTGAAGAGAGGCGACAGCGAGGACCCGGCCCTCCTGTTCCGTCAGTTGATGGGGCGCGATCCGGATCCGTCCGCGCTTCTGGAGCGGCTCGGCCTCGCGGACGCCCGCTGAGCGGCGATCACGGCGTTTCGACGGGGAAACTGGCGGAAATTGCGCGCCCGGTGAATGCCTGGCCAATCCATGGCGAGAACAGCCGGTAAGGATAGCCTGTAATCGAGACCGTAAGCCGGTCCTCGCTCGTGCCGTTGTCACTCCGCGCAACAGCTACCATCGAGGATTGCAGCCCAAAAATCCCGGTGCCGGAGCCTTCCGGCGTCCCATGCAAAACCATACTCTGGATGGCCGCCGTGTCAGCAGGGTGTAGCGTCCCGTAGCGGGCTGCCGCGCGCACCCGGGCGACGAAAGTCTGGTGGACGAACAGAACCTGGCCGAGGTCGAAGACGCCGATGAGGCAGGCAATGAACACCAGCGTGACGAGGACCGCCTCGATGGCGCTCTGTCCGGTCCGATCTCGCTTGCGTTTCGTGTTCATGGCTTACTCAGCGGGCGGCGGCGCAAACCGGCCCATATACGGGAACGTGACCTTTGGCTTCCTGTCCAGCACAATCGAAGTAACAACGGCGTCGAGCCGGTAGCCGTTGATCATGACACTGACTGTTGCCGGCACCCTGCGTTCCATCGTTGCAGTCACGGTGATATTGGACGCCGAGAGCGCGGGCACGATCGCGCTGCCCGTTCCTCCCGGGTTCCCGTAAAGCACCATGTTTCTCACGGCGGTCTCGAACGTAACCGAGGGAGTCTCCGTCAAAGAGTCATAATCGGCGAGCGAAGCATAGCGGGCGCCGCCGCGGACCGCGTTCTCAAGCTGGTTGTACACGAAGTAGGCGTAGCCAAACTGGAAGATCCCGGCAAACACCGAGAACAGGAAACCGAACGAGAGGGCAAACTCGACAATCGCGCTGCCCCGTCGCCTCGTGCGTCGAACATACTGTACCCGTTCTCTCCTCATTCGACCAGCCTCACCACGTATGTTCCCGTCCCCCCGGCTCCCTGATGCCAGCTTCCTTGCACGTACGGGCCGACATACTCCGCGCAGAACGATTTATTGCCCCCCTGTGGATATTCGTCAGGAAGCAGCAAAAAGAACGCAGCGAAGCCGATGATTTTGTACTCGGGATACCAGGTATTGATCGGCACCGCAATGAGGCGGCGGCCGTTCCCCGTGTCGCTCGCCACGTATTCGGCATAGGTAGCCGACGTGACGTCCGTGTCCTGATTGACGCGCGCGATGAGGCTGTCACGCTGGGTCTGTTTGTTGCCGCCGGTCATGTTGACGGTATCGCCAAGGGAGAGGACATTCGACTGGTAGTCATTCTCGATGGCGTCCCGAATAACGGCAGAACTCGTGTCTTCGATATATCCGCGCTCGGACGCGTTCCCCTGCTCCGCCTTCTCCACCCAGCCGTCCTCGTTGTCGCCGGCGCAGACGAACTGCCCTGTCTTCGGGTTGGGCCCCCACCGCAGCGTGTACCGCTGGCCCACCGTGTAGCCGTAGTCCGCGGCGGTTTCGTCGTGAGGGAACGGCGAAAACGGAAGTAGGCCTTCGCTGTAGCTCATCTTCAGCTCCTGCCCGGCGATCGCCGTCGCGTTAATCGTGGACGTTCGGGCCGACGTCACTGCCGGGATGAGGTACAGGTTGAGCGTCGCGCTCGCACGGACGCGAACGTAGCGGTATCCCGGCGCCGTCGCCGGGTCGGTCTCCCAGGCTCCGGTAGCCGCGGTCGAAAAGTCCACCTGAGTCCCGGTAAACGCTGTCGTGCCCAGGTGCCAGCGGTTCGTGGACGCAGCCACAGCGTCCTTCGCGCGTGTGATCCCGGTCGTAGTCCCATCCAGTTGCAGGGTAGCCGCTAAGGCGGCAGCGTCCACGTATGCCTGAATTTCGTTCCGGACGATGTACATCCTCCCGATGTCCACCGCCAGCCCCACCATCCCGACCATAGCAACCACGCACGCGCCTGTCGCCAGTAGCGTGTAACCGCGTTCTCCCGGCCCGGGGGCCCTCTGACTCATCACACAATTCCCCCCTATTTTGCAGTCTATGGCTAGCGCGGCGTTTCGCCTCCGGGTTAACCGACCTAGATCGACTAGGTAAAGCCCTTGGTTTGGCTCCGTTTTATCCCGTAGCCATGTGGCGGCAGGAGGAACATCAGCGGGTCCTTTGTTATGCTGGAAGCTCTTCCTATGGCACGTATTTTCCCGTTCCGCGCGTATCGTTACAGCGAAAAGGCAGGACCGCTGGGCAACCTCATCACGCAGCCCTACGACAAGATCACCCCGGAGATGCGCACGCGCTACCTCGCGCTGAGCCCGTACAATCTCGTCCGGGTCATCCTTGGCGAGCGTTTCGACGCCGACAACGACACGGACAACGTGTACACCCGTGCCGCGTGCCATTTCGCCGATTGGACAAAGTCCGGCATCCTCGCGCAAGAACCCGTGCCTGCGCTCTTCACCTACGTTCAGCGTTTTCGTGTTCCCGACACCGGTGAAAAACTCGAGCGGCAGGGCTTTATCGGGCTCGGCGCCGTTGAGGATTACTCGGAGGGTGTCGTGCACCGGCACGAACACACACTCTCGGGACCGAAGAAGGATCGCCGGGAACTTCTGCGCCACGTGCATGCGCATTTCGGCCAGATTTTCATGCTGTATCCCGATCCCAAGGGAGAGATCGACGCCCTGCTCGCCAAAACCGCGCAGGCGC
>JBDKSR010000176.1:0-4411 GCA_039680545.1 Bryobacteraceae bacterium | reverse complement strand
AGGTCTGGCAGGTGGAATCTTGAAGGCCGCCGGAGAGAAACCGGCGCTGCTGGGAGGCAAACCAGCCGTGACTGCGCGTTTCAAGTCGTGGCCGGTTTTCGACCAGACGGAAGAGCAGGCGATGGTCGCCGCCGTACGAAGCGGCATCTGGAATCGCGTTCGGGGTAAGAATGTCGCCCAATTCGAAGAAACGTACGCACGCTTGACCGGAGCGAAATACTGCATCGGCACATCGAGCGGGACTGGCGCGTTGCAGGCTTCGCTTGCCGCGCTTGGCGTCGGGCCGGGTGATGAAGTGATCTTGCCGCCCTACACTTTCGTCGCCACGCTTAACGTTATCCTGAACATGTTCGCGCTCCCGGTGTTCGTGGATTCCGACCTGGAGACGTTCCAGATCGACGCACGCAAGATTGAGGCCGCGATTACCGAACGTACGGTAGCGATCATGCCTGTGCATCTCGGCGGCTCGGTTGCGGACCTGGACGCAATTATGGCGGTAGCCCAGAAACACAAACTGCCGGTTGTCGAAGATACCTGTCAGAGCGTTCTCGCGGAATGGCGTGGCCGCAAGGCAGGGACCTACGGCGCCACAGGGTGCTTTAGCTTCCAGGCTTCCAAGAACCTCAACTGCGGTGAAGGCGGTGCGATTATCGCCAATGACGAGCAGATGTTTCAGAGGTGCTACGCCGCTCACTACAACGGCAATGGACGGGGCGCCATGGCCGATGTCATGCACGGAACAAAGTTCTGCATGACGGAGTTTCAGGCGGCCATGCTAGTGGCGCAGTTGACTCGTCTAGAGGACCAATCCAAGACGCGGGAGCAGAACGCGCAATACCTCACCAGCCTCTTGCGTGAAATACCAGGAATTATGCCGGCCCGCATGTACGACGGCTGCACCCGTAATGCCTATCACCTCTATATGTTCAGGCTCGACGAACAGAAATTTGGTTTACCCTATGCCAAATTCCTGAAGGCAGTGCGCGCGGAGCGCGTCCCCGCGGGCCCCGGCTACGATCCCCTGAACAAGGTGCGGTATCTGAAGAACGCGTTGCACTCCCGCGGCTACCAGCGCATCTATTCAAGTCAACAGATCTCCCAGCTTGAGCAACGCAACCAGTGCCCGGTGAATGACAGGCTCTGCCAGGAAGCTGTGTGGCTGACTCAGAACACACTGCTCGGCACACGCAGCGACATGGACCAGATTGCGGAAGGGATTCGTAAGGTTCAGAAGCATGCCGCGGAACTGGCGCGGGTCTAGCCGATTGGCGTCGTGAGTTCTGATTGTAGAAGGGTGGACCGGCCATAGTGCCGATCCGCCCCGCAACAGACTGAATGCTGCACGCTGCTGGAGTTCATCAAGCTCTTGCTGCAAAGGGTGGCGTCAGTTACGTGAGGAAGGTCCTGACGGGGCCTGGGCCCACTCGCGTGGGCAGTTCTGAGCAACAGATGAAGCGAAAGGAGCAGTAGATGATTAACGCTTGTACTCGGCGCCGTTTTCTCCAAGGCGGGATGACCGCTGCTGGATTGGCCCTTTCACTCCCCGGGGCCGCTGCTGTGCGGACATCCAAAATGCGTTTTGGATTCACCACCTATCAATGGGGCAAGGACTGGGACATCCCAACAATCATCGCCAACTGCACTAAGGCGAAAGCATTCGCATGCGAGTTGCGGACCAGTGCCAAGTACCCTCACGGGGTGGAACTGTCGCTTTCTGCAAGCGGGCGCCGGGAGGTAAAGAAACAATTTGCGGACAGCCCCGTTACCCTCATCGGCATCGCTTCCGGCGAGCGCTTCGACTGGGTCGAGCAGGATAAGTTGAAGGCTGCAATAGAAGCGACTAAAGAGCACATCAAGCTCAGTCACGACGTCGGCAGCAAAGGTGTTCGGGTATTCCCTAATGATTTTCACAAGGGCATCCCGGAAGAACAGACCATCGACCAGATCGCCCGCGCTGTGAATTTGCTTGGCCGGTTCGCCGCCGATTTCGGCCAGCTTGTCCGTCTTGAGAACCATGGCTCGCTGGGGAGAAGTTGGAAGGCCTTGCGCAAGATCATGGATCGTGTCGACCAGCCCAACGTTCGCGTTATGTTGAACGGCACGCTGGTTGATGGCGAGGACTTCGCCAGCGGTTTCCGGTCTCTGCAGGGTTTTCTCGGGGATATGCTGCACTGCCGGGCTCTCGACAGCGATGCTTTTCCGTACCAACTCCAAACCGATCTGCTTGTCGATATGAAGTGGGATGGCTGGTGGCTGATTGAAGAAAGCTCCGCTGTGCCCGACCGCGTGCAGGCGCTCATCCACCAGCGCGAAGTATTCGAGCAACTGGTCGCAAAATCGCTTCGACGCTAGACCGCGTCCCGTGAGAGTGCCGATGGCGGCCAGTTCAGGAGGGAAGATGCGCGTTCTCCGATTTGTGATGGGGATGGCGTTGCTCGGCTGTACGGCCGTCAGCGGGCAGACTTCGGAGTGGAAGGCGGGCGTTGCGGCGGTCTCGATCACCCCTCGGGAACCCATCTGGATGGCTGGATTTGGGTTTCGAAAGCATCCTTCGGAGGGTGTCCGGCAAGATCTGTACGTGAAGGTGTTAGCACTCGAAGATCAATCCGGTAAAGTTTCGGTGCTGGTTACGGCCGACCTGGTTGACACCAACCGGGCCGTTTGGGACGAGATCGCCGCACTTTGCGAGAAGCAGTACGGCCTCACGCGCGATCGCCTGGTGTTCAATGAGTCCCATACTCACAGCGCGCCGGTTGTGGTGCGCAGGCACATCCCCGCGTTGTATCCGGTGGATGAAGCTCAGGCTGCTGTGCTCCGGCGATACGTAACGGAGTTGACGACGAAAGCCGTGGAGGCGGTTGGACTGGCGATCCGCGATCTCGCCCCCGCCACGCTGGACTTTGGACAGGGGTTTGCCGGCATAGCGGTTAACCGGCGCCGCGTGCGCGACCGCTCGTTGCCGGGGCCGGTGGATCAGGATGTACCGGTGCTGCGGGTGCGAGACGCCCGCGGCAACCTGCGAGCAGTCGTGGTCGGGTACGCCTGCCACGCGACCGCGCTTAGCGACTACCAGATCGGCGGCGATTGGCCCGGGTACGCCAAAGAAGAGATCGAGAAAGCGCATCCGGGCGTGACGGCGTTGTTCGTGCAAGGCTGCGGAGCTGATTCGAATCCGTTACCGCGAAGCTCTGTGGAACTTGCCCGGGGGTATGGGAAGGTGCTGGCAGAAGCCGTCAACGAAGTCTTGAAATCCCGCATGACCCCGCTCACGGGACCGCTCAACACCGTCTTTGAACGTATCGACCTGCCGTTCCAGAAGCCACCCACCCGTGCAGAACTGGAGACAAAGAGCGCGGCGGGCGACCAGACCGCCAAGCTCCTCCTGAAGGTGCTTGACCGTGATGGAAAGCTGATCGATCGGTACCAATACCCCGTGCAGGTCTGGTGCTTCGGCCGCGGCCTCACTTTTATTGCGCTGGGGGGTGAAGTGGTAGTTGATTATTCCCTACGGCTTAAGGCGCGCCACGGCTGGAACAATACTTGGGTGGCCGGGTACTCGAACGATGTCTTCGCGTACATTCCCTCGGCGCGGGTCCTGAAGGAAGGCGGATACGAAGGCGGCGCCGCCATGATCGGGGAAGACTTCCCGGCTCCGTGGGATCCAGTCGTGGAAGAAATTATTGTGAACCAAGTGGACAAGGTGGTGGCGCGTACCAATCAATGAGGCACGCGCCGTCATCGGTTGTTGTCAGGCCTAGACGTATTCCCAGTCTTTAAGCCATTCGTAACCCGGATGCAGGTTCGCCCACATCGTCTTCGAGATATCATCGAGTTCCGCTCTCTCCTTACGATCGAGTTTGCGTCGCTCCGCAACCGCGCGGGCTACGTTGTCTACCTGGTGGGTATTGATTAGTCCGGCGATCGGAGCCGTGATGGCGGGATTCCCCAGGATGTAACGGATTGCCAGCCGCGCCCGCCGGTCGTCTTCTTCCCGTGCTGGGCTGTTCAACGAGCTGTTTCCCTTGAACAGCGAGTTGTCCGCGAACGGTTTAATGCCGAACACGCCCACGTCCATCGATTTGATGGCGTCGAACACGCTGTCGTCCGGCAACTGTTTCGAGTTTGCCGTATAGGGAAACAGGACGACCTCGATCTGCTTGGGGTATTGCTCGATGATTGATTTCAGCCAGGTACGATTGTGGCTCGATATACCGGTAAAGCGTGCTTTGCCTTGAGCCTTCGCCTTTTCGAGAGCTCCGACGGTAGCTTCTTCCACCTGGAGCAGAGTGTCCAGGTCCGCTATGCCTTCCATCGGCAGCGTGATACGCCAGACGTCGACGTAATCCAGGTGGGCTTCCCTCAGACTCATGTCGAAGCCTTCCATCAACCGCTTAGTGCTACGCCACTCGGG
>JBDKSR010000175.1:0-2304 GCA_039680545.1 Bryobacteraceae bacterium | reverse complement strand
GGGCCATCGAGGAGAACTCCGGGCTGGGCTTTACGACTGCGTTCTGTAAGGCTTCCGCGGCGGAGACATGGATTTCGGCTGAGGCTGCAACACAGCTAAGGGCCAGAATCCCTGCCATCCACGCGTGACGGGTGAATGGGTTCATGAAGATAACTCCTTGATTTGTAAACAGGTTACGCAAGGCGGATCCGTGGCCGTACCGGGTATCGCGTTCGATGTCCCGAGCGGCTCGCGAATACTGCCGACGATCTGCGCTCCAAGCACTATTTCGGCCAGCAGGGAAAATTCTTTAGCAAGATCTGGCGGAGTTTCTTCCACAAGTCTCACCTGAAGTACTAGTCAAGGCGGGAGAACGTTCCTCACAGGGTAGTGGAGCGAGTACCTGGGCTCTTCAAAAAGCAGGGTTTATGAGCGGGCTTATTGAGTGTCGCGCTGTGACGTACTCGCTGTTCCAGTTCTTGCGGGCGATGTGCGGGCAACTCGCAGATCAGATCGGAATTGTCTGGAAGTTCGAAAAGTGTGCTTCCGTGCCGTGTCGATGAAGGTGTCGCGAGAGCCGGCGCGCCTAGTTAAACCTTATTCTGATTTCGATGCCGGCGGTGATCGTGCGTCCCGGCATCGCGACGCCCGGGACTTCTTGATATCCCGTGTTTGTCAGGTTTGAGAACTGCACGAAGGGACGTAACGAACCATATGCCCTCGCTACGCCAAGTTCACAAAGCAGATACGGATCACCACCGTTACGTTGGAGTACCCCGAAGCGCGTCCGCAAGAGAAGCACCCCGCCAACCATGCCTTGAAAGTGCACTGCGCCGCTGTGAACCGGATAGTTTGACGCGTATTTCGATAGCAGACCCGGCTCGGGATCGGTACGCAGCCGCAGACCGGTGTAGCTCAGGGTGAGTTCCCTATTTCCTCGCAGAGATCTACGCAGGCCGGTCTCGACCCCCGTGACGCGCAGACGCCGGAAGTTGGTTGCCCGCCAGGTTTCGTCCGGCGATTGCCGCACATAGTCGATGTTGTTGTGTTCACGCCGCTGGAAGAGCGTGGTCTGTACCTGAAAGCGGTCGGCCGGCCGCCACTCTGCAGCCGCTTCGTAGCTCCATGCCTGTTCCGGCTTGAGATCGGGTGAACCGGTATTTGCGGCATCGTGGTAGTACAGTTCCGTGAAGGACGGCAATCGGAATGCGTGGCTGACCCCGCCACGTAGTTTCAGCTTGGGCGATATCCACACGCTGCCGGTTACGGACGGGCTGAATTGGTGGCGGAGCCCCCGATAGACCTCCTCCCTGGCGCCAAGGTTCAGAGCAAATCGCCCGAGGGCACGGAAGTCGATTGCACCGAAAGCAGCAGCACGCCCGCGGGTGTGGATCCCGAGATTGGAGCTTCGAATGGCATCGTAGGAGGCATCGGTTCCGTAATGGAATGTCGTGTTTTGACCGAGGCTCAGGCGTCTGCGCGCGGCGCCCTGATAGGTTTCAAGTACATGCCGGTTGGTAAATAATTCGGGCCGATCGCGATACAGGACGAATAGGTCGGTGTGACGGCGGTAACTGAAATTCGTCTCCATTGAAGATCCGAAGGTCTGGCGAATCGCCGCAAACCAGGATTTGGCCCGTTCCCAAGACGGATAATTCCCATAAAACTGATCGGCGCCGTAGGCGCGGTCACTCGCAGCCAGCATAACGTCCGTAGTACCAAGCCTGCCGGTGTGGTGGCTGAGGGAGGCGGCTGAGAGACTCCTGTGGTCGCGGTCGAAGCGGAACCCGGACGAAAAATCGCGGTCTGCTGTCAGGTCTTCGGTCCATCCTTTGCGCGCCAAAAGAAGTTGGAAATGCTGCTGATTGATGCCAAAGTTGCCAACAGACGTTCGCAGATGGACCTCGCTCGTCTCCGGTGGTTTCGAGATGAAGTTGACCACTCCGCCGGAAGCATCGGAACCATAAAGCGTGGAACCAGCGCCCTTAAGAATCTCAACGCGCTCCAGAGACTCGATTGGTATCGGCGTGTCGAGATTGTGATGGCCCGTCTGCGTATCGTTCAACCGAAGCCCGTTCCATAGCACGAGGGTCTGACCGTAATGTGCCCCTCGGATGGATACATCCGTTTGAATATTGTTTGGCCCGCGGGCCTGGAGGTCCACGGAGGGATCGAGGCGCAGGAATCCGGTCGGGTCGTTGAACAGAATCTGGTACTCCTTTTCGGCTGGGACAACCGTAATCGAGCGGTCAGACTCTCCGAGGGGAACCGGCTCGTATGTCCCTGTGACAACGATTGTCTCTGTGGAACGAGGTGGGGAAGGAC
>JBDKSR010000174.1:0-1668 GCA_039680545.1 Bryobacteraceae bacterium | reverse complement strand
GCAACGTAGATCTTGTCCTGGAGGTCGGCGAACAGCTCTTGAGCCTTGATGGTCCAGCCATTTACCACATCGGGATCGGTTTCCACGGGAGCGTCCTGAATTGTTGGAAGCGTAATCTTCGCGGCTCCAGGAATGGTTTCCACTTCCGTTTCGTCCATGAGTCCCAGGCCGCAATGGGCCAACACGGCGCGGCGGATGGCTTTGGTCGTGGCCTTGAGCATGGCGTTGGCCTTGGCCTCACCCTTCAGGTTCTCGATGGGGACAGCGCCCATGTTTTCTGTGGACCGCCCATCAGGGCCAGCGACACGGCAGAACACGCAGTAGATGCCATCCGTTAGCTCCCGGCTGGTGATCGAGTGGGAAAGGTTTCGCGTGGCCGTGAGTTGCTGAGTGGCCCCGGCGTTGGCGTAGAGGATCTGCTTCCCGTTGAGCGTCAGGAGGTCGAACGGCTTCGCGCTGGGGTCCAGTCCGGCCTGATGGCAGCGGTAGTTATACAGTTCGACCTTCTGCATGGGGTTCAGCTTGGAGAGGTCGCCGTTGATGACGAGGCTGGAAATGATGTCGGGTGTGATGGTCTTCAATTCGTCGGTCATGGCTATTTCACCTCGATAGTCTTGTAGACGCGGACGCCCGGAATCTGGCAGTCACCCTTCCCGGCGCGCACGTCGCGGGCGATCATGGATTCGTCGATGGGGCGGTAGGACATGGGCACCAACGCGGGATCGGTGATCTCGTAGTGCCAAACCTCGAACGTCTTGGACGCGGAACCTGTGACCTTGGCGGGGAGATCCGGTTGGATTGTGGCAACCTCGCGGAGGGCTTGCTTGGACGCCTCCAGTTGCAGCGCGGCCCTGGAATTCGCTTCCTCTGCTGCCTCGCTGGCCAGCAGGGCATCAAAGGGATCTTCGGCGGTCTGAGCGGCCTTGGAGGCTGCTTCGGCGGCTTGCCTCGCCTCTTCGACCTTCCGGGCCTCTTCCTGGGCGATGCGCTCGCGCTCCTTCCGGGCCTCTTCCTCGGCCTTGGCGCGCTCCATGGCGAGTTTCGCTTGGTAGGCGCTCATGGGCTTCCGGTAGAACCCAAGGGCCTGCTCATAGGCAGCGTCCACGGGCTTGAAGCCAGCGTTGATTTTCTTGACCACATCGTTGAGGGGCTTAACAAGCTCGGTGCGGCGGCTCTCGGCCCGCTTCTGGGCGTTCTTGATACTGGCCACAGCTGCGTCCGCTTCGCTGTATTCGGCGTCAGTGGTGACGATCACCACCTTGGCGCGGGTCAAGACCTCCATGGCTGTTTCGAGTTCCTGGTGGGCTTCCTGTTCGGGAGTAAGGGCGTCGAGGATTCCGGGTTGGGTTGCAGGTAAGGTCATGCTGAAATCTCCATAGGCAGGGGCCGAGCCCCGTTGATTTCGTTGATGGCCTTTTCGTATGCGTCCAGCGCGGCCTGGTCGGAGGGCTCCCACAGCTCACAGGGAGCCAGATCCACGCGGTCTTCACGTGCGGCCGCCGATTGCGCAGTTATCCGGTAGATGCGGAGACGGGCGGCCATGAGGGCGGCGGCTTGTCGGAGGGCCTGGTCGCTCATGCCGTCCTCTTGTAGTGGCGGGAGCGGACGTTGCGGGACTCGACGACCTCCGCGCGCATGTCGGCTTTGTCAGGTTCCTCGTTGGCGGCA
>JBDKSR010000173.1:0-2300 GCA_039680545.1 Bryobacteraceae bacterium | reverse complement strand
ATCGTGCCCGGCAGAAAGGCTATGGAGAGGGTCAATCTCGCCGGGGGCGGGCTTACCTTTGTTTTTGCTTTGGCCCTCGCGGCCGAAGTGCTGCGCGGTCCCGTCGCGTTGTGGAACGGCTTTCTGTATGCGGATTGTCTGAGTGCGCTCGTAATTCTGCTGACTGCGTCGGTCGTTCTCCTGTGCGCCGTATACGCAGTCGGCTACCTTCGCGAAGACGAGCGTAGTGGCGCACTTGAGCCGCGCGGCGAGGAAGGCGAGGCGGAATCCAGGCTGCGAAGATACTACACGCTTACCCCGTTGTTCGTCTTTTCGATGATATCGATCGCTCTCGCCAACAACCTTGGTGTGATGTGGGCGGCGATAGAGGCCACGACACTCGCTTCGGTCTTTCTTGTGACGTTCTATGGGAAGGTCACCTCGCTGGAAGCTGCATGGAAGTACGCCATCCTCGGCGGTGTGGGCCTCTCGATGGCGCTGTTTGGCACGATTGTCACATATTATTCGGGACGGTATATCCCGGGTACGGATGCGCTCTCCGGGCTGAACTGGTCGGTGCTGGCGACGCATGCGGCGGAACTGGATAAGACGTCCATGCGGCTCGCATTTGTGTTGGTCCTGCTCGGATACGGCACAAAAGCGGGGCTCGCACCGATGCACACATGGAAGCCCGACGCATACAGCGAGGCGCCTGTGCCGTCCGCGGCGATTCTTTCCTCCGCAATGCTGAATTGTGCGCTTTACGGTCTGGTTCGGTTCTATGTGCTCGCGAGCCGCTGCCTTGGCGCCGAGCATCCAGGCCGGCTGCTGCTGATCTTCGGCATCCTTTCCATGGGGATTTCCGTGCCCTTTGTTCTCGTGCAGAAGAACTTCCGGCGGCTGCTTGCATACCACACGATTGACCACGCCGGGATCATGGTCACCGCGCTCGGCATCGGAGGAAAACTCGGCGCTCTGGGGCTGATGCTGCACATGACGTATCACACGGTCGCAAAATCACTGCTGTTTCTCTGCGCCGGCAACGTCTCTCAGCACTTTAAGACGGACCTGTTCCATAAGGTCAAGGGCAGCGTCATTCGCGCTATGCCGTTGACGGGAACGATTTTTCTCATGGCGATGCTGGCGATCGTCGGTATGCCGCCTTTTAGCCTATTTCAAAGCGAATTGCTGATTGTGAGCGCTGCCTTCTCGGGGGGCCATCCTGTGGCTGGAGTGCTTTTCGTGCTGTTTGGCGTCGGGGTATTCACCGGTGCGTTGTTGCACGTAGGCAGTCTCGTGTTGGGGCCAGGGGAAAGCGTGCCGCCCATTCGGCATCCGTGGCGCGAGACCCCACTCGTAATCCTGGCTGCTGTGCTTGTTGTCATCGGCTTCTGGCTGCCGGGTCCGCTGTTTGTGTTGATTCGCGGCGCGGCCAGCGTGGTGAGCGCGCAATGAGGGGCACACTGATGCAATCTCTCATAGAAGATATGTGCGCCCGGTTCGGAGATCTGCTCCAGCCCTCTTCAGAGCCCACAGCTGGGGATGTGTATATACCCCTCAGCCAGCCGGACGTCCGGGACTTGGCGAACCATCTATGTTCTGAGCGCGGTGCTCGATTGGCCACCGTTTTCGCGGAGGATCGCACCGTTCCGGAAGGAGTCTTCTGCGTCTCTTACGTGTTCGAGATTCCGGGAGAACCGAATTTTCTTATTTTTCGGGCTCCGGTCCCCGCTGAGTCTCCAGCCTTTCCTTCTCTCGCCGCTGAACTGCCCGCAGTGAACTGGCAGGAACGTGAGATTCAGGACTGGTTTGGCCTGGAGGCGTCGGCGCATCCCAATCCAAGGCGCGTTGCGCTCCACGACAACTGGCCCGACGTACATCCCTTACGCAAGGACTTTCCGCTCGACACTGTTCTGCCGCCCTTCGAAGGTGAGCAGCACGTGTATCGTCCGACACTCGGAGAGGGCGTCTTTCAGATTCCCGTAGGCCCCGTTCACGCGGGCATCATCGAGCCTGGGCACTTCAATTTCGCCGTTGCCGGCGAGCCGATTCTGTATTTGCAGTTGCGCATGTTCTACACCCACAAGGGAACGGAAAAGTTGTTCGAGAACATGCCGGTCGAGCATGCGGTCTTCCTTGCCGAGAGCATCTCGGGCGATTCCGCCTTTTCGCATGCAACGGCATTCTGTCAGGCCGTTGAACAGGCCGCGAATATCGAGGTGCCTCTACGCGCCAAGGCGATGCGCACAGTTCTGCTGGAACTCGAGCGAGTTTACAACCACATCGCAGACATCGGCGCGATTGCCACCGACGTAGGCTTC
>JBDKSR010000172.1:0-1791 GCA_039680545.1 Bryobacteraceae bacterium | reverse complement strand
AGATCTCGCGCGCGCCGGGATCGGTCTTGACAAGTCTCCGGATCCGCGTGATATCAGGTTCGAGCGCAATAAGGCGTGGGTGGCTCCTTCGCAGGGTATCCAGGGGTTCCGGGGACTGAGCGGAAAGTAACGGGGCCAAAACAAACAGGACAACTACTAACCGGAGCATGAATTCCTTATATCACCGGTAGCTCGCGGTGCATACCAGTTTCTGATGTAAAATGAGGCCAGTTAGATCCAGAGCGAGGAGGGGCATCCTGCATGGAACGTCGTAACTTTCTACGGTCCGCTGTGGCCGGAGGCTTAGTCGCACAGGTTGCGGCCGCCGGAAACGAAGCAATCCCCAAGCGCCTGTATCGCGATTCCGTGAAGCTTTCCGTGATCGGCTTTGGGGGAATCGTAATCTGCGGCATGCCGCAGGAGGAAGCCAACCGAACGGTCGCCGATTCGTATGAGCGCGGCATCAATTACTACGATGTCGCACCCACATACTTCGACGGCGAAGCCGAACAGAAATTGGGCATCGCCCTGAAACCGTTTCGTCCGAAAGTTTTTCTGGCCTGTAAAACGACGCAGCGGGACGCGGCCGGCGCGGCCAAAGAACTGGAACGGTCGCTCACGCGGCTCCACACCGATCATTTCGATCTGTACCAGTTCCACGGCATAAGCTCGATGGAGGACGTGGAGAAGATTCTGGGACCCGCAGGTGCTGCCGAAACGTTTACTAAGGCGCGGAGAGAGGGGAAGGTCCGTTACATCGGCGCTTCGGCGCACGACGCGCAGGCGGCAATCGCGCTGATCCAGCGATTCCCGCTTGATTCGATACTTTTCCCCGTCAATTTCGTGTGTTTCGGGGAAGGAAACTTCGGTCCGCAGATCCTGGCCGCCGCGAAAGAGAAGGGCGTCGCAAGGCTGGCGTTAAAGGCGCTGGCGCACACGCCGTGGCCAAAGGGAACCGACCGCAAGAAGTCGGACTATCCGAAGTGCTGGTACCGGCCCATCGACGATCCCGAACTCGCGCGCAAGGCGCTGCGGTTCACGCTCTCAGAGGACATCACGGCCGCGATCCCGCCGGGCGACGCGCGGATTTACGAGATGGCTTTGAAAATCGCCGCAGGCTTCACCCCGCGTTCACCGCGTGAGCGCGAGGACCTGCTGGCTTCCGCAAAAGGCGCCGCACCGATTTTTAGGGCGTAGCGGATAGCTAAACCGGACGCAGGCCAAGACCGGGCCGATCGGGAAGAACGAGTTTGCCCTTCTCCACTTTGACGCCCGAGTAAGGATCGTTCGCAATCAGCAGGTTCCCGTCGAGATCCGCATAGTCCACGAGCGGCGAGAGATGGGCCGCCGCCGTAACGCCGATCGAGCTCTCGATCATGCAGCCGAGCATGGTCTTCATGCCGAGCGACCGGGCGATCTGGATCATGCGAAAGGCCTCCAGCATGCCGCCGCACTTCATCAACTTGATGTTGACGCCGTCATAGGCGGACGCAAGCTTGGGGATGTCAGTGGGATGCAGGCACGCCTCATCGGCAATGATCGGAATATGTACGCGGCTGCGAATCCAGCGGATGTCGTCAATCATAGAGGCAGGCATCGGCTGTTCGACGAACTCCACCCCCTGCGATTCGAGCCAGTTGATTTTGCGTACCGCCTCCTCTTTATCCTTCCAGCCCTCGTTGGCATCGACGCGCAGCGGCTTCTTCGTAACGCTGCGGACGGCTTCGATTGTGGCCTCGTCTGTGCCTAACCCAACTTTGATCTTGAGCACGGGAAAAGGATCGGCTTCCC
>JBDKSR010000171.1:0-2170 GCA_039680545.1 Bryobacteraceae bacterium | reverse complement strand
GATTCGGGGTGTTTAATCTTCCGGCATCGTCGACGGAGTCAATCCAGTTCTGAGGAAGGAGGCCCCATGAAACAACCAAAGATCGGACAACGCGGTCAGGTTCTGGTGATGGTAACGCTGGCATTGTTCATGATGGCTGGCGTCCTCGGACTGGCTGTGGATCTCGGTTGGTCGTACTTCACCAAGAAATCGGCGCAGGCTGCGGCGGATGCGGCGGCGATGGCCGCGGCAGAGGCGGCATTCGCGGCGGAAAACCCGGAAGACGACGACTCAACGTACGATTGCGGGTCAGAGGCGATCTGCCAATCGGTGGCGCCGTGTCCCTACCCGATTTCCGCCAGCCCAAACAATGTCGAGGTCGGATGCTTGTACGCCCGGCAAAACGGATTTCAGGTACAGCCGGGAGGGCGGCAGAACGTCACGTTCGCTGCCGGCACTACCGCCCATCCGCCCACAGTGCCCGGGGTGTATACATACTACTGGGCAACCGCGCGTGTTGCGGAAGAAATACCGCAGTTGTTCTCCTCGATTCTCGGGAACACCTTCGGAATCTCGAGCGCCCGGGCCACGGCGGGGATCATCGACTCCAGTATCCTCGGGTCCCTCATCCTGCTGAATCGTGAACACGATTGTGTCCCGATGGACGTCGGCGGAAAGCTCATCTGCGGCGTCGACCTTCTGGTGCAGGCGAACAACAACTCGGGCGCCGACGCGGTCCGGGCGGATGGTGGTGTGCTGCTCTCGTCCACGTTGAATGGCCTGAATGATACGACGGGTGATGGACGCTACGCGGGTGAAAACCAGGGCGGTGGCACCGTGCGGGCGCCGTTTACTTTCATCAGGGGCGCCGGCGACGTGTCCCTGGCAGGCAGTTCCACCTGGATTCAAGACCCGAGCAACGGATACTCAGATCGTGGGTACTTCCGCGATCCCATGCGCGGCAAGGGACAACCTTCACCCCCGTCCGCGAGCCTGCCCGAAGTCCCGGTCATCGGCGGTTCTCTCGTGGGAAGTTCTGACGCGAGCAACCCGACCGTTTACGCTCCCGGCAACTACTTCGCAGCCAAGATCGTAAATGGGGCCGTCGTACCGACGGGCGAAGCGATGACGCTCTCGGGGTACATCAAGTTCCAGTCTGACAGTGACGGGTTCGGAGACTTCGTGTTCTATGGAGGGCTGAAGAATCAAAGCGCCGGTACGTACGTAACGTTCGATCCGGGGCGTTATATCTTCGCCGGAGTGAAGCAGAAGGGACCGAACACACCCGGTGTCTCGTTCGATGTCCAGGTCAATATGACGCTGGATGACGGCGGGCCGATCAATTCGGCTCAGGCTACGAACAACGCCGGTGAGATCTTCATATTCACAGACCCCAACTATACGGGTGGGGCCAGCGGCACGGAGGCTCTTTCCATCCCGGCGACGCTCGCCAATAGCTCTGTCCTCAACGAACTGAAATTTGGCGTGTCCGGCTTTCAGACCGGCAACAACGCGGACATCATGGTCAACCTGCACGGTTTGAACCGTGATGCAGCGAGCTTGCCGGCGGATCTTAAGGACTTTGCTCCCACGGTCATTTGGCAGGACCAGGCGAATTCGGTGATCAAGTACACCGAGCAGGGTTACATCGACAACTCCTGCGGCAACACGGACCCGCAGGCAGGCTGCGCCAACACAGCTCTCAGTACGGCCCTCTCGACGGAAATGTTCTTCAAGGCTTCTCCCAACCTGCACATCTGGGGGACGGCGTATCAGCCGAGAGGCGCCTTCACCTCACTCATCGGAGGCGGCGGTTACGATAGTCCGCTCCAGTTGATTGCGGGCGCCCTGATGGTACACGGCAATGCGAACGTCCGGCTTCAGGAGATCAATAGCCCTCTGTACGTCAGGATGGTGGCTCTGATCGAGTAACCCATGAGCGAGACCAAGCCCAACCCGATCATCCGCGTGCTGCCGTCGCTGACGGACCTCGCGTTCCTCATGCCGCTCGTGTTTTTGTTCGTGCGGATGAAGGGCGTGACGGCCCTGCTTGGGGATGGCGACACCGGATACCACATTCGGGCGGGCGATTGGATGCTCGCGAACGGAAGGGTCCCCGATCACGACATATTCTCTTTCACCCGCGCGGGCGAGCCGTGGTTCGCCTGGGAATGGCTGTGGGACGTGATGT
>JBDKSR010000170.1:0-2309 GCA_039680545.1 Bryobacteraceae bacterium | reverse complement strand
TGCTTCCACACCCGCCTGGTGAGCACGTCGGAGATCGGGCAGACTCTCGACGCCGAACCGGTCAATTACGATGTGGAGCACGGCTACGAACACGCGCGGCGTATTCTGCGCATCGCCATCGACAACTACGAGAATCGCGACCGCAGCCGTGTCCAAATCCCGCGCGAGAGTATGGAAGTGGTCGCGGGGTTTTCCAACGAGACCATCTTCCACATGCTGGGCGGGCGGTTCCGCGCAACATTCCGTCCGCTGAACGACGCCATCATCGACGGCCGCATCCGCGGCGTGGCCGGCATTGTCGGCTGCACCAACCCAAAGATTCCGGTGGACAGCCACCACGTGCAACTGGCGCTGGAACTGATCAAGCGCAATGTCCTGGTGCTCGAAACCGGGTGCTCAGCCATCGCTTGCGGAAAGGCAGGGCTGCTGGTGCCGGAGGCCTCCCTGTCACAGGCCGGGGATACGCTGCGCGAAGTGTGCGAGGCCGTGGGCATCCCGCCCATCCTGCACATGGGCTCCTGCGTGGACAACAGCCGCATCCTGATGGCCGCCACCAACGTGCTGAACGAGGGCGGTCTGGGGCAGGACATTTCGGATCTGCCCGTGGCCGGGGCGGCTCCAGAGTGGATGAGCGAGAAGGCCGTGGCAATCGGACACTACTTTGTAGCCAGCGGAATGTATGTCGTGCTGGGCCACCCGTTCTATGTGTCCGGAAGTCCGAACGTCAATAAGTTTCTCACCGAGGAAATGGAAAGCCTCACCGGCGGACGCTTCGATTGGGAGCCCGACCCGGCGAAGGCCGCCGACAAGATGCTCGCGCACATCGAGAAGAAGCGCGACGCACTCGGCATCAACGCCAAGAAGGAGCGCAAGTTGTTCGACATGAAGGAGAGGAGGGGCATCGATGAGTAAGCTGATTGCCTCCTCCGCTATACACGGCGCGCACCAGATCGTAAAGGACGCCGAACAGATGGTGGCGCGCGCCATCGCCCAGAAGGGTGCGGACCATGCGGTGGGATTCCCTGACACGGCCTACGCGCTGCCGGTGATCTACTCGCTGCTAGGCCGCAAGGTGGAGAAGTTGTCAGATATGGAGCCGGTGCTCGAAGAGTGCCGCTCGCTGCTCCCGCCGGTTCCGGACGACCACAACTGGCTGCCTTACCTGGGACCAGCCCTGGATTCCGGCATGGCCACGCTTTTCGCCTTCGAAATGATCGAGGCGTGCAAGTACCTGATCGGCCCGAACCCGGTGAACGGCCTGTGGCTGGGCGCCGCCAACGATGTAATCATCCGCGAGCGCGGCATCGAATTCGTGGATGGTTCCGCACCCGGTTTCGCCGCCGTGGTAGGCGCTGCGCCAGACAAAGAAAGCGCTGTCCGCATTGCCCGCGAGCTTCAGGAAAAGAACTTATACGTCTTTATTGCAGGTAATACCCACGGAGTCTCTTTTGCGGAGCAGTTGCGGGAGGCCGGCGTCGAGTTGGGCTGGGAGACCCGCTTGGTCCCTTATGGCAAGGATATTTCGGCCGCTATCTATGCGCTGGGCTTTGCCAACCGGGTGGCGCTCAGCTTCGGCGGCGTGGAGCCGGGCGACTACGAACGTAACCTGCGTTACAACAAGAACCGCGTATTTGCCTTCGTAATGGCGCTCGGCGAAGTCACCGAGGAAAAGTACGCCGCCGCGGCGGGCGCCATTTCCTATGGCTTTCCGACGATCTCGGACACCGACATTCCGCAGATCCTGCCCACCGGCATCTGCACTTACGAGCACGTCGTAAGCAGCGTACCGGTAGAGCGCATCGTTGAGAAGTCGCTCGAGGTGCGGGGCTGCAAAGTCAAAATCGCCAAGGTGCCCATTCCAGTGGCCTACGGCGCGGCATTCGAGGGCGAGCGTATCCGCAAGGAGCAGACGCACGTCGAGTTCGGCGGCAACCGCACGCCGGCCTTCGAGTTCGTCGCGACACGCGAATTGAGCGAGGTCGAGGATGGCAAGATCAGCGTGGTGGGTCCCGACGTGGACGATGTCGAGGAAGGCTCCGCGCTGCCGCTGGCCATTTGGGCGGACGTGGCGGGCCGCAAGATGCAGGCCGACTTCGAACCCATCCTGGAGCGCCAGATACACCACTTGATCAACGGCGCCGAGGGCATCTGGCACATGGGCCAACGCGACATCAACTGGGTGCGCATCAGCAAGGCCGCAAAAGCCAAGGGCTTCACCATGCGCCACCTGGGCGACATCCTGCACACCAAGTTCAAGAACGACTATCCGGCCATCGTCGACAAAGTGCAGGTGACCATCTACACGGACC
>JBDKSR010000169.1:0-15411 GCA_039680545.1 Bryobacteraceae bacterium | reverse complement strand
ACGCAAACCACGAAAGCCGACAAAGAGGATCCGCTGCTCGCAACGCTGAAGGCCAGGGTATTGAAGCTGAAGGAAACAAAGGAGCCGGTTTCCGGGTTGCTCTATTTCCTTATGGAAGGAAAGCATAAAACGAAGCAACTTGAGCTCCTTTACAAAGGACCCGCCGGCAAACTTTCTGTGCGTTTTCACGAATAACTCATGAACATTCAAGATCTTGACACGCCAGCGCTGCTGGTCGACCTCGACATCATGGAGCGCAACCTGACGCGCGTGGCTGATTACACCGCCAAGAAGAACCTGCGCCTACGTCCTCATACCAAAACGCACAAGATTCCTGCCCTCGGCAGGCGCCAAATTGAACTTGGCGCGGTGGGACTCACCGTGGCGAAGGTCGGCGAGGCTGAAGTGATGCTCGGCGCCGACCCCGGCGACATCCTGCTGGCCTACCCGGTTTTCGGTAAGCGCAAGATCGAGAGGCTCATGCAGGTGGCAAAGAAGGTGCGAGTCACCGTGGCGCTCGACAACATGATTTGCGCGCATCTCCTCTCGGAAGCCGCGCAGGCTGCCGGCGTAACGATCGGGATGCTGGCGGAAGCCGAGGTCGGTCTGGGCCGCGTGGGCGTCAATCCGGGCCCGGAACTGGTCGAATTGGCGAAGTCAATCGACGATCTTCCGGCAGTGACCTTCGAAGGCATCGCCTTCTATGCCGGCCACATCCACGACCTGGACGGAGCGGGACTGCGCAAGATCGACGAGTTGAGTTCGACTGTCCAGTCCATGCTGTCCGATCTCAGGCATGAGGGGCTCGAAGCACGCGTTGTCTCCGGCGGATCCACCCCGACGTTGTTCCATTCTCATCACGTGCGAGGCATGAATGAGATCCGCCCGGGCACGTACATCTTCAACGATAAGAACACGATTCTGTCGGGAGCATGTACGATCGAGGACTGTGCGGCATCCATGCTGGCCACGGTTGTCTCGACGTCCCGCCCAGGACAGATGATCATCGACGGGGGATCGAAGACTTTCTCATCTGACCGTCTGGTCACTGGGGGCGAACCCAGTTTCGGCCTTATGACCGACGATCCTCGCGCCGTCTTCTTCAATATGAACGAGGAACACGGCTACATCGACATCCGGAAATGCGAGCGCGAATTCAAGATCGGCGACCGCGTCCGCATCATTCCGAATCACGTCTGCGCGGCGGTGAACCTCCACGAGAATATCTACGGGATCCGCGGGGATCAGGTAGAGCAGGTATGGAAAGTCGAAGCCAGGGGTAAGCTGCAGTAGCCCCCGTTACTTCCTCAGGCTGACGGCGCCCGCTGTCGGAAAATCGGCCGGGATGGGTTGCTTCACCTTCCCCGTCGCGGCCCATTCCGTCCCGCGTAGGAGTGTCGAGATGAAGCCCACGCATTCCATCGCGGCGGGGTCGTGGCCCAACGCGGTGTGAAACACGCGGCCCTTGCCGTAGCGGATCGTCATGAGCATCGGTTCGTTCTCTCCGATGCCCTTGTTCGCCGGATCCGAGTACGCCGTTGCAAGAACATCAAGATTCACGGCCGGACCGCAGAGGCTGTCGTACAGTTCGTCGGAAGCGTGCATCCAGGTCTTCGGGAGACCCTTTGTAATCGGGTGCTTCGTATTCCGATTCGTCACGAGAAAAGGCTGACGGGGCCCGTGGTGCCCGCACTTGCGCGGCGTGGTATCCCGAACGATCTTGCCATCGCGGTAATGGATCGACGGACCGGACTTTTCCGTTGTACGATTCTCCCATCCGCCCACGGCGATCATTTCGTTGTACGCCTTCCAATCGGGAAAGGCATTGTCCGCGGCGTGGAAGATCACAACGCCACCGCCGCCGCGTACGTATTTCTCGAACGCCGCGTTAATCTCCTCGGTCCAGGAATCTCCGGTGTAGTTCATCACGATGACGTCGTACGCCGCGAAATCGGGCCGGAACGTGCTCATATCGCCACCCTTCGGCGGCGTGGTGATCACGGTAGCTTGGAATAGTTTGCTTTCGTCGAGCAGCTTCTTGAGGACGGGTGTCGTGTCCTTCCACGCGTGGTTGTTCTGCCCGTCAACGATCAATGCCTTTAACGGCGTGCGATCCGCGCACGGAGCCGCTACCGAAAAGGTGAGCAACATTCCGAGCGCCGCGAGAACGGCGGGGACGAATCGAAAGTAAGTCCGGCTCATGATCTTCCTTGCTCCTTTATCTCGACGCCACCCATTGTATCCATTCGCGCTTCTCACGAGTCCACCTCACGGTGCGCCTTAAGCATCGCGGCGATGCTGCGTTCCACATCCTCGTCCGTTGTCGCCCAGGATGACACGCTGATGCGCATTGCGACGCGCCCGTGCCAGGTCGTGCCTCCGCACCAGCACGTTCCATCCTGTTGAATCCGGTCAATCACGCGAAGCGTGCGATCGGCATCACCGAACGTCACCAGCACCTGGTTCAGGACGACGTCGTTGAGGATCTCGCATCCAGCGGCCTGCAACGCTTCCGCAAATCGCCTGGCATGACGGCATGTGCGTTCGAGCATAGCGGCGAGTCCTGAACGGCCCAGAGAACGGAGGGCCGCCCAAATCTCGATGCCTCGCGCGCGCCGCGAGAGTTCGGGCGTGAACTGGCTCGGATCGCGCCGTTCCGCGAGCGGAATATAGGCAGCTTTAAGAGACATTGCCCGATTCAGATTCGACGGGTATCTCACGAAGGAGAGGCCGCTGTCGTAGGGAACATTCAGCCACTTGTGAGCGTCCGTAGCCCACGAATCCGCTTTCTCAACCCCGGCTGACAGGTGCGCAAGCGCCGGGCTCGCCGAGGCCCACAGCCCGAATGCCCCGTCCACGTGAACCCATGTCCCGCTCTCGTGCGCGAGGTCGCAGATTTCGCCGATCGGATCGAAAGCGCCCGTATTCACGTTGCCGGCCTGCACGCAGACGATCGCCGGACCGTGAATCTTGGGGAAGGCGCCGGCACGCATCCGGCCTTGCGCGTCAGTCGGGACGGTCACTGTTCGATTTCGCCCCAGCCCCAGCATGCCGAGGCTCTTTGTAACCGATGGATGAACCTCTTCGCCGACCACTACAGTGATTGGTGGCGCCCCGATAAGTCCTTCCGATTCAACATCCCATCCAGCCTTCTCGAACACGGCGTTGCGCGCTGCCGCGAGTCCCGTGAAGCTGGCCATGGTCGCGCCGGTGACAAACGCCCCGCCGCATCCCGGCGGCAATCGCAAAGCCTCAAGAAGCCAGCGCAAGGCAATCTCTTCCAGCCTCGCCGCAGTGGGACTCGTCGCATAGAGGGCCGCGTTCTGGTCCCATGCGGCCGCCAACCAGTTCGCGGCCAAAGGAGCCGGGAGACTACCTCCATGAACGAACCCGAAGAAACGTCCGCCTGCCGTTCCCATCGTCGCAGGCGAACCGGCGCGATCGAGTATCTCGATCACGTCCTCAGGGGAACATGGATTCTCTGGGAACGGCCCGTCAAGTTCGGCCAACCGGTTGGCTGCCTCTTCGGACGGCCCCACGCGACGCTCTCTAATCGTTTGAAGGTATTGAATGGCACGCACCGCCGCGTGGTGGAGAAGATCGACCATCTTTTCAGACTACCCGTTCATCCGCGGAGCGGGCAAGCTTCGGTATGCACGGCAGCGTCCGGCGTCAGATTTCCAGAATCACCGGCATGATGAGTGGCCGGCGGGAGGTTTGCTTACTCAGGAAACGGCGCACGTCGGTGCGAATCTTCTCTTTCATGACGCCCCAATCCGCGCGCTCCTCGGAACTGGATGTCTCGAGGGTTCTTGCAACCACCTGACGCGCCTCCTGGAGAATCTCAGCGCCGTCTTCGGTCGAGACGAAGCCCCGGCTGACGATCTCAGGAAGGCCCTCGCACTTGCCGGTATGCTTGTTGATCGCAATGATCGGTAGGACGAAACCGTCTTCGGAAAGATGCCGGCGGTCACGTATGACCACATCCTCAACCACTTCGTCCAGCGTGCCGCTATCGATGCAGACCCGGCCGACCGTGACCTTTTCCCCTTTTCGCGCACCCTTACGGTCCAGTTCCAGTGTTTCCCCCGTCTCGACGATGAACGTCTCCTCAAGACCGGAGGAACGTAAGTGCTCGGCCAGTTTTGCGTGCCGTGATAATTGCCGGTAGTCGCCGTGGATCGGCATGAAGAAGCGGGGGCGAACAAGATTCAGGATGAGTTTCAATTCCTCGGAACTGGCGTGACCGGAAACGTGTACCGGCGGATTCATGGAGCCGTAAATCACATCCGCCCCACGGCGGGAAATGTGATTGATCATCCGGTAAATGGCCTTCTCGTTTCCGGGGATGATCCGGGAACTCAACACAACCGTGTCGCCCGGTTCGATGGACAGGTTTTTGTGGTTATCCACCGCGACCCGTGAAAGCGCGGACATCGGTTCGCCCTGGGTACCAGAGATTACGACACAGACTTTATCCGCCCTCGCCTGCATGATGTCCTGCGGACGCAGCAGAAGCCCGTCAGGAATGTGCAGCAGACCGAGCGAATGGGCGATCTCAGTCACGGTGGTCATGCTGCGGCCCAGAAAACCGACCTTCCGGCCGGCTTCATGCGCCACGTCGATCACTTGCTGGAGGCGGTGCACCGACGAACTGAAGCACGCAATCACCAGCCGGCGCTTCGAGCGGTTGAAGATGTCTTCAAGACGGGGGCGAACCGCCCGTTCGCTTTCGGTAAAGCCCGGACGGTCCACGTTGGTCGAATCGCTCAGCAAGAGCAGCACTCCACGCTTGCCGTACTCAGCGAACGTATGCAGATCGAAGAGGACATCGTCCATGGGGGTGGGATCGACCTTGAAGTCTCCCGTGTGGATAACCACCCCGACCGGAGTCGTGATCACCAGCGACATCGCACTCACAATGGAGTGCGTTACATGCACAAATTCGATCGTAAATGGACCGATTTCGACCTTTTCGCCGGGTTTAACGACGTTCAGTTTCGCCTTACCGGCGAGTTCGTGCTCTTCGAGCCGTCTCTCTACCAGCGCCAGCGTGAAGGCGCTGCCATAGACCGGTACATCCACTTCCGAGAGCAGAAATGGTGTGGCGCCAATATGGTCTTCGTGCCCGTGCGTGAGTATGAGCGCACGGACATGTTCGCGGTTTTCCTCCAGATAGGAAAAATCCGGGGTAACAATATCCACCCCGAGCAATTCCTCTTCGGGAAACATCATCCCCGCGTCGATGACGATGATATCGTCGGCGTAGCGCAGGGCCATGGAATTCATGCCGAACTCGCCCAAACCACCGAGCGGAATCACCTGCAGCTTGCCATCAGCCATAAGAAAACCAGCGTATCACAGCGTCGAATGCCCGGTAGCCGGGGCCTCAGTCACCGTGAGATTTCCTATTTGTTTTCAATCATTAAAGTATTGAAAGCGAAGCTGGGGCCTGGTAGCGAGGCAACCAGCGCACAACATGTGGCCTAAAACGAAAATGCCCACCCAACCTCTGGGTGAGCATCTTCTTACCCTGTCCTCCAGGGCGATGTTTAATGGGAGAATCAAGGCCGACGGTATCGCAACCGCCAGAACCTTTGTGCTTTGGATGATAATTTCTGGAGCATCTCAAGTCAAGAAAAAAAGCCCGGCGTCCGAGAACGCATCCAACCCCCACTAGCCAAACGGCTTACGGATACCAGACTATTCCCCCGGTGTTTGGGAAGAATGTCAAAAATCAGACTTCAAAGGCGGGAATTTCGGTTTATTTCATTGATAAATAGACGGTTATCGATCTCTGATCCGCAGAACGGTCATTGTGCCGTCAGCATCTGAATTGCCAAACAATCTCCGCAACAAAATGCGCATACCCCCGAAAAGTAATCCGGAAGCGATGCAGAACAGCAGCATGACACCGATCAGGGAAAAGATCGTAAGGATCAGGTCCCCGATATTGTCACGGTTGGCCGGCTTGTAGTCGGTCCAGGAGAGTTGTGCCTTGTAGCGGATTCGGGAGAGCAGTCTTTCGGCGGCTTCAGAATCCGGAGGGGCGACAACGACAGCAATCAGCGGACCGCTCCGCTTCGCCATCACATTCGGGATCTTCTGAAACGCTTCGATCCGTTCCCGTGCGATCTGAGGCGTCGGATACGAGAACAGCGCCAGCACGGTCTCGCTCTTTCCCGTATGGAATTTCCCGAGTTGCGCCTCGGTCCCGTAGTGGAAAGCCGCCACGGAAGCCGGGATACGTGGCTCAAAGGCCTTGAGCGCAACCGGCCCCAGCACATACCGCTCTGAATTCGGAGCAAGGTTCGCGGTAGGCAGGTAGTCGCTCAATACGGGGAGCGAAGACTGATCCAGGCGCGGCAGGGTGTCGAACAAGTTTGGGAAGTCGCGAACTTCGAAACGCCTCCCCTCAAAACGGAACAGGTAGTTGCCGAACGCCAGCAGTAACGTCTCGTCCGTCTCGGCAGCAAGCTTCCCGAGCGCCGAAGGATGGGCATCCGCAGGACGCTGCCACTGAAATGCCGCGAGGGCGCACGTCGCGTCGGCCAGCCGCCACGCGGAGGCGGTAAACGCTTTGGCTCCGGTTCCGTAAACGGCCTGCTCGGATTCCTCCAGGCCGTATTCGTCCCAGATGGCGGCATTCTGAACGGCGAGCGGCTTTACGTTGGTCCGTTTTACACCGGCAAACTGCTCCGGCCAGATGCCGGCCTGCGCCACGGAGGCAACGACGAAAATGAGACACAGACCTATGCGCCACAGCATTTTTTGTACTTCTTTCCGCTCCCACACGGGCAAGGATCGTTCCGGCCGACTTTTTGCGCCTTCACGACCGGCTGTTGCACGGTACTCGTGCCGCCACCCGCGAACTGAAGCTCGGCCATTTCCTTTTCCTTCTTGCGCTGAATGCTTCGCGTGAAGTCCTCGATCGAGGACTGGCCAGCGGTGCGCTGAACCTGAGCTACGCCCGCGAGCGCTTCCGGCTCGTCTGCGTAATCCTCTTCCGGCTGCGCCGTGACGATGGGACGTGCCTCCTCGACCGGCCGCAGGAAGAACAGGTAGCGAACCGCCTCGTCCTCGATGCGGTCCATCATGTCCTGGAAGATCAGGAAGGATTCCTTCTTGTACTCGACAAGCGGATCCTTCTGGCCGTAACCGCGCAGGCCGATGCCTTCCTTCAGGTGGTCCATCGAGAGGAGATGGTCCTTCCACTGATCGTCGATCACCTGAAGAAGGAGAATCCGTTCGGTCTCGCGCATGATGTCCGCGCCGACCATCTCTTCCTTCTCGGCGTACTTCTGAACGAGCTGCTCGTAGATCGTATCCGAGATCTCGGCCGTGTTCATCTCGGCGAGCACAGCTACGTCGATCTTGTGGCCAAACTGGCTCAGGACATCGGTGCGCAGAGAAACAAGGTCCCAACTCGACGGATGACTTCCGTCCGGGCATCGCGCGGCAACAAATGTCTCCACGATGCCCCTGATCATGTCGAGGATATGTTCCTTTTGATCCTTCCCCTCGATCGACTGGCGCCGTAAACCGTAAACGGCCTGGCGCTGCTTGTTCATTACATCGTCGTATTCGAGGAGGTGTTTGCGGGCTGCGAAGTTCTGCGCTTCAACGGCCTGCTGGGCCTTGGCGATTCGCTTGGTGATGAGGCGCGACTCGATCGGCACGTCCTCTTCCATCCCCAGACGAAGCATGAGGCCCTGAATGCGCTCACCGCCGAAGATCCTCAGCAAGTCGTCCTGGAGGGAGAGATAGAAACGCGAACTGCCGGGATCACCCTGGCGGCCAGCCCGTCCACGTAACTGGTTGTCGACACGCCTTGATTCATGACGCTCGGTGCCTACGATATGCAAGCCACCGACGTTCACCACTTCTTCGTGTTCGGCATCCGTCGCGACCTTACATTCTGCGTAAATGGCCTCCCATTTGGGCCGCTGGACCCGATAGAAGTTTCCTAAATGGTAGAAGTAGTAAAACTCTTTGTCCCCAATGAAGCTGGCCTGCTCCTTAGGCAGCGACTCGGCGATCCGATCCTTGAGACAGATCTCCTTGGCCATGAAATCCGGGTTGCCGCCGAGCAGAATATCGGTACCGCGGCCAGCCATGTTCGTGGACACGGTGACGGCGCCCTTGCGGCCTGCCTGAGCAACGATGGACGCCTCACGCTCATGGTTCTTCGCGTTCAGCACCTCGTGCTTGACGCCCATGCGCTTCAGCGTGCTCGACAGTTTCTCTGATTTTTCGACCGAGATCGTGCCAACCAGCACGGGCTGGCCACGTTCCTGGCAGACCTTAATCTCTTTGGCCGCGTTCCGCCACTTCTCGTCCTCGGTCCGGTAGACGATGTCCTCGAACTCACGCCGTATCAGCGCACGGTTCGTGGGTACGACGACGACGTCCAGGTTGTAGATCTTACTGAATTCAGCCGCTTCCGTATCCGCAGTACCCGTCATGCCGGCGAGTTTCTTGAACATGCGGAAATAGTTCTGGAAGGTGATGGTGGCGAGGGTCTGATTCTCCCGCTCGATCTTCACGCCTTCCTTCGCTTCGACGGCCTGATGCAGTCCGTCGCTCCATCGCCGGCCCGGCATGATGCGCCCGGTAAACTCGTCGACAATAACGACTTCACCGTCCTTGACGAGGTAGTCCTTGTCTTTGTGGAACAGGACGTGGGCCTTCAGCCCCTGCTGCACATGGTGGTTCAGCTCGATGTTCTCGGGGTCGTAAAGGTTGGTGACACCCAACAGTTTCTCGACTTTGAGAACGCCTTCCTCGGTAAGGGCGGCGGAGCGGTGTTTCTCGTCGACGGTATAGTCGCCGGTCGTGTATTTCTCGCCAGGCTCCTTGCCTTCGATGACCTCGCCGCGGATCAGCTTCGGGATGATGCGGTTGACACGGTAATATTTGTCGGTTGATTCCTCGCTCGGGCCGGAAATGATGAGCGGTGTCCGCGCCTCGTCGATGAGAATCGAGTCAACCTCATCGACGATGGCGTAGTGATGCTCGCGCTGGACGCAATCTTCGAGACGGAACTTCATGTTGTCCCGAAGGTAGTCGAAGCCATACTCGTTATTTGTGCCGTAAGTGATGTCGCAGCCGTACGCTTCGCGCCGCTCATTGTCATCGAGGTCGTGCACAATCACGCCCACCGACATGCCAAGGAACTTGTAAATCCTGCCCATCCACTCGGAGTCGCGTTTTGCGAGGTAATCGTTCACGGTTACGACGTGGACGCCTTTGCCTTCGAGTGCATTCAGGTAGACCGGGAGGGTTGCAACGAGCGTCTTACCTTCACCGGTCTTCATTTCGGCAATCTTGCCGCGATGCAATACGATGCCACCGATCAACTGAACATCGAAGTGGCGCATGTTCAGCGTGCGCCGTCCCGCTTCGCGGACTACAGCGAACGCTTCGATCAGCAGGTCGTCGAGAGGGGCGCCCTGCGCCAGCTTCTCTTTGAATTCAACGGTTTTCTGTGCGAGTTCCTCGTCGGTGAGCGACTGGAGCGCAGGCTCCAAGGCATTAATCTCAGCGACCAGGGGACGCATCGCCTTGACTTCGCGCTCGTGCTTCGTGCCGAAAATCTTGGCGATGATTGAATCAATCATAGGTGTGAGCTTAATTTCATTGTACTTCACGCCGTCCGGCGGAACGGCAGCCAGAGCAGCGCAAACACGGCCCCTGCGAGCACTTCACCACCGGCGATGTAAACGGGCCAGGGTCCAAGATAGTCGAGCAGCGAAGCACTCGTTGGTTTCTCGCACAAATACATGTAGTTCGTGTGGAAGACAAAGTTGAATAGGCCGACTGCCGCGGCATAACCATTGAGAACCGCAAACACCCGCCACAAGCAGCCGCGCGCCGGCCTGGCGAGTTGTGCCCAGACAAGATACAGAATGACAACAATTACGCCGCCGTGCGCGAGAAAGAAATAGATTGTCGGATACGAGAGACACGGCGCCCAAAGCTCCGGAGTAAGCACCGCCATGCTGCTTCCACCCAGTCCGGCAAAGTAGGCGGTCTCAAAAGTCCATTTGTTCAGCGTGAGCGCGGCGATGACGGTGAGCCACAGCGCGAGGTCGCAGAGCTGCAGGGGCAGCCCCTCAGGAAAACGCAGACCTTCGGCACGAAGCCTCCAGACGTACCAGATCAGCTCATTTGTCAGGAGAAACGAGCCGAGAACGAGACGAATCCGGCGAGCCGCCGTGCTGCCCTGCCGCGCCCACCACGCAAGAAGCGCAGCGGACAGGGGGATGGCAGCCAGGATTGCGATATGACCGGCGCCAAACAGCACGAAATCCGTGCGCACGCCCCAAGCTTACCGCCGGAACGAAGCGGTGGCGAGGTCTTACCCTTCGCTGACACTCGTCGGTTGCAAGATCGGAACCGGAAGGAACAGATTAGAAATCGGGCAGATGGTCGCCACAGATGGCTCAATAATCGTCTCCTATTGACATTTTCTATTATTAGACTTAATCTAAAGCATAAATGGATCGCATTATCTCGATCCTGCGCACGCATGGAATTCATCCGACGCCACAGAGGATAGCGGTTGCTCAGTGTGTTATGGGCGACAAGTCCCATCCCTCTGCTGATCAGGTCTGGGCGCGGGTGAAAACCATGCATCCGACCGTTTCCAGGGCTACAATCTACAACACGCTCAACTTATTCGCTGAAAAGCACTTATTGAAGGCTCAAGTACTTAGCGAAGGTACGGTCGTATTCGACTCTCAGGTCGCCCCGCATCACCATTTCATCGATCAGAAAAGCGGCACGATCCATGACATACCCTGGGATGCAGTCAAGGTGACGGGGGCATTGGCACTTCCATCGTTCGAAGTGTATGAGTACCAAGTGGTGATGCGAGGCCGGAAGCGCCGTGAGGCGTAACAGCCTCCTGTTCTTTTTGGGTTAGCTCGTTAGAAAACTTCTAAGCCTAGATTCTGTCCAAATCGAGAACCATTAAAGGAGTAAAGCATGGGAAAGAAAGGTCGTTTGACAACCTCGGCCGGGATTCCCGTACCCGACAACCAGAACTCCCTGACCGCAGGCGCCCGTGGGCCACTGCTGGTTCAGGATTGGCAACTCTTCGAAAAACACGCCCATTTCAACCGCGAGCGCATTCCGGAACGCGTGGTACACGCGAAGGGCTCGGGAGCATACGGAACCTTCACTGTCACGAAAGACATCACCAGGTACACCAAGGCCGGCATCTTCGCCGCCGCCGGGAAGCAAACACCTTGCTTTGTGCGCTTCTCGACCGTAGCCGGTGAGCGGGGAGCGGCGGACGCAGAACGCGATGTGCGCGGTTTCGCGGTCAAGTTTTACACCGACGAGGGGAACTGGGACCTGGTCGGAAACAACACGCCGGTTTTCTTCGTGCGCGACCCCTACAAGTTCCCTGATTTTATACACACCCAGAAGAGAGACCCGAAGACGAACCTGCGCAGTAACACCGCGATGTGGGACTTCTGGTCGTTGTCGCCGGAGAGCTTGCACCAGGTGACCATCCTGTTCTCCGACCGGGGCCTCCCGAAGAGCTTCCGGCATGTGAACGGCTACGGGAGCCACACCTACAGTTTCATCAACGCAAAGAGTGAACGGTTCTGGGTCAAGTTTCACTTCAAGACGCTCCAGGGCATACAGAACCTCAGCGATGAGGAAGCCGGGAAGATCATCGGGTGTGATCGCGAAAGCCATCAGCGGGATCTGTTCGAGAGCATTCAGCGGGGAGACTTCCCCAAGTGGCGGTTGATGGTCCAGATCATGCCCGAGGCCGATGCGGCGAAGACGCCCTACAACCCGTTCGACCTCACCAAAGTCTGGCCACACGGCGATTATCCACTTCAAGAAGTGGGAATCATGGAACTGAACCGCAACCCGGAGAACTACTTTGCCGAGGTGGAGCAGGCGGCATTTTCACCAGCCAACGTGGTGCCCGGCATCGGCCACAGTCCGGACAAAATGCTGCAGTTCCGGATTGTCTCCTATGCCGACGCACATCGTTACCGGCTCGGCGTCAACTACGAGAGCCTTCCTGTGAACCGTCCCCGAGTCCCGGTGGAGACCTATTATCGGGACGGTACGATGCGGTCTGACGGCAATAGTGGCGGGTCGGTCAATTACGAACCCAATAGCTTTTGCGGCCCACAGGAGGACAGATCATTCAAAGAGCCCCCGCTGCCGATCTCGGGTGACGCCGACAGGTACGATCATCGGGAGGGCAATGACGACTACACGCAAGCTGGAAACCTTTACAGACTGCTCCCCGCAGCTGAAAAGCAAAGGCTCTACGCAGCCATCGCAAAAGCAATGAGTGGGGTTCCTCAGGAGATCATCGAGCGCCAATTAGCGCATTTCCACAAAGCGGACCCCGCGTATGCTGCGGGCGTTCGTGCCGCCCTGAAGCGCTAGGGGTGGGTTCAACTATACATGCTGGGGGACGGGGACTTCGGCCGCCGTCCTCCGTCTCGCCTTTCTCACGTCCAAGCACGGCGCGGCAGGGGGCGGTTGCAAAATCGGCAGCCGATCCCCTCATTGAACCCGTGCTGCCTCAGCGCAGGAAACGGGCAAGAGTATCGAGAACCTGGTCGGATTCGACCGGCTTCGACAAGAAGCCTTGCAAACCGTGCTGTTCGCAGGCGCGACGGCAGTCGTCGGTGCTGTTAGCGGTGAGAGCGATGACGGGTGTATGTGCGTAGGCCGGGATTTCGCGGAGTCTCCGGGCCGCCTCGAAGCCGTCCATTCCGGGCATCTGAAGGTCCATGAGAACGAGATCGAAGTGTTCCGCCGCGGCAGTGTTAATCGCTTCGGCACCGCTCGATACGCAGCGATACTCATAGAAGCCGCGACTCAAAACGTGTCCCACGACACGCTGAGCCACCGGGTTATCCTCTACGACCAGGACACGCCAAGTTTGGCTATCCCGGCTTTGCGGTGCATCGTCCGATGGCGAGTTGTCCTCTGCGTCGTCGGGCGCAAACCGCAGCGGCACCAAAACCGTAAACAGGCTACCCTGCCCCGGAACACTATCGACCGTGACTTCTCCCTCCATAAGGGCAACTAATTTTTGAGAGATCGCGAGGCCGAGTCCGAGCCCAGGGTACGAACGCGACAATCCGCTGTCAAGCTGTTGAAAGGACTCGAAAATAGCACCGAGTTTTTCCTCGGGGATTCCGATGCCGCTATCTTGAACCCTCACCTCAAGATGGAAGCGGTCGCCTTTTGCCGACCGCATGCGGGCATGCACCTGCACCTCGCCACGTTCGGTGAACTTGATGGCATTCTCAACGAGATGCAACAACACCTGCCGAAGCCGGAGGGCATCCCCCATCACCACCGCAGGAAGGTTCGGATCAGCGCGGAAGATTAGAGTCAATCCCTTAACCGCTGCTCGGGCATCAAACTGAGATACTGCGGAAGCAAGTGTCGGCGAGAGGTCGAAGGCCATTTCCGCGAGGACCACTCCTCCGGCGGCAAGGTCCGAATATTCCAGCGTTGCGTTTAGCAGGGCTAGCAGGTTCTCGGCACAAAGCTTGGCCGACTCGACATACTCCTTTTGCTCACTATCAAGCGGTGTCTCAAGCAACAGGTCAGTCATCCCGAGAACGCCGCTCAACGGAGTACGTATCTCGTGGTTCAGACTGGCCAAAAACTGTGCCTTAAGGCGTTTGAATTCATCAACCTGAGCGAGCTCGTTTAACATCGAGCCACGCACGGCACGCGTTGAACCCAAAAGGGGCATGACCACTTTCTTCAATATCGGAAGAAGGTGGTCCCGAGTTTAGGTGGGAAGTCCTAGATTCAGCAGTAGTTTCGGGCCTTAGCCGCTATCTGTCTTCGCTTCCGAAAATGTTGGTAATTGCCCCGAGACCGCTGCGTTCGTCGCCTCCGGTTTGCGCCGGCGCCAACTCGCGGCGCATCTTTTCGAGCGTCATACTCTGCACGATTGCGCGCCCCGGGCCGGTAAGGGTCGCCAGGAACAGGCCTTCCCCGCCGAACATCATGGTTTTGATGCCACCAGCCATCTGGACGTCGTAGGATACAGAGGAGTCGAACCCGACCACGCAGCCGGTATCAACCTGGATCGTCTCCCCAAGCTTGAGGTTGAACTCGACGAAGTCGCCACCGCCGTGAATGAAAACAATGCCGGGTCCGGTCAGACGCTCCAGGATGAAGCCTTCACCCGCGAAGAAACCAGCGCCGATCCGCTTGACGAACTCAATATTGACCGTGACGCTCGCCTGGGCGCAAAGGAAACTGTCCCGCTGCACGATGACGCTCTGGCCTGCCGCGAGGTCAAAAGCCTGGACGCGGCCGGGGTAACTGCCGGCGAATCCCAATTCTCCGGGCCCGTCAGAACGGAAGTGCGTCCAGAAAAGAGACTCGCCCATCAGCTTCCGTTTGAGGGCGCCGAAGAGCTTGCTGCCAAGCGAATCGCCGGTCATCCGGCTCTCCCAAGTGACGTTGGCAGTCTTATACAGCATCTTTCCGGCTTCGAAATAAAGCTCCTGGCCAGGCTTCAAGTGAATACGGACGACTTGAAGATTGTCGCCGTGAATCTCATAGTCGAGCGGCTCAGCCGGCGGTGCGACCACCGCGCCCGTCGCGCCGACGGGCCGGCCGCAGGTGGAACAAAACCGCACATCATCCTTTATTTGGGACCCACAATTCGTGCAAAAAGGCATAGTTCAAGCGATCTCCAACCTTTGTATTCTGCGACAGCTTACGTGCCGGCCGGAATGGGATTTGGCGCCTCAGAGAGCATACCGGTTGAAGGGGATCAGTGCCTCCCGCGACAGCCACGTTCGGGCGATCGCCTGGAAGGGCGCTACAATCGAGCCTTTGGAGGGATTCCGTACTTGACTGAGTGGAAACACCCGCACCGCCGCTTCAATCCGCTTACCGGTGAATGGGTCCTCGTCTCACCGCACCGCACGGCCCGGCCCTGGCAGGGCCAAGTGGAGAGACTCCCGGAGCCGGCGGGACGGAGCTATGACCCGAAGTGTTACCTGTGCCCTGGAAACACGCGCGCGGGCGGTGTGCGGAATCCGAAGTACGAGCATACGTTCGTCTTCGAGAACGACTTTGCGGCCATGCGGCCGGACACGCCGCCGAGCGAGGGTGCTGACAGCGGACTGCTGGCCTACCGCAATGAGCGCGGATTGTGCCGGGTCGTATGCTTCTCCCCGGATCACAGCCTTACGCTCGCACGCATGGACCCGGCGGATATACGTCTCGTAGTCGACATCTGGACAGACCAGTATGTCGAGTTGGGCAGTCGCGATTGGCTGAACTACGTGCAAATCTTTGAGAACCGCGGCGAGATGATGGGGTGCAGCAATCCGCATCCGCATTGCCAGATTTGGGCCAACGAGACACTGCCAAACGAACCGGCCA
>JBDKSR010000168.1:0-2679 GCA_039680545.1 Bryobacteraceae bacterium | reverse complement strand
GAGCGTCGACCCTTTCTCGGGCACCACGCCATAGAGGCTGCGGTCGACAAACAACGTGCCCGCCGTGCCATGGAAAATGGTGCCGTAGTTCTGGTTGAACATCGAGTTGCCATTGCCCGCCCGGTATTCGTAAGCGGCGACAAATCCGTCGGGGTACTCCCAGGTGACCTGGAGCGTGTCGGGCGTCTCGGTATTGTCCTTGACCCAGTAACGGCCGCCCAGAGCGGCAACTGACTTCGGAGCCACATCGCCGGTGCCCATCTGGACAACATCCATCATGTGTATGCCCCAGTCGGTCATGATGCCGCCTGCGTAATCCCAGAAAAAACGGAAACTCGAAAAGCGTCGCGGAGCGACGCCGAATCGGTTCTGGTTGAACGGGCGCATCGGCGCAGGACCCAGCCAGAGGTCCCAATCCAACGTGGCCGGAGGAGCAGAGTCCGGCGGATTACCGTAACCCTCCTGCGGCAAGAGGCTGTAATTCCATCCGCGGCAGAAGGTGACCTTACCCAGTTGCCCTGTCCGAACGAGTTCTGTCGCCTGTTGAAAGTGCGTGCCCGAACGCTGCATCGTGCCGAGTTGCACGATGCGGTTGTACTTACGCGCGGCCTGGACCATGATCCTGGCCTCGTCCACGGTCGTGCAGGCGGGCTTTTCGACGTAAACGTCCTTGCCGGCTTTGCATGCCTCGACGGTCATGTAAGCGTGCCAGTGGTCGGGCGTCGAGATGCAAACGGCGTCGATCGACTTGTCAGCCAGGATCTGGCGAAAATCCTTCAACGGCGTCGCCTCAAAATACCGGCTCGCGGCCACCCCCTGCTTGAGGTTCGGCTCATAGACATCGCAAACGGCGACAACCTCAACGCTGTCCTGCTTCATCGCAGCATTGATATTGCCGGTCCCCATAATGCCGGTACCGATGAAAGCGACGCGAATCTTATCGTTCGCTCCCCGTACATTGCCGGTGAATAGGGATGTGGTGAGTGCGACCCCAGCGGCTTTCACGAATTGCCGGCGCGCCGGTGAGACGGGACTTGCGGAAAATTCTTGCGACACCCCGCATTATACTTCAGGGCACCGTGCGAGAAGCCGTTGCCGCGCGGTCACTGAGTCATCGCTGGCGATTCATGCGAGCGAGCGCGTTGGTAAGGTTGATCCGGGCGGCTTCGAAGTCCGGTTTGATGCGTAGGGCGGCCTCATACTCGGCGATGGCATCTGGAAGACGCCCGGGCACCTGCGCCAGGGCGTAGCCAAGCGTAAAGTGAGCCTCGGCGGAATCCGGGTCAAGCCGGACGACCGTCTCGAGCGCCGCGGCTGCCTCGGGGAAGCGGCCCATCTTCAATAGAGCGAATGCAAGGTTGCGGTGCGCCTGATAGTACGCCGGATCGAGTTCGAGCGCGGCCTCGAACTGGCCGATAGCCTCCGGAAAGCGGC
This sequence comes from Bryobacteraceae bacterium, assembly GCA_039680545.1. Taxonomy (GTDB): domain Bacteria; phylum Acidobacteriota; class Terriglobia; order Bryobacterales; family Bryobacteraceae; genus JAEHDI01. The sequence continues at coordinate 1,245 of JBDKSR010000168.1, read as the reverse complement.
CCATCTGCGCCAGTGCGCTCCCTAGATTGTTGCGGATCTCAGGCGAGCGCGGATCAAGCGAAAGCGCCGTCTGGTGCTCGGCGACTGCTTCAGGGAGACGGCCGAGGTTGGCTAAGGCGTTACCCAAATTGGTGTGCGTGCGGGCGTCTTCCGGCTTGAGTCGAATCGATGTTTGATACTCGACAACTGCTTCCGGGAAACGTCCGAGTCTGCCAAAGGCGTTCCCGAGATTGTTGTGGGCAAGCGAATAGTTCGGGTTCAGGCGCAACGAGGCTTGAAAGTATGGGATCGCTTCTTCGGGGAGGCCGTGATTCTCAAGCAAGTTCGCGCCAAGGTTATTCTGTGCCAACCAGGAAGAAGGATTGCGCGTGATGGTCTCGCGATAGAGCGTGTCCGAATCCTGATACATGTGGCACTGGCTCCAGGAGAGAACACCGAACGTAACAAGCACAAGAGTTGCCGAGACGGGAACGAATTTCCGGGGCAACGACGCGAGGATGTTCGAGAGCGGCACCAGGACAGCCAGACTCGCCAGGTACTGGAAGTGATCGGCGACGTATGAATACAGGAACGGATAGACGTTGAAGAATCCGAGCGCGGGAAACAGCGTGCCGCCGAAGAGCAACAGGCTGGCAAGCGGTCCCCGCCTGCGCCGTGCGAGCCACACGAACACACCTGTTAGGACCAGCACACCGAGGGCAAATAGATACTGCCACCAGACTGCGGCGCTCACATTCCAGCGCGGGTAGTGGAAGGTCAGGTTCGACGGCCAAATCAGCTTGGAAAAGTAAAACCAGAGCACACGCCCTGCGAGCAACACCCGATCCAGGAAACTCAGCGTGAAATCCGCGCCCTCAGCCCCAATGTACGTACGCTCCACCCAGGCCGTGAAGAGGCCAGCCGTTGCGCCCACGGCAAACCAGGGTACGAGCGGCAGCGCATCCCGTTTCCATGCGATGCGCCCCCTCTGCCACCAGAAGATGACCAGCAGGGCGGCTGGCAGCGTCGCCGTTATGGTTTTGCTGAGTAACGCCAACACGCACAACGCCAACGCCAAGCCATAAAACTTCGTGCGCCTTGTCCGATCGAAATGCAAGTAAACGAGCAGCGCGCTCAGGTAAAACACGGCCGAAAGCGTACTCTTTTGCTCCGAGATCCAAGCGACCGCCTCCACGCACACGGGATGGAGCGCAAAAACCAAACCCGCGAGCCAAGCGCCTGCGATCGACAGGCGGCGCGCGATCA
>JBDKSR010000167.1:0-12321 GCA_039680545.1 Bryobacteraceae bacterium | reverse complement strand
TGCTCGGATACATGTTCATGCAATGTATCTCCGGGAAGCTGATCGACATCATCGGCGTGTATCGCGGATTCGCAATCACGGTTGTGATTTGGTCTATCGCCGCCGCGGGACATGCCTTGGCCACTGGTGCGCTCTCGCTCGGCGCTCTTCGCTTCGTGCTCGGATTGGGAGAGGCTGGCAACTGGCCGGCATCGATAAAAGTTGTAGCCACATGGTTCCCGCCACGGGAGCGCGCAACCGCGACAGGGCTTTTCAACAGTGGATCGATCATCGGCGCGATGATCTCCGCGCCGCTCATTGCCTGGATGGCGCTCACGGTCGGCTGGCGCTGGGCGTTTGTCTTAACCGGGGCGACAGGGTTCATCTGGATGGCGCTGTGGCTGATCTTCTATCGTTCGCCGAAAACGCATCCCCGACTCTCGCCGGAGGAACTCACGCACATTCAAACCGTGAATGGTGCAAACGAGGGTAAGGCGAATGAGCCCGTGCCGACGTGGTTTCAGTTGCTCCGTCTCCGCAAGGTCTGGGGCCTCATCATAGCGCGCATATTCTCGGACCCCGTGTGGTGGTTCTGGGTGTTTTGGCTTCCGGAATACCTGAAGAATGCCCGGGGGTTCGGCATGGAAGCAATCGGCCGTTACGCCTGGATCCCGTTCCTCACTGCCGGCGTAGGAAGCCTCGTGGGAGGCATGGCATCGAGCAGGATGGTGCGGCGCGGCGCGGTTCCGATTCGGGCTCGCAAGTTCGTCATGCTGTGGGCCGCCATCGGCATGTTGAGCGGAATACCGGCCGTGCTGACGAGCAGCGCTCAACTGGCAATTGCTTTCCTCAGCGTAGCCACCTTCTGCTATTGCGTGTGGGCGTCGAATATCCTGACCATACCTGCCGACCTGTTCCCGGATAGTCTGGTCGGCTCCGTGGCAGGGATCGCCGGTACGGGGGCAGCATTTGGCGGTATGATTTTCACGCTGGCCACCGGGCTGCTTGTCGATCACTTCTCGTACACGCCCGTATTCTTTATCGCCGGGGCCATGCCGCTCGTCTCCATCACCGTCCTCTACACCATGGTTCGGGGCGGTGAAGCCGATCGTAGCGCGGCGTAACCGGCCTTTCCCGCGTGATGCTCTGGTTGCTATCGAAAACAACAAAATTCGCTTGACATACGAAACCTTTACTAGTAAAGTCTTCGTATATGGCAAGCGATCTGCCAAGGCCCACCGACGCCGAACTCGAAATCCTGACGGTTCTCTGGAGTATCGGCCCTGCAACTGTGCGGCAAGTGCATGAGGCAATCAGTCGCCGGCGCCCGGCACTGTACAGTACAGTCCTCAAATTCATGCAGATCATGACCGAGAAGGGCTTAGTACGACGTGACGAAAGCCAACGTGCACATGTATATGAAGCAGCACGCCCCCGTGAGTGGACGCAGCAGCAACTTGCTGGAGAATTACTCCAGCGCGCCTTCGGCGGTTCGACTAAGGCTTTTTTAGTTGGCGCGCTTTCGGCGAAGAAGGCCACAAAGGAAGAACTCGCTGAGATGCGCAGGCTGCTCGATGAGTACCGCAAGGAGAGCAAATGAGTCTCATAGAAGTCTTGGTACATACTTCGCTGGCCGAGGGGCTCGGCTGGAGCTTGCTTCATTCGCTGTGGGAAGGTGCACTCGTTGCAGCGGTACTTGCGGCGGTGCTCTGGGCGACGAAATCACCACGGATACGATACGTTGCGTCGTGTCTGGCAATGCTGGCGATACTCTGCGGATTCGCCCTCACAATGATTCACGTGATGCCGGGAGACGGGCAGCATGTTCGGGCCGTCGAAACACTTCCCTACTCCACTTGGGACGGTCGAGGGAGCGCGGATGCTTCTGACATCTCCAATCCAGGCCTTGCAGGAATCGTGCCCTGGTTGACGCCTTTCTGGATGTTAGGGGTAAGTCTTCTCTACCTGTCGCATGTCGCCGGCTGGTTTTCGGTGTGCCGGTTAAGGCACAGGGGCGTATGTTACGCGCCTGACCGCTGGCAACAAACACTCTCTCGATTGAGTGCTCAATTGCGCGTTTCGCGCCCGATCCGATTACTTGAATCCTGCCTCACGGAAGCGCCGGTTGTACTTGGCCATTTCCGGCCGGTCATTCTGATGCCGGTCGGGCTGCTGGCAGGTCTACCAGTAGCGCAGGTCGAAGCCATTCTTCTGCATGAACTCGCGCACATCCGCCGCTACGATTACCTAGTGAATTTGTTGCAGCGATCTGTTGAGGGCTTACTGTTTTATCACCCGGCGATTTGGTGGATCACGCGAGTGATTCGAACTGAACGGGAAAACTGCTGTGATGACGTGGCGGTCGCCATGAGCGGCGATGCCCACGAATACGCGGTCGCGCTGGCCACACTGGAACAAAATCGTTGGTCCAGCCGCGAACCGGCCGTAGCTGTTACAGGAGGAAACTTGGTGAAACGTATCCGTCGTCTGTTGCACCGTGAGGGACCGGCTGGCTCGTGGGTACCTATACTTGCCGCCACAATCCTATTTGCAACCACCGCAGCCGTTCTGGCTGCATGGCAATCGAACCCACCGCAACCGAATCCTGCTGGTGTCCAGCGAAGAGCGGCGGAGATTGCTCTGGAATCTCCCTACCTCAAATGGTTGGATGAGGACGTCGTCCACATCATCTCTAAGGAAGAAAGTACCGCATTCTTGAAGCTCCCCACGAACGAAGAGCGAGAGGAATTCATCCAGCAATTTTGGTTACGGCGGGACCCAACCCCAAAGACAGCCGCAAACGAGTTTAGAGAGGAACATTACCGCCGGATCACTTACGCCAACGCGCGCTACGCTACTTCCCACAAGTCAGGATGGATGACCAACCGTGGCCGTATGTACGTCCAACTAGGACCACCGGACTTAGTCGAAGCTTGGCCGTCAGGCGGCGTCGACGGCATCCCATTTGAGACATGGATCTATCGCAGCGTCAAGGGTACAAAAGGAAGCCAATCCTTCGTGTTCAAGGACACACGGCGAACGGGCGATTATCAACTAGTGCCGAATAAGAAAGCCAGATGATACAGTTGGCTCCTTTGCACGGCCTCCGGCAGCCCTACTGACTGTACAGAGGAGCCGTTCTCATTCCCCTCTCAATCGTCCTGTCAGCGGCGTTCGTCGAGCACAGCCTGAGCGTGCCGCGCCAGGTGCCCGCGCAGGTCCTTCGTGTACTCCTGTAGGATCTGTTTGCCGATCCCGTCCTTATCGCCGCAGCGATAGAGCGCGCGTGCGAGACTGAGTTCCCGGATGGCTACGGCGCGCACCTGATTCTCGTTCGGATTATCGCCGGTCAGACTGGCAGCCTTGGCCGGTTCCGCGATGACATGGCCGCGAATGCCGGGCTTGGTCAGCAGTGCAGCCAAGGGAGCGGCAGCGGACGGGTCGCCGATCATCTCCAACGCCAGAGCGACCGCACGGTGATGCGAGAACTCGGCGTCCGAATCGAGCTTTTCCACCTTGCTGAGAATCACCGGAAGCGCACGGCGGTCGCGTGTGCGGCCCAGGGCAACGATCAGCGTATCCAGGTGGCTCAACGCGTTGCCGAACTGGCCCATGCCGCGGTAGTTCCAGCCTTTATCCCATTCTTGTGCGGCGACGGCGTCCGTCAGTATTTCCAAGCCGGTCGCGTCGCCGAGCACCGCCCGGATGTGCGCGTAAGCGAGTTTATCTTTTTCGTCCATCGCAGTGCGATAGGCCTTACGAAGGAGCGGCGAAGCGGTTTCGGGCTCGGCCAGGATGACGGGAATCTCTTTGAGCCCCGCCACGGCCTCGGCTACCCGATTTTCGGGAATCGGATAGGAATCGGTCTCCTGGGGAGTCGTTTCGGGAACGATTCCGATGGCAGTCAACTGCTTTTGCAGCGCACGAATGTCGATGCCGCGCGTCCCCTTGCCTTCCTTCGCGGCAGTGGCCGCGGCTAACCCTGCGGCGTATCCCTGGTTCTGTACGTCGGGTTGCATCCGGGTCAACGGCACGGCGTCCCGATGCACGCTGATCGACAAGCCCGTTACTAAGATGCCGTCCAGCCCCTTTGGCAACAGGCAGCGGTACGGCACGCGGACGGTGACGCCTTTCCTCTCGGGGTGTTCGACAAGCAGGTACGGATCAACCGTGTAGCCGTGCGTGTCGAAGTTCGAGTACGCGATGGATACCGTGTCAGGGTATTTTCGATCGTTGATCTGATCGAGCAGCGTCATCACAAAGTCGCCCACCACGCGCCGGCGCTCGCGGGTATCGATCAACTGGCCGAGATCGAACTCTTTTGCAAACTTGTCCTTCGAATACACGAACAGGTGCCAGATGTCGGCCATGTCGGTTTCATCAGTGATGGTGAAGTCGTTGTTCGTGTATCCGGGAGCCAGGCGCATGGGCGGAAGGCCTGTGCCCTGCTGCGCCACTTCACTTGCTCCCGTATGCATCACTTCCGCGCCCGCTGCAGCTGCCACATCAGAATTACCCGTGGAATCGATGATGGTCTTTGCAAGTACGACACCACGGCCTTCCGGTGTCGCGACTACGACTCCCTTCACTCGGCCGTTATCGACAAAGGCGCCGCAGCCGATCACACCGAACCAAATCTCGGCCCCGGCATCGCGCAGCGTACGCCGCCACCACTCCGCGCGCTGGATCGGGTCCCAGGTACGCTCGCCGGGGACTTCCTTGGTAAACCCGCCACGGTAGCCCCAGTAGTAAGACGAGATGAGCCCCATCGTGCCAACACCGCCCAGTGCGTGCAGATATTCGACGACCAGTGTCTTGGCCTTCGCACGCGCCGCGCCGATTCCCGCTGGAGCGCCGCCGGTACCGCCGCCGACCACAACAACGTCGTAGGATCCGAGCACCGGCAGGGTGCCCGCGGCGGATTCGACGGTCGCAAGGCCACGCTGGCTCGGACGGACGCCGGCGAGCGCCTCCTTCACGTCACCGGCTTCACCAGCTCCCCGCGCTGGAACACCGCGTACCGCTGGTTTGACTGGGGCCGGCAGTTTTCGCGCCTCTTCGGCGGCAGCAGCACCGATGATCGTTCCCATGTCGATCAGATTCAGCGGGCGCATCAGTTTCGCTGCCTGATCGCGAGAAACATCGGCGCTGCCACTCAGAACATACACGCGCTTTACACGAGCGGGCTGGAACGCTCCGAGCGGCAGGCGTTCGACGCCCTTCCAACTGCCTGAGGAGGATTTCGTCCCTCGAACCGGATCCGGCGGAACCAGAAACGCTTCTTCAGTTATGGCTTGGTCGGCTTCGGAGTAAAGCTTGTCCCGGATAGCCTGCTCCGCGCGCGCAAACGATACCCACGAGCCGTCCTGCAGTTGGATGCGCTGGCGATACTCGAAGACTTCCGCGGGCGGAGGTGCGGGCTTATTCTTTATCACCATGGCCAACTCGGGGCTGTAAGCGAGACCGGCCTTGCGTGCCTCCCGCCCGGCGACAGGCTTCGAGGATAGAGTCACCCAACTGAGGCTCTGTTCCCCTTTGGGAAACGGACGGCACCGCGCACCCGCCATGCGTGCCACCCAGGCGCGATCAGTCGCGTCGATAACGACCTTGGCGAGCACCGCCTGGCGTCCCGCGCGGTTGGCGATGACGACACCTGCCGGGGCGCCGGATGCGTCGCGCAGCAAATCGGTGACATACGAACTGAACAGGTACTCAACCTTCGCGCCGATCAGCACCTGGTCCAGCGTCCGCTTGATGTGCATGGGGCGGAATGGTCCACGAGGCGACTGGAGAGGCCGCTCCGGATCTTCCGCAAAGAGTTTCCTGGCCAGCGGCGCAACCGGGGTCTCGCCGTCTTCCAACCACAGGCGCATGGTGGCGCATACATCCTCCCCAAGGTACGGCCGGGGGGCTACCAGAAACACGCGCGCGCCTTTCCCGGCGGCGGCAACGGCAGCGGCTACTGCGCCCGTCGAGCCACCCACAACCACGACATCCGCTTCCGCTGCGACGGGGATTTGACGAGCCGATTCTCCGACCCGAATCTCCGCCGCAGTGAGCGTAAACGATAGCAGAAATAGCAGAGCCGATCTCATGAAGATGCCTCCCAAAAGGACGTTTGCTCCAATCGCGCACAATATCGCAGTCAACCCGTCTATTACAACCCGATATGCGCGTTCCTCACTCGAAATGCGTTCGCCGTTACGGCGATGCTGCTCACAAGCATCAGCGCGGCAGCCAGGATCGGGCGAAGCATCCCCGCCGCTGCAAAGCCCACCGCTACAAGATTGTATCCGAACGCCCACCCGAGGTTCTGGCGCGCCACACGCCGCGTCAATCGAGCCAGTTCAACCAGTCGCGGAAGCCGCCACAACCCTCCTTCGAGAAAGACGGCTTCGGCCACCTCTCGCGCGATGTCGGCGCCGTTTGATACCGCGATTCCCACATCAGCAGCCGCCAGCGCGGGCGCGTCGTTGATCCCGTCTCCGATCATCAGGACCTTCGCTCCGCGCCGCCCGATCGCCTGAATCCGGTTCACCTTGTCCTCCGGCAGCAGTCCGCCCTCCGCTTCGCCGATTCCGAGTTCGGCAGCCACACGCGCAACGGCTTCCTTCCGGTCTCCGCTCAGAAGAACCAGGTGCAAACCCAGCGCACGGCACTCTCGCACAACGGCAGGCGTCTCCGCGGCAATTGGATCGTCGAGCAACAAGGCGCCGGCCAGACGGCCATCGACAGCGCAAACGCTCACGCCCTGAGTTCCGTCTATTTCGGCCATCAACTCGTGTAACTGCTCTCCAGAGGAATCACCGGTTTCTGTCTCCACCCATCCCGGCTGTCCAAGAAGAATGCGCGGCCCGGATGCCAGTTGCACCCTTACTCCACGCCCGGGGAACACTTGGACGAATTGACGCTCGGCAGGTTCGACACTTTCGGCTTCAGCCCGCTTTAAAATCGCGCGGGCGACCGGGTGTAGTGAGTCAACAGCAGCCGTCGAAGCCAGGGCAAGAACGGATCTTGCAGTCTGTCCCTGCACCGGGAGGATACCCACGACGCGCGGTTCGCCGCGTGTGAGCGTCCCGGTCTTGTCGAAGACGGCTGTGTCAGCCAGGGCAATCCTTTCGAGCGCTTCAGCAGAGCGAAGCAGCACGCCCATCCTGGCCGCCCGGCCGATCGACAACACGTTCGTCAGCGGGACAGCGATCCCCATGGCACAGGGACACGCCACAACGAGCACAGACAAGCCGTTCAACCACGCACGTTCGGGGCCTGCCATCCACCAGCCCGCCACAACCAGCCCTGCCAGCGCCACCGTAACCGGCACGAAGACGGCCGCAACCTTGTCCGCCAGCCGTTCGAGTGGTGAACGCTCGCGTTGGGCGTCTTCCACGGACGAAATGATCCGGGACAGCAATCGTGTGGAAGGTTCTCCTGCCGAGACAACCTCCAGAGAGCCGTTGAGACAGAGCGATCCGGCGCGTACGGTCTCCCCTTCTCCGCGTTCCGCCGGCAGAGGCTCGCCCGTGAGCATCGATTCGTCTACGGCTGACGAGCCACGCACGATCGGACCGTCCACTGGGATCCGTTCTCCGGCACGCACCCGCACGCGCTCGCCCGCGAGAACAGTCGCCACGTCCGCTTGTTCCCAGTCACCGCCGCGCCACACGTAGGCTGTTGGCGGCTGCAATCGAATCAACTCTTCCACCGCCCGGCGGCCCTTCAGTTTCGCGTTGGATTCGATTAGTTTGCCCACCGTGACGAGCATCAGCACCATAGTCGCGGTGTCGAAGAAGACGTCGGATGAACCACGGATCACCATCACGATTGAATAAATGAATGCCGCCGCCGAGCCGATGGCAATCAGGCTGTCGGTCGAGAATCGCCGGCGGCGCAGGTCCCGTCCCAGTCCCGCCAGGTACGGTGGCGCGAGCAGTACAAAGACCGGTGCGCCAAAGCACACCAGCAACACATTGACGAGTGCCAGAGCCGCGGGTGGAACGGTGTCTCTTGTCCCTGAAGTCTCGAGCGAATAAAGAAACAGGCTCAGCACCATCACATTGGCGCTGAAGAATCCCGCCAGTCCGAGCCGCAGGATCAGACTTCGGGAGTGGCGAACCTCGGGCCTTGCGCCCGCTTCTGCCGGTCCGATCATCGACGCGACAATCGCACAGCCGGAACAGCAGTACGCCGGTTCACTCGTCTCCACACCGGCGATGGGCAGGCCGCACAGCGCACACGTGAGGGACTTCACACCGCCTATGTTAGTGCAACCTGACCGGGTGTTTGCTATTCGTATCGCAACGCTTCGATTGGATTCAGGCGGGCAGCCTTGACAGCGGGGATCATCCCGGCCACAAGGCCCACAAAGAACAGCACTCCGACCGACACCAGAATCGACCCTGCCGAGAGGCCAAGCTCGACGTTGCCCTTGTCAGGCGCGTCTTTCATCAACTCTCCAAACAAGGGCATCGTACCCACAGCCCACGTCGCGACGGCGCCCACCGCCACGCCGAGCAACCCGCCGGCTCCGACGATCAGCAGCGCCTCGAGCAGAAACTGCTTGAGGATCGCGCCGCGGGGGCCGCCGAAGGCCTTCAGCACGCCGATCTCGCGGGTGCGTTCGAGAACGGACCCGAGCATGACATTCGCCAGTCCCACACCGCCTATGCCAAGCGTCAAAGCTCCAACGAAGCCCAAGAGCAATTTCGCCGCAAGCGTCAGCGCGTCGATGATGTGCATGAACTGGCTGAAGGCCAGGATGAAGACCGCCTTTTCGTCGTTCGGCGCAAAGTGATGGACGGTGGCCAGCGTGGCTCTAACATCGCGGATGGCCCTGTCCCGTGCGTCCGGGGAGACCGGCATCCACACGATGAAATCCGGATACCGTATGTCCTTGTAAATGCTCATCGTGTCGTACGGAAGAAAGACGCAGTGATTGTCCGGTGTGTTGTAATTTGCGATCTGCCCCTTGGCTTCGAGGACGCCAATCACGGTGAAACGCTGTCCCTGTATGGTGATGTCCTCTCCAACCGGGGGAATGCCGCTGAATAACTCGGTTGCCGCCGTCGCCCCGAGGACCGCCACCCGGTTGCGTTGCAGGACGTCGTCGTGGCCGATCCAGCGCCCCGAAACGATTTTCATGTTCCGTATGTATTCGTACTCAGCATCGACCCCCCGCAGCGAGTACTGCTTCTCCCGCGTGCCCCGGGTAACAATGGTGCGGCCCTTGAACATCTCGGGAGAGATCGCGGCCACCCCGGGAACCGCCTCGCGAATTGTCTCGACATCCTCCCGCTCAAGCCTGATCACACGGCCGGACCGCATTCCGCCCGCCTGTGCGCTGGTCTGTCCCTCGCCCATGACGATCAGATCCTGCCCGACGGCTCGAAAGCCCTGTAGCAGTGCGGCGCCGAAGCCGTCACCGTAAGACATCAACAGGACAAACGACGCCACGCCCCATGCCAGGCTGAGGATTGTCACGGTGGTCCGCCGCCGGTAGAACCGCAGCGATGCAATCGATTCAGAGAGGAGCCAGCGCCACGTCATGGGTTCACCTCTCTTCTCTCAGTGCCTCGACCGGCGTGAGTTGCGAGGCCCTCCAGGCGGGCGGGAGTGACGAAGCGAGCGCCACTGTGCCGAGCGCTGCGACAGCCAGCAACGCGTTGCCATAGCTGATGGGCAGACCGGAGAACATATCGGGCATTGGAAGCGAATTGATGCCCGCCGCCAGCAGGCTGACAAGAACGATCCCTGCCGCGCCGCTGAGCATGGCAAGAAACAGCCCTTCCAGGAGGAAGTCCACGAGAATTCTCCTGCTTGTCGCGCCCAGCGCCCTCTTCAGCCCGATCTCGTTCGTTCTTTCCGCGACCGCCGTCATCATTGTGTTCATCACCCCAACGCCACCTAGACTCAACGTGATGATGGCAATCACCGCCAGGAAGATTTCCGTAGCGTCAAAGACCGCACTGAATAGTTCCGCGCTCTTGACCGTGTCCCACATCGGAAGCGCGCTTTCATCCAGCGGTTCAAACCCATGCACCCGCCCGAGCACCGTTCGCACCTCGCGCTGGGCCTCCTCCCATCCCGTCACGGACGCGGGACGGTAAATGATGGAGTTCACACGACCCTTCTGGTAGTACCACTCGGTGGGAGGACAATCACGTACGAGGCTCGACTGTGGGATCAGAATCTTGTCGTTGTCCCAGCCGTCATAACTGCTGTTCTGGTTCTTCTTACCCATCAGCCCGACAACTCTGTACGGGTAACCCTTGATGAGCACCGCCCGGCCGAGCACGTCCCCGCGCTCGCCGAACAACTGTTCTTTGACGGAGGAGCCGAGCACGCACAACCGCCGTCCTTCCCGATCGTCCTCAGCGCTTATGGTGCGCCCTGTCTCGACTGGAAGATTGCGCAATTGAAGATACTCGGCCGTCACACCAAGCACGAGAAAGACACCGGAGTTGAAGTCGCTCGTGGCGCTCGTTTCGCGCTTAATCTCACCCGACACGACCGCCACCCGCGGACACTGTTCGCGAATCAACTCAACGTCGTGACTTTCAAGCCAGATCCGGCGTCCCGCCCGTTCTCCTCCAGCCTGGCGTTCCGTGCGTCCGCCCCAGACCATAACGATGTTGTCGCCGAGTTGCTTCATATTCTTCCGCTGACCCTGGCGAAAGCCATCGCATAGTGCGCTCATCAGCACGAGGGAGGCAACTCCCCAAGCGATCCCGAACATCGTAAGGAAACTGCGCAACCTGTGCCGCCAGACATTAGCTAATGTCTGTTCGACCAGGCCGAAAATTGTTCTCACCACCTGCATCAGGACACCGTGGGCCGGCGATCCTGTCCAGCCCTCTAGTCTGTATACGCAGCGTGAGCCGTATCCGTTCACAATTCCTGTGGAAGTTGAGTTGCGGGAGGATTGCCGTCCGGGATGGCCACGTCATGTAGACGTGATCCCGCTGAATCCGTTAGGCGTCCCTGGGGCGGGTGTTTGCTATTCGTACCGCAGAGCTTCGATGGGATTAAGGCGGGCAGCCTTGATGGCAGGGATCATCCCGGCCACGAGGCCCACAAACAATAACACACCAACCGACACTAGAATCGATCCTACGGAGAGGCCAAGCTCAACATTTCCTTGATCTGGCGCATCTTCCATCAACGCTCCAAACAAAGGCATTGTGCCAACGGCGTAAGTTGCGGCGGCGCCAACCACCACGCCGAGAAGTCCGCCGGCCCCGACGATCAGCAGCGCTTCGATGAGGAACTGCTTGAGGATGGTGTTGCGTGGGCCGCCGAACGCCTTCAACGCGCCGATTTCGCGCGTCCGGTCGAGAACCGACGCCAGCATGACGTTTGCCAATCCCACGCCCCCGATGCCAAGCGTCAAAGCTCCGACGAAGCCCAAGAGCAACTTCGCGGCCAGCGTCATGGCATCGATGAGGTGCATGAACTGGTTGAAAGCGAGGATAAAGACCGCTTTCTCGTCGTTCGGTGAAAAATGATGGACGGCGGCGAGCGTGGATCTGACGTCGCGGATGGCCCGCTCCCGGGCTTGCGGGGAGACCGGCATCCACACAATCAAGTCCGGATGTTGTATGTCCCTGTAGAGGCCCATCGTGTCGTACGGGACGAAAACGCAGAGGTTATCCGGCTTGTTGTAGCTCGCCATCTGTCCTTTGGCTTCAAGCACACCGATGACCGTAAAGCGCTGCCCCTGTATGGTAATGTCCTCTCCAACGGGAGGAATGCCGCTAAACATCTCCTTCGCCGTTGTCGCCCCGAGTACCGCCACCCGGTTACGCTGAAGTACATCCTCAGGTCCGATCCAGCGCCCGGAGACAATAGTCATGTTTCTTATGTATTGGTACTCGGCGTTCACACCACGCAGTGAATATCGCTTCTCCCGGGTGCCGCGAACAACGACCATATTGTTCTTCACCATCTCGGGGGACAATGCCGCTACACCGGGAACCGCCTCACGGATTGTCTCGACGTCGCCGCGATCGAGCTTAATCACACGGCCGGATCGCATACCGCCCGCCTGTGCGCTGGTCTGCCCTTCGGCCATGATAATCAGATCCTGCCCGACCGCCTGAAATCCCTTCAGCAACGCGGCTCCAAACCCGTTTCCGTATGAGACCAAAAGCACAAATGACGCAACGCCCCACGCCAGGCTGAGGACTGTCACCGTAGTCCGCCGCTGGTAAAACCTGATGGATGCAATCGATTCGGAGAGAAGCCAGCGCCACGTCATGAATTCACCTCTCCGCCCGCAGCGCCTCGACCGGCGTGAGTTGAGAAGCCCGCCAGGCAGGTGGGAGCGCCGAAGCGAGCGCCACCGTG
>JBDKSR010000166.1:0-3532 GCA_039680545.1 Bryobacteraceae bacterium | reverse complement strand
GGAAGCTCAGGAAATATGTGAAGGCGATCTGGCTCAGAACATTAATGAGCTGGAAATGCAGCCGGTTCGCCGAGATACACATCAGGATCTGGCTGAGCAGAATCAGCTTAAGCGCCCGAGAAGAGATGTGGTGAAAGTTGCTCTTAAATGTGGCGCCCCGCTCGATTCGTCGCGCCAAGGCGAACGGCATGGCGACACCCACCATGAACATGAAGGAGGGCTGGATCATGTCCCAGAAGACGCCGCCTTCCCATGGCACATGGCCGAATTGGTACGCAAGTCCGCTCCAGACCGGGTCGTTCCTCAACGCGCCGAAACCGAATCCTTCGGCCGCGAGCATGATCATGATGAAACCCCGGAAGGCGTCCAGCGCCAGGTAACGTTTTTCCTGTACAGCGGCTGATAAAGCAGAGGCGTGGGAGGATGATTCCGCAGCGGCCGGTGTTGACATGGCGGGCATTGTATCACGGCGATGACTGGTGTCGGCGCCGGTCTTCAACCCGGTAAGCCGTATCATCATAGGGAGTGTGCCACGGATCGGGTTGCCATGCCCGATACTGAGATTTGGACGAACAGGCCCGTGGGGTGTGAGCGAACCCGCATGGACGTTCGAAAAGTGATCAGATACGCCTAAGACAATGAAGAAGACCAGCGTTTTCGTGTTTGTGTCCGTTGTCGTGATGGTGTGCGCGGCGGTGTTGCAGGCGGAGAAGCCGCGCCGCCCCGCCGTCACATACGACTATCTGTACCGTGGTTTCCAAAATCCGGCGCAGACATACTCTCTCCAACCCTACTGGTTTTGGAACGGCAGAATTACGCGCGCGGATACCCAACGGCAGATGGAGGAAATGATTGCTCAAGGGGTGTACGGTGCGATCGTCTTTCCATGGAATGGCATGGGAGTGAAGTATCTCTCGGAAGATTATTGGGATCAGATGGGCGCCGCGCTCAACATCGCTGCCAAGCTGGGCTTTACGCTCAACATCGCGGACGATTACACGTGGCCGAGCGGCCACGGCTGGGACCAGCAGTCGACAAATCCAGAACTCTCCCGCATCATTCGCGAACATCCCACCTATCGGATGAAGCGGATCGATTACACCGAATACACGGTCGAAGGACCGCGAGAATGGTCCGCCGAACTTCAACAGACACCCGAGTTCGTCCTGGCGGGCAGCCTTCCACTCAACGGCTTCCAGTCGCTGCCTGTCAGCGGGAAGACGATTCGTTGGAGTGTGCCTTCGGGGCGTTGGCTGATCACGGCTTACTACCTGGTTCCGGCAGTGGGACCCCATAATACGCGCCTCGACATGCTCAATCCCGCGGCGGTCAAGGCCTATATCGATACCGTCTATGAAGAGTACGCGCGGCGGTTCCCGCACCACCTGGGGAAGACGCTCCGGTTGACCGTAGCGGACCACGAAGGCGCTTACGGTGAGCAAATCGCATACACCTCTCGTCTTTGGGGCGAATTCCAACGGCGCAAAGGATATGATCTCCGTGTCGTCCTTCCTTTCCTGGTGAACGATTCCCAGGACCCGTCACGGTCCCGCAAAGTGCGTCAGGACTATCTGGATGTCATTTCCGATCTTTACGTCGAGGCGTTCACGCGGCAGGTAACCGAATGGTGTCAAAAGCATGACCTGGAGCACGGGACTTCGCTTTACGAAGAACAGATGTCCATCCAGGTCAACCGAGCCGGCGACATGTTTCGCCATTGGCGAGCAAGCACGGCTGTCTTCATTGACGCCTTGATGGAGCGTGCCCGCATGCCAATCGACTTCAAGGAGGCTGCCTCGGTAGCGCATTTTGAGGAGTTGCCTCTTCTTGTGGAAAACCAGGGACTGCAGGGAATCGACTCTTATTTCAGCCTGGAAAAGGCACGGCTTGGTACGAATATGTGTTTGCTTTGGGGCGCGAACAAGTTGGTGCCCTATTTCGATTACGATCCCAACAAGACCCAATACCCGCCGCAGTGGTTCCTGAGTCAGCCTTTCTGGCGGTACTTCCACAATTACGCAAGCTACGTCCGGCGTGGTCAGTTCATGAACGCCAAAGGCAGGCATGTAGCCCCGGTTGCGCTGTACTATCCGCTGGAGTCCGCTTTCCGGAACTCGAATAGCCTGTTTCGAAAAGAAAACCGGAATGAACTGGTTTGGGGCAATAGCATGGACACCACGCAAGATTTCTACACCGCTCTACAGTTGGAACTTGTGCGGCAAGGCTGGGACTACCACGTTCTGGATAGCTACTATCTGCAAAAGGCAGAGCTGAGTGAACGTTCGTTAAAGGTAGGTGACGAGAGTTTCCGGGTACTGATACTGCCCCCGATGAGCGACATGGATGCCCGCTCGATCGCGCGTGTGCGCGAATTTGTCAAGGCTGGTGGAACGGTCCTGGCTGCGGGCGCTCTTCCTGCCGGCTTGAGTGACGAGGGAATCCGGCGGTTCGAGATCCAGAAGCACGAACCATTCATGAGCGGGCTGAACTACTCGCGGCAGATCGAAGCGCCGGCCGGAATCAAAGAAGATTTGAAGCCTCTCTTTGCAGAACTCAGACGCGTTCTGCCACCTGAACTTGAGGTGACCTCCGGTGATTCGGGTGGACTCTACTGGTCACACCGTACCGGAGAGAACCTCGACTGGTACTGGATGGTGAATGACACGCCGAAGGAACGGACGGTTTCCGTGCGATTCCCGGCGGCGGGCCGATTCGAAAAATGGGACGCGGAAACCGGCGACAGTACGCCGCTGGCTGCGTCCGGCTCAGTTGTGGAGTTACGGTTTGGACCTTGGGACGGATTTTTTGTCGTCCAGCGGGAAGGCACGTCCGAAGCTGCGCCCGCTCCTCGCGAGACCCTCGTGATGGAACTGCCGAAGACCGGTTGGAAGCTCACGCTCGACGACAACCATGTGCGCGTTCCATACGCTCTTCGCGAAGAGGATAGCGAGCAGGTCTGGCTAGCGCCGGAAGCTCATTCGAATCGCGATTGGTGGCTGATTGGACCGTTCCCGTACAAGGACCATCAAGGTTTCTTCGATGCCTGGCCGCCAGAGAAAGCCTTCGATCTGGCCGGCGCGTATGACGGCGCTTTTGGGCAGGTCAAATGGCAATGGGTAAAGTCCCCGGAAAATTACGTGACACTGCAGGATGCTCTCAATATCCCGCGCAACCGTGCCATGGGGGTCTACTACGCATTCGCGAATGTGTACTCGCCAGTGGCGAGACGCGCCACGGTGCGTGCGGCATTCGCCGACAGCCTGGCATTGTGGTGGAACGGTCAACGTACGTTGATCGAGCATCGGCACCCGAAGTGGCTGATGATGCGCGATATATGGGCCGAATCCTGCGAGGTGGATGTTCACCGCGGCTGGAATAAGGTGCTCCTGAAGATCGGCCCGAGCCTGGAGCGAAAGACGGCGTTTATATTCCGTATCGCCGACAGTTCGGGAGAGACGCTGCGTGACTTGATCTACTCGAAGGACACGACCGTGCCGGATCCCGGGTCAAGGCGCGTGAGGTTGAGTTTGCC
>JBDKSR010000165.1:0-1855 GCA_039680545.1 Bryobacteraceae bacterium | reverse complement strand
ATTGGCTAGTTGGCATAATTGCCAAGTATGGACAAAGCCACGCGCATCAACTTCGAAAGACGGGCCCAAATCATCAAGGCGCTGGCTCACCCTTCCCGCCTATATATCGTCGATGAGCTATCCCGGGGAGAACGTTGTGTTTGTGAGCTTACTAAGCTTGTCGGCGCCGACATTTCGACGGTCTCCAAGCATCTCTCGGTTCTTCGCTCCGCCGGCATTGTGCGCGACGAGAAGCGCGCCAACCTCGTTTTCTACTCCCTGCGCGTCCCGTGCGTGCTCCGCTTCTTCGACTGCATTGGAGCGGTGATAGACTCGCTCGCCGAAGAAGAACGGGAGGCGGGCGTTTCGAGGTGAAGGCCTGAGGGGTAGGAATGAACTGGAAGACCGAGTGGAAAAGCCTGTCTGCGATCGTAACGCTGTTTCTGGCTGCGTTCTACCTGCCGGCGGGCACACCGCGCTTTGACGGAGCAATCCTCGAATCACTGCACCTGGTGAAGTGGTACGCGCGTGAGCACGTGTTGCTGTGCCTTGTGCCGGCGTTCTTTATCGCGGGTGCGATCTCAATCTTCGTCAGCCAGGCCTCCGTGATGAAGTATCTCGGCGCCAAGGCGAACAAGGTGCTCGCCTACGGTGTGGCCTCGGTTTCGGGAACCGTCCTCGCCGTCTGCTCTTGCACAGTTCTCCCTTTGTTTGCAGGAATATACCGGCGCGGCGCAGGGTTGGGCCCGGCCACCGCATTCCTATACTCCGGACCCGCTATCAACGTGCTGGCCATCATTCTCACGGGACGAGTATTAGGAATTCGCATGGGCATGGCGAGAGCCGTGGGCGCGGTTGCATTCAGTGTCGTGATTGGACTTCTGATGCATCTGATCTTCCGCAAGGAAGAGGCGAAGAAGGTCGAAGATTTCAAACTTCCGGCAGGCGATCCGCCCAGGGCGCTCTGGCAAACGTCGATCCACTTCGCGGCGATGGTGGCGATTCTGGTTTTCGCAAATTGGGGTCAGCCGAGCCAACCGGCCGGATTCTGGCAGGCTGTGTTTGAAGTGAAGTGGCAGCTCACAGCCGCCGCAGGACTGTTGCTCGCGCTGGTGCTCGGAGCCTGGATGAAGATCCCAAGGTGGAGGATCGCCGCTGCCGCTGCGCCGCCGGTAATCCTAGCCATCTTGTTGCCCGGCTATCCCGTGGTTGCGTTCGGAGCTGCGGCCGCCGGACTTGCCGTCGTCCTCAGCAGGGAAGAAGGCGAGCCCGGGCAGTGGCTAGAAGCTACATGGACGTTCGCCAAACAGATCCTACCCTTGTTGCTGGCTGGAGTCCTCGTGTCAGGAGCATTACTAGGCCGTCCGGGACACGAGGGGCTGATCCCGTCACAATGGGTCAGCAACTCCGTGGGCGGAAACTCGCTTGGAGCCAACCTGTTT
This sequence comes from Bryobacteraceae bacterium, assembly GCA_039680545.1. Lineage (GTDB taxonomy): Bacteria > Acidobacteriota > Terriglobia > Bryobacterales > Bryobacteraceae > JAEHDI01. The sequence goes on along the minus strand of JBDKSR010000165.1, from coordinate 434 downwards.
GCGTCCGTCGTGGGAGCTTTCATGTATTTCGCGACGCTGACGGAGATTCCAATTCTCCAGGGTTTGATTGGAAGCGGCATGGGATCGGGGCCAGCCCTTGCGTTGCTTCTGGCCGGACCGGCGCTATCGCTACCGAGCATGCTGGTCCTCAGAAGCATCATGGGCACGAAAAAGACCGCGGTCTATGTGGTGCTTGTGGTGATCATGGCGACAACTACAGGAATGATTTACGGAGATTTCTTTGCGTAATTGTCCTTTCAGTGGGTTGAGGAGAAGAATGACGACCAATCCGAAGTTCAATATCGAGTTTCCCCGGAGGTTCCGGACCCTGTTGGGCTTGACCGTCCTCATGGTGAGTTGCTCGGCTGCATTTCTCGCGGCTAGCGGTTTTTCGCCGGGGGCAGACAAAGACACTCGGGCAACGGCCGCTTCGA
>JBDKSR010000164.1:0-2189 GCA_039680545.1 Bryobacteraceae bacterium | reverse complement strand
GGGACGTGGGCCGACCGCCGACCGTTCTTCGAGCAGGCGCTCTTGCCTGTCCGGGGCGATGCCCACGACGACAGTTGGGACGTGCGGCTGTGTCGGCATCCCGAGGCCCGGTGCGTTGTGCCGCGTCGCTGCCACACGCTCAACATCGGCACGGCGGACTGGACGCACACGCCGGGGGAGGATCTCACCCCGGAAGAGTGGGCGGGGTCGGAGAACCCCCGCGACATCCGGCAATGAAGAAGCCCCGGTCTGCTAGGCAGAGCCGGGGCCAACCCCATGAATACGAGCGGTCCCTGTGAGAGAGTCTAAAGCACCCGCCAGGATTGCGCATCGTTGAGAGGCGTGGCGGGTAGGTGGCAGCAAAGTGGGGTGGGGATTTGCGAAAGTCAATCCCCGGAGTGACGCAACTCATGGCGCGGTGTCCCTCCTGCGTAGCTCGGCAATCCGAACCTCGACGTACTGGATGCGTGTCTCTACGTCGACAAGACGCGCGCGAATGTCGGCAGTGCGCGAGTCTGCCGCAACCTGCCTCTCCTCGATGCGCGCGAGCCTGTCGGCTATATCGAGGGTGGCGCGCAGATTCCACGCGCCGAGCGCGGCGATTATCGCCATGAGCGCGGAAAGAAGTTTCTCTTTTGTCAGCATGTCGGGCGGCGTTGGAAAATCGACCGAACGAATCCGCGGACGTGGTACGGAAGATAGTAGCGTGCCGCACGATACGCCGTGATGAGCACGCGTCCAAAGTCATGGACTATGCAGCGGGCGAAGCGGCGTGCGGCGGGGCGGTTCATGCGGTGGTTTTCTCCTGCGCAGCCTCGGCGCGGACTTCGTGCACCGTGGCCTTCTCGTCGCGGTTCATCGTAGACGAGAGGCGGTCGAAAACGTTTGCGTCTAGCCATGCCTTGGTTTCGGCAGTGGCGGACTCGTAGGCAGCGTCCCAAACGGGAACGGCAGTCTTGGCGACGGCAGCAACCTTGGCGGTGCGCGACGCCAATTCCTCTGCGAGATCGCCACGCTTCTGGTGCCGCCACGCCCACACGCCGAACCAGATGCAGCCGATGAGAATCACGCCGGCGCAAGCCCACATGAACCACCATTGCGTGATGATCTGCGCGGCCCCGAGAAATAGGAAACCAACGACGGCAAGGGCAAGGAGGTAGGCCCCGAGCTTGCGAATCATGAGAATCGAGCCAAAGAAGCCGACTAGAACAGCGATGGAGATCGCCGCGGAGATGCAACCGATTCCGATCCATGTCAGTTTTGCGGCTTGCTCATGAAGCATGGAATTCCGCTGTCGGTCCTGCGCCTTCTTGGCGTCGTCAATCGCGGCATCGATTGCCTTCTGGTTCTCGATACGGTTGAGCTCGGCTTGTGCGGCGTAGGCGGCGACTGCGGCGTCGGCGCGGACGCGCTCGGTGGTAGCGGTGGCCTGGAGCTCAGCGATCCTGATAGCATCGCTGCGGCCTTGGCCCGCTGCGGCCTTGGCGTTCTCCCGGGCCTCCGCGGCGCGTCCGGCCTCTTGGAGGGCTTGGCGCTCGGCGGCGGCAGCGACCTCGACCGGATCGGGCTTCACGTCGGAGAGCCGCCCCTGGGCGACCGTCAGCTCGTTCACCGCCACAGGAGAGGCTTCGATGTTCGGCGCGGTGGCTGCGGCGTTCACGTTGGCCGAGAGCTTGGAGAGGCGCTCCTGCGCCGCGGCGTCAGAGGCGGCTTGGGCGCCGTTGGCCGGCTTCGGGTCGGGGGCTGTGACGCTTGGAGGAACGGATGGCTTGGCCTGCGGATGAGGGGACGCGCACCCGCCCAGCGCAGCGCACAGCAGGCCGGCGAGCAGGACGGAGCCGAGGGTGGGGTGGCGGGTGGGCATGATTACTCAGCGAGGTCTGTCGGCGTGAACCCGAACCGCGCAGCAGTCGCTGGCGTGTCGTGCTCCTCGTACTCTGGCGCGATGTAACCGGCATCGGTCGGCGTTAGTGCGCGGTCATAGCCATCGGGATACTCGGTCGCATCGTAGCGAGTAACGAGTGAGGCTCGGAGCTGACCGAGGAAGGCGGCGTGAGATTCGGGGTCGCTCACTGCGAGCGCATCGAGGTCGGCGCGGGTGTTGATTATGTTGCTCATGGTGCGTAGTGGTTAGCCAAGGATCAGGTGGTCACTGCGGCCACGAGCCCCGAAGGTGAAGTCCGAGTCGG
>JBDKSR010000163.1:0-11785 GCA_039680545.1 Bryobacteraceae bacterium | reverse complement strand
TCCCGGTTGCGATGAGCTTTCTGACAAAGGGCGCCGAATCACTGTCGAATCTTGCGCGGCGGATTGCGAGGCCTTCGGACATCTCCCGGCCCACGAAACCGACAATGTAAATGTAAAGCGAACGAATTGCCCCCCACATCACTTCAATGTCCAGCCCGAGCCGGGAGACAGCAGAGAGCGCCCACTCAAGCTGGGCATAGCGGTGCGGCCCGAATGTCGGACGGGTGCTCAGCAATGCCGAGAGCCACGAGTGCGTCTTCAGGCATTTTCGCGTCTCGAAAGCCACGAGTCGCAAATCGGCACGCCAGTCACCCGAGGTCTGCTCGGGGAGTTCGATCTCGCCGAAGGCGTCATCGAGCAACAGGTCCATCAGGTCGTCCTTGCACGGCACATAGTGATACAAGGACATGACACCCGATCCCAGTTCCGAGGCGATGCGCCGCATGGAGACCGCTCTAAGCCCCTCGGTGTCCGCAAGTCTCATGGCGATGCGGACGATGGAGTTTGTGTTGATGGCGTGTGGGCTTGTTTCCGGGGGTTCGCCGATGCGTTCCCAAATCAAACCACCACGGCTCGCCGACCCCTTTACCGCCGGCTTTTTCGCCAGCGTTGTCTTAATGCTCATTCGATTGCGTACAGTATAACAGCGTTAGTACACTGTACTACAGCCTTCGGTTTTTGTGCCATCCTTGCCGAGAACGAAGCAAAACCTGCCATGAAGCTCAAGAGACGAGCCTTACTCTCATTAATCGCCGCGCTGCCGCTAACTCTGATCACCCAGACCGGTTGCGGCCGGAATTCCGCGAACACGGCCCGGCCCACTGCCACCCCGGAAGTCAGTGTGACGCCTGTCGTACGGCAGGACGTGCCGATTTCAGGGGAATGGGTAGCCACGCTGGAGGGCTACGTCAATGCCCAGATCCAGCCGCAGGTCTCAGGCTACCTGGTCCGTCAGACCTACCAGGAGGGGTCCGCTGTGCGGGCCGGGCAAGTGCTGTTCGAGATCGACCCGCGCCCCTTTGAGGCGGCATTGGAGCAAGCTCGCGGCCAACTCGCGGTTGCCAAAGGCCAGTTGGCGCAAGCGGAAGGTCAACTAGCGCAGTCGAAGGCCCAGTTTGATCTGGCGAAGATCAACGTAGAGCGCGATACGCCTCTCGCGAAGAAGCGTGCCATCGCGCAAAGCCAGTTGGACACGGAGATTCAGGCACAAAAGACGGCGGAGGCGAACATTGTCACTTCCCAGGCTTCCATACAGACTGCTCATGCCAGCATCCAGGCTGCGGAGGCTGCTGTCAAGACCGGCCTGCTGAACCTCGAGTTCACGAAGGTGCGCTCGTTGGTGGATGGAATCGCAGGGACGGCAGCCGTTCAGATCGGCAACCTCGTCGGCCCGTCCACCGTGTTGACGACCGTTTCGAAGGTGGATCCGATCAAGGTCTACTTCCCGATCAGTGAACAGGAGTATCTGAAAGTCTCGGGGCTCTCCAAGGGCGGGCACGGCGACGGATGGCTCAAGAAGAAATCCTCCGTTCCTCTGACGCTGACATTGTCGGACGGCACAGTCTATCCGCACAAGGGGCACATTATCTTCACGGATCGTGAAGTGAACGCGCAAACAGGGACGATCCGAATCGTAGCGGCATTTCCAAACCCGGGAGCCATCCTGCGGCCCGGACAGTTCGGACGAGTCGGCGCGGTGAAGGAACTCGCGCATGGCGCCTTACTGGTTCCGCAACGCGCCGTAGCCAATTCTCAGGGCCAGTATCAAGTAGCGGTTGTGGGAGCCGACAATCGAGTCGATATACGAAATGTGACAGTCGGCGTGCGTGCCGGGACGATGTGGGTGATCGACAGCGGATTACGCGAGGGTGAGCGCGTCGTCACCGAAGGGATCACCAAGGCGCCGGACGGCACTCTGGTCGTGCCCAAGGTTGAGGCTCCGTCCGCTGTCTCGGAGCAGCCGGAACAGTCAGAGGCGCAGTAACATGTCGAAATTCTTTATCAACCGTCCCATCGTGGCGATGGTGATCGCCATCCTTATGGTGATCGTCGGCATCGTTTGTCTGGTTCGGCTGCCGACCTCTCAGTTCCCCGAGATTGTGCCACCGGAAGTGTCCGTGCGCGCCAATTTCCCCGGCGCGGATTCGAGAACCCTGGAGCAATCGGTCGCCACTCCGCTTGAACAGCAACTCATCGGCGTTGACAACATGAACTACATGTATTCGGTCAACTCCAACGCCGGTTCTACTTCGATCACAGTCAATTTCGACATCAAAACGGAACCTAATACCGACCAGGTGTTGACGCAATTGCGCACGGCCCAGGCGCAGTCACAGTTGCCACCTGAAGTGACGACAGTCGGACTTTCGGTTCAGAAATCTCTTTCGTCACCGCTGTTGATGATCTCCATGTACTCGCCGAAGGGGACGTACGACCACGCCTACCTTGCCAATTACGCGTACATCAACATAGCTGATGAAATCGCGCGGATGCCCGGTGTAGGGCGCGTTCAGGTGTTCGGCGCCGGCCAGTATGCCATGCGTATCTGGGTAAAGCCGGACAAGCTGGCGAAGCTAGGTATCACGGTGCCCCAAATCATCACCGCGATCAAGACGCAAAGCACGGTGAACCCGGCGGGCCAGATCGGAGGCGAGCCGGTTCCGAAGGGGCAGGAATTCACGTACACGGTACGCACGAAAGGCCGGCTGGAGACCCCGGAAGAGTTCGGCAACATCGTGTTACGCGCCCAGCCGGATGGTTCCATCCTTCGTCTGAGAGATGTGGCTAATGTGGAGCTGGGTTCCCAGTCTTACGTCACCAGAGGCCGCTTCAATAAGGGACCTGCGGCCAATATGGCGATCTATCAACTGCCGGGGTCAAATGCTGTCGAGGCCGCTGCGGGTGTGACAGAGCGGCTCAACGAACTTAGTAAACGTTTCCCGAAGGATCTCTCGTACAGGATTGCCGTCGACACGACGCGCGCGGTCCGCTCCGGAATCAAGGAAATCGGGTTCACGATCATCGAGGCGGTGCTTTTGGTGATCCTCGTCGTTTACATCTTCCTGCAAAACTGGCGTGCCACGATGATTCCGTTGCTCGCCGTGCCGGTATCCCTTATTGGAACCTTCATCGTCTTCCCGGCGCTAGGATTTTCCATCAACACGCTCTCGCTCTTTGGCCTGGTGCTGGCGATCGGCCTGGTGGTGGATGACGCGATCGTCGTGGTTGAAGCCGTCGAACATCATATAGAAGAGGGGATGGCGCCGCGAGATGCCGCTTTGCAGGCGATGCACGAGGTCTCCGGACCTGTGATAGCGATCGCGATCATTCTGGCGGCGGTGTTTGTCCCGACGGTGTTCATTCCCGGCATCACCGGGAGGCTCTACCAGCAGTTTGCGGTAACGATTGCGATCTCGGTGATCTTCTCTGCGTTCAACGCTCTGTCGCTCAGCCCCGCGCTTGCGGCCATGCTATTGAGACCCCGGAAGGAACGCACCGGCCTTCTGGGTAAGTTCTTCGGGTGGTTCAACAGGACCTACAAAAGGTCGTCCGACAAGTACGTCGGCATTTCCGCTGTATTGATTCACAAGGCGGGTTTTAGCTTCATTTTCCTCGGCATCGTGACCCTGGGTGCACTCGGATTCGGCCACCTTCTGCCTTCCGCGTTTCTGCCGGACGAAGACAACGGCTATCTGATAGCGTCGCTCCAATTGCCGGATGCGGCTTCTCTGCAACGCACCAGCGTAGCGGCCAGTAAGGTCGAGGACATTGTGCTCAGCACGCCGGGCGTCGAAGGCTGCCAGGCGGTGATTGGCTTCAACACGGTCAGCCAAGTCCCTAACAGTTACAGTGCTTACTTCTTCATTCCTCTCAAAGAGTGGGATGAGCGAACCAGTCCAGAGGAACGCTATGAGGCGATTCAGCGTAACATCACCCAGCGGCTCTCGACAGTGCGCGAGGGCACAGTGATGGTGTTCCCGCCGCCGGCAATCCCGGGCATCGGGCGTTTTGGTGGTGTGTCATTCATTCTTGAGGATCGTTCGGGAGCCGACCAATCCTTCCTCACCGCGAACGTCGAAAAGTTCGTGGCCGCCGCCAAGACCAGGCGGGAACTTGGCCGTGTGAACACGACTTATCTGCCAACTGTTCCGCAGATCTACGCCGATGTGGATCGCGAGAAAGTCATTCGCCAGGGCGTCGAACTCAAGGACGTTTACACGACCATGCAGGCCTTCATGGGCGGTTACCTGGTCAACTACTTCAATCTCTTTGGCCGGCAGTGGTACGTGTACGTTGCTTCTGAAGGCGAATACCGGACGCGCCCCGAGGACATTGGCCAATTCTATGTGACCGGTAAGAACGGGTCCATGGTTCCGCTCGGAGCGGTCGTCAACACCAAAACAATTCTCGCTCCCGAGTTTACATTCCGTTACAACCAGTATCGGTCGGCCCAGATTAACGCCACGGCCGCGCAGGGATACACATCCGGCCAAGCCAGAAAGGCGCTCGAAGACGTGTTCGAAAAGACCATGCCGAGAGAGATGGGCTATGACTACATGGGCATGTCATTCCAGGAACAGAAAGCGGAGAAAGGCGTCTCGGCGGCCGCAGTCTTCACCCTGTCCCTTCTGTTCGTGTTCCTCATTCTGGCTGCCCTATACGAGAGTTGGACCTTGCCGCTGAGCGTGCTGCTGGGCGTGCCGATCGCGGTTTTCGGCGGGTACATGGCGTTGTATCTCAGGAACTTTGAGAACGACATCTATACGCAGATCGGGCTCATCATGTTGATCGGGCTAACTGCCAAGAACGCCATTCTGATTGTGGAATTCGCCAAGCTGGCTTACGAAAGAGGCGGTGTGACGGTAGCCCAGGCGGCTCTCGCCGGAGCCCGCTTGCGGTTACGTCCGATCCTGATGACGGCGTTTGCATTTATCTTCGGTTGCATTCCATTGTGGACAGCGACCGGCGCGGGCGCGGTATCGCGCCGTATCCTTGGCACCGTGGTGATTGGAGGCATGCTGGCCGCTACACTGATTGCCATCTTCCTCATCCCGGTGACATTCGATGTGATCGAGACTCTGTCACTGAAGATGCGAAGGAAGCACCCCGACCAACTGAGTCCGGCTTCTCCGGAGGGAACAAACTGATGAGGCGGGCAACACTTACTCTGGCTCTTTCCATCACATCGTCGTTGGTGTTGACGAGTTGCCTCAAAGGACCGAACTACAGTCGTCCGAAAGTCGATGTCCCTACCGATTACCACGGCCCGAGCAGCACCGTGAACGCGGATGAGGCACAGTCGCTGGGTCACGCCAAATGGTGGTCGATCTTCAAGGATGACGCGCTGCAGAAGCTGATTCGCACGGCAATCGGACAGAACTACGATCTGCGAATCGCCGCCAGCCGCGTCCTGGAAGCCCACGAAGCCGTGACGATCGCCCGCTCGGATCAGGTCCCCACCGTCTCAGGGGGCGCGACTCTCTCCGGCACACGCTATCGCTATTTTCCCGACCGTTCTCAAACGAAGAACAACATTGTGGAACTGGGGCTCTCTTTCGGCTGGGACGTCGATTTTTGGGGCAAGTACCGGCGACTTACCGAAGCGGCGCGAGCTGACCTGATGGCCACTGACTGGGCCCGGCGCGGGGTTGTGAACGGGCTCGTGTCGAGCGTCGCGGCGGCGTATTTCGAGCTGCGAACGCTGGATCTGGAACTTGAGATTTCCCGGCGCACGTTAGCCTCCCGGCAGGATTCACTCGATCTCACACGCGCGCTGGTAAACGGCGGCGCCGCGCCCCTTACCGATCAACGGCAGGCAGAGCAACTGGTTGAAGCGGCCGCGTTGAGCATCCCCAACCTGGAACGGCAGGTCCAGCAACTGGAGAACGCCATCAATATTCTTCTGGGCCGGAACCCTGGTGCGCCGATCGAGCGTGGCTTAGTTCTCGCCGAACAGTTGGCGCCGGAAGTGCCGCCGCCGGGGATTCCATCTACGCTGCTCGACCGCCGGCCGGACATCGCGCAGGCCGAACAAGACCTGGTCGCTGCTAACGCGCGCATCGGCGTTGCCCGTGCGGCGTTTTTCCCGGATATTACACTGACCGGACTGGGAGGTGTCGCCAGCAGCGCGCTGGGGAATTTGTTTCGATCCAATCCTAAGAGCTGGGATTACAACGCTTCGGTCATGGAGCCGATTTTCACTAGAGGCCGGCTTAAGGCCAATCTGCGTCAGATAGAAGCTCAGCGTGAGCAAGCTCTTCTTGCGTATCAACAAACCATCCAGCAAGCCTTCCGGGATGTCTCCGACGGACTGATCGCCTACCAGAAGTTTCGTGAGTCCCGTGTCCACCAGGAGCGGCTATTGGCTGCGGCCAAGGATGCAGCCGACTTGGCGCGCACGCGTTACCAGGGCGGGGCAACCAGCTATCTGGAAGTACTGACCAACGAAACGAATTCCTTTTCGGCGGAAATCGGGCTGGCCACGGCTCTCCTCAATGAACGTCTGGCCGTCGTGCAGTTATATGGTGCGCTTGGCGGAGGATGGGAACAGTAGAGTCTGAGAGCGGCGCGTCCAGGGGCGATCTTGAATGGCGGATGCTGCCTGCCGCAGGATCGTCATTCGACCTGCATTGGTGGGATCGGAACACGGCAGAGTTCAATCAATGCTCTGCCGTGTCACAAGGCAATGGACTAAGTCAGACTATTTAGCTACAACAGGCTTTACAGAACCGCAAGTCGACGAGATCCACTTGTTATCAAGTGACATCTTCACGTTCACGGGGACATCGCCACCGGATGACTTCATTGCCACTGTAGCCGTGTAATGCCCTTCGTCCACGCGAACAACCGTCATGTCGCCAGTCATCGTTGTCCCGTCCTTCTTGCAGTTCATGTGGATCACTTGTTTGCTGGGACTTGAACTTACCACCTTATATGTGCAGGACTTGTCGACTTGACCGACCTGCCCCTGTTTAAGCGACTCTTCTGTCAAACAGTACTTGGTCTTGATCGCCCCCGGACCACCGGCGCCGCGCTCCTTCATCATGGCTTCCAGCCGCGCACGCTGTTCGGGCGGCATCTGTGCCAAAGCTTCCGCCGGGATACCTGGCATGGAGGACATCCCCGGCATCTCAGTCTGAGTGGCTGACTCCCACAGGCCGAGCTTGACATCGAACGGCTTCACGACCTGAGCACTGAGCGGCAAGGCGGCAGTGATGACGGCCAGAATCATTAATCTCACGAAAAAACCTCCTCCTTGAATATTTGTTAAGGATGACATATGGGTGGAGTGTCGGCAAGTTTTCAGATCAAACCTGCGGCTTCGCATCCTCATCGCCCTCGTGCAGGTGTTGCAGTTTTTCCCTCTTCCGCATGGCCTTGGCAACTATCTCATCCAGTCATCTGGAGATTCTTGGCGGCCGTGATACGATGTCTCGTGCCAAAACCTGTGCCACTGAGCGATCAGAGTGCTCGAGGTTCTTCGCGAGCGCACTTTGCGACCCCGGCCAAGGCAAGCGCCGATTATGGGCGTCCCCTTTTCACAGTCAAGGATTTCTTCTGGCTTTGGTACCTGTATCCATTGCGGTTTGCAGCGAGCTGGCTGACTAGTACACTGTGGGTCGGGCAATCGAACCGCTCTGTCAAGCGCTGACACACAGATATTGGCGCGCCATGCCTACAACGTCATAGGGGAGTACACCATGATGCTTCCTTTCGCAGGCGACGACAAAGCCTACCGTGACCAGTTGATGATGGAGCCGCTGATCTCGAACCGCCGGGCCGGTGCGGACATGACTATCACTTATTTCTCTCCCGATGCCGCCCGTGTTGTGAGCCGCTAACAGACTGAAGTCTCGTACTCGTGATATCGATCAGGGCAGGGCGTGTGTACTCTACCAGCCCATCACGCGGCGCACGTAATCCCGGCTGAGTTTAAAACACTCGCGAAGCGGGCGCTCGGGGAGTTTCCCGGTGGAACTTGTCAACTCAATGACCAGTGTTCCTTTGAAGTGGGCTGCTCTCAGTTCGCGCGCGACGCCCGCGTAATCCACCACACCTTCGCCCATGACTTCGGCCCAGTTGCCGTCAGCCTTGCGGTCCCGCAGGTGCGCGAAGACGATCTGCTTGCCCCGGCGGCGGATAAAATCCACCGGGTCGATGCCTGTCTCGACCAGCCAGCCAAGATCCGGTCCGAGCGGTGCGCCGGGTATCCGGCTTAGCGTGCCATTCAGATCGTACTCGCCATCCTTCACCTCATATGTGTGGTTGTGCAGATTCAGGACTACACCGTGCTTGCGGCACAAGGGGATCAACTTGCGTAAGAGGTCGGCTTGCGAGTCGAGTTCGGCCGATGTCTTTTTGCGATTCGGCGTCCCGACACCGGTGCCCATCGTGCGGCCGCCCAAGCTTTGTAGGCGTGGCAGCAACAGACTTACCTCGTCGATGATTGCGTTGTGCTTGGTGCGGTCCCACATGTCGGCCTGATACGACATGCCGATGATGGGCAGCTTGTTCTTGCGAGAGAGTTCTGCTGCCTGGTCGACGGCTTCCTGCTTCAGAACCACCGTGTGAATCAGTTCGATACCGTCCATCCCGGCGTAACGGAAGTCCGCGAAGATCTGATCCAGAATGCCGTTGATGTCGTAATTGGGGCGGAACTTGGCATACAGCCACGGGTGCCCGCCCACCGGCACTCTGGTCTTGGGCGCAGCTACGGCGGTGGTGGCGGTAGCCAACAATCCGAACAACTCACGCCGGGTACTCTTCGGCATCGGTGATCTCCTCGTGTGCTGCTCCGTCGAAACCTCGGTTCTCGTAGGGGACTTCCCCTACGAGAACCACCGCGAGCTGTATCAGGCCCCAGACGCTTAGACTTTAAGCTTCCAGGGGCTGCGATAGTGTGCTTTCAGGAACGGTCTGATCTTTTCCTGTTGGACTGTCCAGTTCTTCTCGTCCCAATCCAGCCACGTCTTGTGCCGCATCGAGAGATTTGCCAGCAGGCACACGGCAGATGACCGCACGCACGTCTCGATATCGCTGGTGGGCTTGGCGCGGGTCTTGATGCACTCGATGAAGTTCATCCAGTGCGGCACATTCATCTGGCTCATCTCCTTGTCTTTCTCGTAGACCACGGGGGCCAGCGAGGACTTCGGATTGGGGTACACCCAGCAGCCGCTACGACTCAGGTAGATGCTGCCTTCGGTGCCGTGAATTGTGGTGCCAGAGCCCTTATCCGCGAACATCGGCATGGGATTGCAGGTGCGGCTCTCATAACTGGCGATGAACTTCGGGTAGTGGAAGGTGGCCAGCATGGTGTCTGGCGTGTCGGTGCTGTCTTGCACGTAAAACTTCTGGCCCATGGCACAGATGGAACGCGGCATAGCCTCGTCGAAGCACTGGTGCAACGGATCGATCAGGTGCACGCCCCAATCGGTCATGGCGCCGCCGGCGTAATCCCAAAAATAGCGGAAGGTTGGGAACGTGGTCACTCCCACGCCCCAGCGGTTGAGGTTGAACGGCACTTTGGGCGCCGGCCCGAGCCACATGTCCCAATCCAGGCCCAGGGGCGGCTCAGAGTTGGGCGGATTGCCGTAGCCCTTCTTGGCCGCCATGCCGCTTTGATAAGCATGGCAAAAAGTAATTTCGCCCAGGTCGCCGCGCTTGACAATCTCGGCGGCCTTCTTGAAGTAGCCTCCCGAGCGCTGCATGGTGCCGGCCTGCACGACGCGATTGTACTTGCGCGCGGCCTCCACCATCTTTTGCCCTTCCTCCACGTAAACGCAGGCGGGCTTTTCAACGTACACGTCCTTGCCCGCCTTGCAGGCCTCCACGGTCATATAGGCGTGCCAGTGGTCGGGGGTCGAAACGCACACCGCGTCAATAGACTTGTCGGCGATGACGTCGCGGAAGTCCTTCACCCCTTTGATCTCGAAACCGCCTTTGCGCGCTGTGGCTTCGGCCCGTTCCAGGTGCGGTTGGTACACGTCGCACAAGGCGACTGGCTGTACCCCGGGAACCGCCATGGCGTATTTCAGGTTGCCCGAACCCATCGCGCCTAAACCGATGAAGCCCACTGTGATGCGATCATTGGCCCCTTTGATTCGGCCAGTGAATAGTGAGGTGGTGAATGCGGCGCCTGCGCCGCTTATGAAATCTCTGCGTGCCAGTTGATGACCCGATGACATGGCAGTCATCATATCATCACTCCCATTGGCAGGCACTTGCCCGCGCTGTAGTGGAGAAAGCAGTTCGCTACTCATTTGCGGCGGCTAATTGGGTAAACAGGATGGGATTGGTGGACCTGGTCGGATTCGAACCGACGACCTCTTCAATGCCATTGAAGCGCGCTCCCAACTGCGCCACAGGCCCATCAAGGTGAACGCTTTTATTATATTACAGGAATGATCGATCGCGAGCGAGCTTGGCAAATTCTCTGTGAATTCACGCAGTCCGAGGGCCTTCGGAAGCACGCACTTGCCGTCGAGGCGTGCGTCACCGCATACGCCCGCAAGTTCGGCGAGGACGAGGTTTTGTGGTCTGTAACGGCGCTTCTGCACGACTTTGACTGGGAGATTCATCCGCAACTCCCGGACCATCCGCTCAAGGGAGAGCCTCTGCTCGCTGAGCGTGGTGTGCCGGACGACATTCGGCGCGCGATCCTGTCCCATGCTACTCATATGGGCATTCCGCGCGAGTCCCCTCTCGAGAAAACCCTGTTCGCCTGTGACGAGATATCCGGCTTTCTGGTTGCCGTTTCTCTTGTCAAGCCCCACAAGAGCATCTTTGAGGTGGATGTTCCCTCGGTTCGCAGGAAGATGAAAGACAAGGCATTTGCCCGTTCGGTGAACCGGGAGGACATCGTGAACGGAGCGGCGGAACTCGGCGTTCCCCTTGATGAGCACATCGGTTTCTGCCTTAAGGCCTTGCAGGATCGCGCTGAGGAACTTGGGATCAAAGGCATTTAGCGTTCCCGCTCACGACACTCATTCGAAACTCCGGCATCTGCTAGAATCGCCGTGGAAGCTAGTCTTGGCCGGTGCTGGGCCTGGTCTTCAAAACCAGCGTGCGACGTGTTCAACGCGCCGCGGTGGGTTCGACTCCCACTAGCTTCCGCCAGCCGGGGAGCGTCGCTGCCACGTTTGGATGAGGCCATCTTACGTTTGGGAACCATTTTGAATCTTGCGCAATCGTCGGCAAGTCTCTCAATGCCACGGCGAATTCTCCTGCACCGTAATGGCCGGTGAAAAGCTCGATACTTTTCGCCAGCTTCCAGTACAGTAGACTGTCGCCGAGATTGTATCCGCCGTCAGTTGGGTTAGGCTCCAGCCTGCGATGCGCGTGACCACGCTCTGCGGTCATGTATCGGCTGGACGCCAATCGGTCATAGAGCAGATTGCGGACTTGGAGGAAATAGAGCTCACGCGCAATGTCCAGGCAGTAGCGTTGGCGCTCAGGCATTTCGGCCTTGCGGCCCTCCGCGATATACGCCTCGGCGAGCGGGTTACTAGCGAAGATAGCCATCCTTGTAGTGGCGCAGTTCCATCTCGTCGGCCTTCCCATCGCCGTCGTTGTCCATGTAGATCACCATGCGATCGACGATGCCCGTTCCCTTGAAGCTGACCACGTGAGCGGCATTCACTCTGTCTTCAAGACTGGGAGTTCCGCCACTGTCGTTGATCGTCTCGACTATGTTCCCGTCCTTGCGAATCACCAGGGTGTCCGGGTGCCCATCTTTATTCAAGTCCATCGTGAAGCTCTCACCCTCGGCAAGGGAAGAGGCGCGGGA
>JBDKSR010000162.1:0-4076 GCA_039680545.1 Bryobacteraceae bacterium | reverse complement strand
TGTTTCCCGCCTCGGAGGAGTTGAGCCGCGGCGAGCGCGTGCGTGGATGCCGCGGAGCGATGGCGGGGTTGGGATATGTGGGGCAGGTGGTCGCCACGGTTGGTAACGGCTGGGATGGAACGGGGCTGGGCAGCGCCGATCTCGGATACTACTTTGAGAAGCCAACCACAAGAGTCGACGAAACAAGCACGAAGCAAAGCTTTCTGGCTGCCTTCTCGGAGTGGGCCAAATACGCCAGCCTCACGTTTTCGCCCGCCAGCGGACCGTTGGTAGCGCGCACGTTGAACATCCTGTTTGTTACAGGGGACCACAGTGACGGCTATCCATTTGATGGGCAAAGCGGCGCCCTGGCGCACACCTTCTACCCCGCCCCGCCAAACAGCGAGCCCATCGCCGGGGACATGCACTTTGACGATGCCGAGGAATGGGTCACCGGAGCGGACATTTCCGCGTACTCCGTTGACCTGTTTTCTGTGGCGCTGCACGAGGCAGGCCACGCATTGGGATTGGGACACTCCGATCAGCCGGGCTCTGTGATGTATCCGTACTATCAACGGGTGACGCAGCTGACGGCCGAAGACATCGCGACCCTGCAAACGTTGTACGCGGCGCCGGATTCCACAACCGAAGAGCCCGAGCCGTTGACGCTTACAATTCAGAGTCCCAGTGTGTTTCCGTATTCCACGACATCGACAACCGCTGCTCTATCCGGCGCGGTCACGGGAGGCACCGGTGACGTGAGCGTGAACTGGTCAACCACACGGGGATACGCTGGGGTCGCGACAGGCGGGCAGACGTGGTCGATTGCGGCGCTTCCCCTTCAGCTGGGAGACAACGTCACGACAATCACCGCTACTGACGAAGCGGCAACGCAAGCATCGAAAACCGTGACCATCACACGGACGGAGCCCCTTACGAATCCAGTGCTGAGAATCACCTCGCCGACATCGAGCAGCACGTACTCAACGGTGACATCCGCTGTGAGGCTGGCCGGAACGGCCTCACACTCCTCGGGAATCAACAGGGTTGCGTGGGTGAATGCGAGCGGATCGAGCGGGGTCGCGACCGGCACGACAAACTGGCAGACTGGGGCGATCGCGCTGAAAGCGGGATCGAATGCCATCACGGTGACGGCAACGTCGGTCGCCGGTACAACGGTTTCGGCGACACTCACGGTCAACTACAGCGCGGGCCCCGATAAGACGGCGCCGTCAATCTCGATTACGTATCCATCCGGCACCAGCACGTTGGCATACTCGCCGACGATCTCGATACGCGGCACAGCGAGCGACAACACCGGCGTTACGGCAGTGAAGTGGTCTACATCGAGTGGAAAATCGGGAACGGCGAGCGGCACGACGTCGTGGACAGCATCCAACATCCCGCTGTACGTAGGGTCGAATACGATCGTCGTGAGAGCCTATGACGCAGCCGGGAATTCCGCCTGGCGGTCGATTAGCGTGACACGCAGGTAGTGGGCGCCTGTTGTGAGATTGCTCCAGCAGCGAGGCTCACACCTTGCCGCTGGTCATTAAGTTCAGGATTAAGCGAGTAGCTTTTCCAGCTTCGAACCGGGCATCAGAATCGTCTGGTCGCGCTCGGGGCCGGTGGAAATGCCGCCGATCTCGATACCGGTTCGGTCTTCCAGATACCGCAGATAGTCCTTCGCTCGCGTTGGAAGGTCCTCGTACCTCGTCGTTCCCGCCGTGGAAACATTCCAGCCGGGCCGGTTCTCATAGACAGGCTCAACTACTTCCATCGCCCGGCGCATGGCAGGCATCTCCATGGACACCTTGCCTTCGACCCGGTATCCCGTGCAAACGGGAATCTCGCTGAGCTGGTCGAGGACGTCGAGCTTCGTAATCATGAGGCTGTCGAAGCCATTGACCATCCCGGTGTACCGCAGCAGAGGAATATCAAACCAGCCACAGCGGCGCGGCCGCCCCGTCACGGCTCCAAACTCGTTGCCGACTTTGCGGATCTTCTCGCCCATGTCACCCTTGTCCTCGGTGGGGAAAGGACCGCCGCCAACGCGCGTGATATACGCCTTGGAGACGCCGATGACACCGTTAATCTTTGTCGGAGGCACGCCTGAACCGGTGCAAACGCCGCCCGCGGAGGCACTCGACGACGTGACGAACGGATAGGTGCCGTAATCGATATCGAGCATCGTGCCCTGAGCGCCTTCGAACAGAACCCTCTTCCCTGCCCGGATTGCATCATTGAGCAGAACGGCCGTATCGCACACCATCGGCCGGATGCGATCGGCAAGTTCCAGATACTGGCTGCGGATCGCTTCGAAGTCGATTGGCTCGGTGACACCAAATGCGCGTGCCAAAGCCACCTTATCTTCGGCCAGGTAGTTGTAAAGATCCGCCATGCTCTCCGGATCGACGAATTCGCCCATGCGGATGCCGCGGCGGCCGATCTTGTCCTCGTAACAGGGACCGATGCCACGCGACGTGGTGCCGATGGCGACACGATCCGGCCGGCTCTCGGAGATCTTCTCCACCATGCGGTGGAACGGGAAGATGACGTGAGCCCGATTGCTGATGGCGAGCTGCCCCTTCACATTGAGGCCTGCCGATTCCAGCGTTTCAATCTCCTGGATCAGCGCGGCGGGATCCACTACGAGACCGTTTCCAATGACGGCTTGTTTTCCGGGGCGCAGGATGCCACTTGGGATCAGCTTGAGAATGAATTTCTTGTCCCCGATGCGAACGGTGTGGCCGGCGTTGTGGCCTCCCTGATAGCGGGCAACAACGTCAAACCTTTCCGAAAAAAGATCGACAATCTTTCCCTTACCTTCGTCGCCCCATTGCGCGCCTAATACGACTATATTGCTCATGTTTAAGTGTTGAACCAACTCATTGTATCGCAAGCGGGTGTGTTAACCTGCGGTGGATGCGGCTTTCCGACGTTTTTGTACACCTCGGCGAGGAGCGGTTCAACGATCTCGTCCGAAGAATTTCGATTAGCAGACTTAGAACGTACCAACAATACGAGTCCTTTAAGACACGGGCGCACCTGGTCAAACTGAACACGGAGACACTGCGAAAAGCGGCTCCACGTCTCTGGGCGCGCATCGCCGAACACGAAGAGGATCTGGCGAAGGAAGTGGCGCAAGCGGTCCTGCTGGCCAACCTCGATATGGTCCGCGATGTACTCAACTTCCTGGAGATTCCGAACGAAGACGGTTTCTTCTCAAAGGACGTTGACGCTTCGTCGCACTTCACCGAGGGTTGGGGGCAGCGCGTCTACGACAAGTTCCGGGAGACCTACCCGGAACCCGTCCTGTTGCTTTACATCAATCACCTCGCTTGGGAGCTCGTGAAGGAAACCACCCTGTTTGCGCCCGCTGCCTGATGGCGGCCAAACCGTAGCCCGCAAGAAACAGAGTCGTAGTGCACCCGCCGGGGCCACCCGTAGGCCATCGGCGTAAAGTCACGCTAGAATAAGTAGTTTCCCGATCATGTTGGAAGCCACGTTATCAGAAGTGGAGGCACGTGCCCGCGAGCGCATTGCCGCAGCGGCCACGGCACAGGAACTCGAACCCGTCCGGGTCGAGGTACTTGGGCGAAAAGGAGCCCTGGCTCAGGCCAGCAAGACGCTGGGCAAGCTCCCGCCGGAAGAGCGGGCGCGTGCAGGCAAACTGCTGAACAGCGTCAAGCAAACCCTCGAGGCCGCGATTGAAGCTCGCGCCGCGCAGTTTGAGGCTGCCGCTCTTGAAGCGCGGCTTTCGTCCGAGTGGATCGACCTCACGCTGCCTGCTCCACCGCCCGAACAGGGCCACCTGCACCCGGAAACACAGTTACAGATCGAACTCGAAGACCTTTTCACGTCGCTCGGTTTCGCCGTGCTGGACGGCCCGGAGGTGGAGACGGAGTATCACAACTTCGATGCTCTGAACATCCCCGACGACCATCCCGCCCGCGACATGCAGGACACTTTCTGGCTGCCGGACGGCAACCTGTTGCGGACGCACACGTCACCCGTACAGGTGCGCGGCATGGAGAAGTATGGCCCGCCGCTGCGTATGATCGCCCCCGGGCGGGTGTTCCGCAATGAGGAAGTGG
>JBDKSR010000161.1:0-3642 GCA_039680545.1 Bryobacteraceae bacterium | reverse complement strand
GTCCACTGTGAAAAACCACTCGGCATCAGTGTCGAGCAGGACCTGGCCGCGCTGAAGGCGGTTCGCAAGTACAAGAAGGTTTTCCAATATGGTGCTGAACTGCGTGCGTATGGCGATGCGAGGAAGGCGGTCGAATTGGTGCTCAACGGCCGCATTGGTAAGGTTCAGAAGATCTATGCCGTAAGCCCCGCTTCCAGCATCGGTGGTTCGGCGACTCCGTACATTCCAGTCCCGAAGGGATTCGACTACGATGCCTGGCTCGGACCCGCACCTGCCAAGCCTTTCTGCGCCGATCGCTGCCTGACTGAGTCACCGAGAGGGATCTTCAATATCTCCGACTACACCCTGGGCTGCATCAATAACTGGGGGGCTCATCCGCTCGATCAAATCCAGCGCTGGGCCGACGCAGTGGGCCGCAAAGATCCCCCCGTGCTCTATGAAGGCTCCGGCAAATTTCCCACGGAAGGGCTTTTCGATTGTGCCTGGCAATGGTATGTGCGCTGTACGTGGGCCGACGGCTTGACGCTGCACTTTATGGACGACAACACGTATCACGAGTTGCCAGACGTGCCGCATCCGCCGGTCGTCTGGGGCCGCGCAAGGGACGGTTCGGATTTGAAGAAGATGCCCAACGGATCCGTATTCATTGGCACCGAAGGTTGGGTGATCGTGAACTACGGCAAGGTGATCACGCAGCCGGCCTCACTGATCGACTCGGTCATCGGCCCGAACGAAAAGCGGATTCCTGACAGCGCCCTTGCGAAGATTCCCGAAGGGCTGCCGAAAGGATTCCAGCAGACGCTCACGGCCGGTCACCATCAGAACTGGATCCGGGCCATCCGCAACAACACTCCGGTTGCGGATGACATTGAGAGCGCTTTCCGCTCGGACATGATCAGCCAGTTAGCCGAACTCTGCATACGGACCGGCGAACCGGTGAGATGGGACCCGGTGAAAGAAACGATTCTCGACAACGAAACGGCTCGTGCGATGATGCGGAAACCAATGCGTTCCCCGTGGGGCATGGTATGAAACCCCTGCTAGTGTTGTTTACCGCCGTGCTTCTACATGGAGCCGACGCGCCACTATTTGTGTTTGATAACGGCGTGGGGCGTGGTGATCTTTCACTCGACGAACAAGCAGAGTTGACGAAGCGGACCGGGTACGCGGGCATCTTCTATTCCGGTACCAAGGACATACCGCAGCTTCTCGAGGCGCACCGTGCGCGCGGTCTGAAGGTGCTGGGAATCTATACAGGGATGAACGTCTCCGACGCCAACCCCGGCTACGATCTGGTTTTGCCCGAAGCAATCCGGCAGTTGCAGGGAACCGGTGCGCTGATCACCTTCACGGTAAACGGCAAAGCACCGAACGGTGACGAGATCGCGATTCCGATCATTCGGGACGTGGCCGATATGGCGGAGCGGGCGGGCTTGGAGGTTGCGCTTTATCCTCATTATGGATTTCACGTGGCGCGGATCGAGGATGCTCTGCGTGTGCGCGAGAAGGCAGGTAGGCCGAACGTCGGCATTGTCTTCAACCTGTGCCACTGGCTGAAGAGCGGCGACGAGGCGAACCTGGAAGTGCGGCTGAAGGAGGCGATGCCTCACACGCTGATGGTCAGCATCAATGGCTCTGATCATGAAGGCGGTTGGGACCGGCTGATCCAGCCGCTGGACCGCGGAGCGTTCGACGTGAAAACTTTCGTCGCTACACTTCGACACCTAGGTTACAAAGGGCCGATCGGTCTGCAGTGTTACAACGTCAAGGGTGACAGGGAAGAGAATCTCAGGCGATCCATGGCCGCCTGGCGCTCTTTCTGACAGAGCCCGCGTCGGAGATCACATGATGCCTGTCTGAGAGGCCGGTCAAATCAGGTTTGTCCATCAGGTAGCACGGCCGTTTGCCGCATTTTGCGTGCGTGATGTAAGCTAGCGCATGGTAAACGCCGGGGGGAGAGCCATGAACCGTCGCACTCTACTGAAGCGAGCTGCATTGGCAGGAATCGGCCTTCCATTGGTAGGGCAACAAGCAGACACGGAAGCCTTCCGCCGAATCAGGGAAACGGTGGTACACCGCAAGATCCAGCCGTGGTTTCCGAAGGCCGGGTTGGGCATTATGATGCCCTGGGGCCCATACACCGTAGGGGAGATCGAGGGTGGCTGGGGAATCTTTCAGGACATGGCGCCGCCCAACAAGTATTGGCCGGTTGAGAAGTACATGGCCCTGGCGGACCAGTTCAATCCGCAGAATTACGATCCCAATAGATGGATGGCCGCGGCCGTGCGCGCGGGCTTCAAGTACACCGTCTTTACGCTGCGCCATCACGACGGCTTTGCCATGTGGCCGAGCGACTATGGCGAGTTCGGAACAAAACAACACCTGAAAGGACGCGACCTGGTGCGGCCGTTTGTCGATGCCTGCCGCAAGAACGGGATCAAAGTTGGGTTTGGTTATTCGCCAACAGACTGGCTGTTCAATCCGAATGGCTGGCCGTGGCGCGGATTCCCGTTGCGCGATTACGGATTCAAGTACCGGCGTCCCGAGAGAACCAAAGGCCTGCCGCGTTATGCGGACATGCCCATTGAGCAGATACAGAAATACTTTGAGCAACTCTATGCCGTCATCAAGGGGCAGATGGGCGAGGTGATGACGCGCTACGGCAAGATCGATTTGCTCTGGTGGGACGGCTATGACTGGCCGGTGGGCACCGATCACCATGGCCGGGAGATGGAAGACTACGTCCGCAAACTCCAGCCCGAGATCGTGATGAACGACCGCAACATGATCTGGGACAAAGGACGGACGCTCGGTGATTTCAGCACCGCTTTTGAAAACCGCAATCCGGGAGAACCGCCCGAGGGCGTGTGGGAACAATGCGAGGCGGGTTGCGGCTGCTGGAGCTATGTCGGCGAGTACAGGCCGTGCAGGAGCGCAGCATACATCATTGAACGCCTGGTGCGGAACCGCGCCTGGGGCGGCAATTACGTGATCGGAATAGGCCCGCGCGCCGACGGTACCATGCGGCCGGCCTTCTATGATCTCTGCGACCAAATGGAAGCGTGGATGAAGCACAGTGCCGAGTCTGTATTCGACGTCGGAGCCGGACCGTACCCGAAGCGCGCCGACGTGCCTGTGACGATCAAGGGCGGCACCTGGTATCTCCATTTCCTGAAGAGCGAGCAGCGCACGGCGACGCTGACCGGTGTACCGAATGCAGCATCGGCGAAGATCCTGAGGACAGGACAGGCGGCAAAGTTGAAGAAGGACGGCGATCGCGTTGTGGTAACTCTTCCTGACACGCCGCAGACGGAGATGGATGAGGTCGTAGCGGTCAGTTGAGCCGCCGCGGCAGCCGCGAAGTACAAAACGACGGGACCACACCTCCGGCGAGGCATGGTCACAAACAGGTTCGAGCGCGGCCGGAGACTAGTTTTCCGGCGTGAGCGGATGAGCCAGTTCAGGTTTCACGAGAGACCACGGGGTGTGGATGATCTTCCACTGGCCGTTCTTGCGGCGGTAAATTTCGGTCGTGTTCCAGCGGATAGTTCCTGCTTTGCTCCGGCCCACGAAATTGAAGGTCAGCACGCCCATTTCACCCGAGACAATCACCCTCGGGTTAATCATCTCCCAGTGGTCGAG
>JBDKSR010000160.1:0-10918 GCA_039680545.1 Bryobacteraceae bacterium | reverse complement strand
CGTTCCTGATGCTGCGGCGTCTGGGCCTGGCGCAGCTTCCTGCACTGTTCGGCGCGACGGTTTTCGAACTTGGCGGATACTTCGCTTCCCAAACTCAGCATCTCGGGGCAGTCAACGCAGCGGCGTGGATACCGCTCGCGTGGCTTGCAGCCGTTGAACTGGGACGCAGCTTTTCGTGGCGCCGAACTGCAATGCTGGCGGCCAGCTTGTCCATGACATTGCTCGCCGGTTTTCCGGCAGTGACATTTGTTGCCGCGGTTTCGACCGTGCTCGTGGGCGTCGCGGTGAGTTCGTGGAAGTCCATCGTTCCCTGCTGCCTTGCCGGTGCCTGGAGTCTTCTTCTTTCCGCCGTGCAAGTGCTTCCGACCGCAGAGCTTTCGCGACTCAGTGTGGCCAAGTATCGCGGCGACTGGCTGGGGACGGGTGGCGGCATTCCACTGCAGAGTCTTGTGTCGCTCGTTTCGCCGAATCACTACGGGATTTTCGACCTCAAGACCTATTCGCATCCGTGGCAAGTGACGTTTCTGTACGTGTATTGCGGCCTGGCCGCTCTGGCCTTTGCGATCGCGGCGCTGTTCGTGAGGCGCAACCGGCTGGCGATCGTGTTCGGCACACTGACCGGTATCACAGGGCTATGGATGCTGGGCGACTCAACGGCCGTAGGCCGATTCGTCAATCAATGTCTGCCCGGTGCGGCACGCACGTTTGTTTATCCCGAGTTTGCGATGGCCGCTTTCATCCTGAGTTTCGCAACGCTCGCCGCTCTCGGAGCGGATCGATTCGCCGCCTTCCGGAAACCTGTTGCCGGGGCACTGTTGGTGGCCGTGGTGGCTATCGACCTGATCGCGACAGGGTCCGGCCGGCCCATAAACACGGCAGTGCTCGCGGACGAGCCCGGCGTCACGGACACCAGCTTCGACGGGAATACGGACATCCTGCCTCGCCTCCGCTCTTTGGTCCGCCAGACGCGCCCGCCTGCACGGATCGATACGATCGACGATTCCATGGACTGGGCCATGAGTGCGCCAATCACACGAATCCCGACAGCAAACGGCAACGATCCGTTCGCGCTGATTCGCCTGATGCAAGTCCGGCTCAGTTTTACGGGCGGCGAACGATGGGGCCGGTACTATCAGGTAAGGCAACCGGCGTCCCCAGTGCTTGGACTCGTCAACGTACGTTACCTGGTCACGCGTGCGCGGATCGAAACTCCGCCCGACAACCTGATGAGTGTTGCAGAACTTCCGGGCCGTACCATTTATCTGAACCGGAATGCACTGACCCGCTTCTTTCTCGTGAATGACGTACAACGAGCAGCCAGTATGAATGAGGCTTTGGCGATGCTGCGTTCCCGGGAGTTCAAGCCTCGCGAAACGGCAATCGTCGAGGGTGTCGCGGATACGCTGAATGACTCTGCCGCAGAGCCGGGGAGCGTCCGTGTCGTCGAGTACAGGCCACTTCGTGTTTTGCTCGACACCGAGTCGGCGACACGGTCTTTCCTGGTCACCTCGGAAACGAACTATCCCGGATGGCACGCTTTCGTTGACGGCGAGGAACGCACGATCGTGCAAACTAACGTCGCGTTTCGCGGCCTGACGGTGCCCGCCGGGAAGCACAGAATCGAGATGCGGTTTCAGCCACGAATCCTGTACGTGGGAGCCGTGCTGAGCGCGCTCGGCTGGCTGCTGCTCATCGTAGCCGTTACATTCGGCGATAATAGGCGGATGCGAGCCGCCTGGAACGGCCCGACACCGTAGAGATGGACTTCGTAGAACAACTCAAATCCTCCGTTGACATCGTCAAGGTTATCGGAGAGTACGTGTCGTTGAAACGTGTGGGAGCGGGTCCCCGGTACATGGGATTGTGCCCGTTCCACACCGAGAAGACGCCTTCATTCTCGGTCCACCAGTCGCATCAGTTTTACAAGTGCTTTGGCTGCGGAGCCGGCGGCGATGTTTTGAAGTTCGTGATGGAGATCGAGGGCCTCAGTTTCTACGAGGCCCTGAAGCTGCTCGCCGACCGATACGGCATCCCAATGCCGAAGCGGACCGATTACGCCGACGAAAAGACCAAGTTGCGCGCGGCTATATTTGAAATGCACGAGATCGCGGCAGCGGCGTTCCAGGCCAACCTTGCGGGAAACGCGGGCGCGGAGGCGCGCCAATACCTTGCTAAGCGCGGTGTCTCGGAAGCGCTCACGAACGAGTTCGGACTAGGGCTGTCCGACCGCTCCGGGCAGGACCTTGTACGGCGATTCCAACAGAAGAGTTTCACCAAGGAACAGATGGCCGCGTCGGGTCTGCTGCTGCAACGTCAGGAGGGCGGCGGGTTCTATGATCGGTTCCGCGGGCGGCTCATGTTCCCGATTCACAACGAGTCCGGCAAGATCATCGCCTTCGGCGGCCGGGCACTCGGCCCCCAGGACGAGCCGAAGTACCTGAACTCCCCCGAAACGGAAATTTACACGAAGGGCTACGTACTGTATAACCTGCACCGCGCGAAAGGCGCCATTCGCAAGCTGGACCGAGCGATCCTCGTCGAAGGTTACATGGATGTGATCGGCGTGTACGGAGCCGGGGTACACGAAGTCGTGGCAAGCTGCGGGACAGCGCTCACATCCACGCAGGTGCGTGCTCTCAAACGGCACTCCGACAAAATTGTCGTCAATTTCGATCCCGATGCCGCCGGCGCAAATGCCTCAGAACGCTCCATACAGATGCTGCTCGACGAGAGCCTGCGCGTGAAGGTATTGCAGCTTGAAGGCGACCTCGACCCCGACGAGTACATCAAAGCGAATGGGCAGGACGTGTATCAGTCGAGAGTCGATAACGCCCCTGGTTACTTCTATTGGCTTGCGGACCGGGCTCGCGCCCGATTCGACATGCACACGACAGAGGGACGCGTGGCGGCGCTCCAATTTCTTCTTCCGGTGATACAGCGGATGCCAGATAAACTCGAACGTGCCGCAGTTGCAAGCGACGTCGCGGGTTACGTCGGCATCGAACCTGGTATGGTGCTTGAACATTTTCGCAAGGCGGCCGCCGAGCGCAGCGAAGCACCGGTCCAGGCGCAGAAGGACCCGATCCGCCCGGTGGAGCAGTTGCTGTTGAATGGGCTTCTGTCCAGCCGGGACATTCGCGACGAGATTGTTCCGAGCCTTGCAGAAATTCCGCAAATTGATCAGTTCACGACACGGCGGATCTTTCAGACACTTTTCTCATTGCACGGAAGCCAGCCCGAATTTACATTCGCCGAACTTGAGGCGAGGCTGGAAGAGGCGGACAAGGCTCTTCTCGCTTCGATCGTCTTTTCGGACGAGTTGGGTGACGCCGCCCCGAAGCTCGATCAGGCGCGCGCCTGCGTGAGTGCTCTTGCCGCCGAAGTGCGTGAGGCGAGGCGCGCCGAGTTGAGGAGCCGGGTGAGAGAAGCGGAGCGCTCCGGAAAGATCGAGGAGGCGCTTCACCTCACCGAGGAACTCGGACGCATCGAGCGAGGGTGAGAGTTGCACCCGATTGCATGTTGTAGAATGTTGGGAGTCGGATTCAGGGTTGCTGGCGGGAGAGGGTTCTTTTGGCGATAGAGGACAAATACGGCCAACTGCAGCGACTCATGGACGCTGGCAAGGGCAAGGGCTTCGTTCTCTATGACGAAGTTAACGAGCTGCTTCCCAGCGACATGGCCGGCGGCGCCGAACTCGACCAGATCCTCGCGGACCTCGACAGCGCCGGCATCGAGATCCTCGAAGAGCCCAAACTCGACTTCGAAAAGAAGATCGAAGAGGGCGAGGAACTCGCCGAACTCGACCTCGCCACCGAACTTTCCGAGAAGACCAACGATCCCGTACGGATGTATCTCCGCGAGATGGGCACCGTTCCGCTGCTGACGCGCGAGGGCGAGATTGGCCTTGCACGGCGCATCGAACGCGGCCAGCGGAGCGTGCTCCGTGCCCTGTCCCGTTCTCCGCTCGTCATCCGCGAAGTGATTCGCATCGGTGAAGAGGTGGAGCAGGATCCCCTTCTGGTTCGTGAGTTCCTGAATCTGCCGGATCTCGCTGTCGCAGACGAATCCCTCGCGGAACACGAGCAGGAATTGAAGCGCCAGATCGCGGAAATCGCGAAGCACTTCAAAAAATCCCAACAGGTTCGGCAGCGGCTCCAGGCGGTGCCCCGCCCCATGAAGCCGAAGCAGCACAGGACGTTGCGCTTCAGCCTCGCGCGTACGCTGGTGACGATCTCGCGCATCACCCGGGAGGTCCAGTTCAATTCGCAAGCGCTGCGCCGCTTTACGAATTTGGTCCGGCAAACCGTGGAGGAGTTCAAGCCGATCGAGCGCACGGTTGCTCGCATTCAACGAAGCCTCGAAGAACACGGGCATGCCAACACCATGGCGTTGCGCGAACTCCGGAAAGAACTTCGCCACACCACACAACGGCTCCAGCAACTCGAAGAGGACTGCGGCGCGACGGCTCCGGAGCTGCGGCGGACGCTCCAGATCATCGAACGCGGCGAACAGGAGACCGAGACAGCAAAGAAGCAACTCATCGAAGCCAACCTGCGGCTGGTGGTTTCCATCGCCAAGCGTTACACGAACCGCGGCTTGCAGTTCCTGGATCTTATACAGGAAGGCAACATCGGCCTGATGAAGGCGGTCGATAAATTCGACTATCGCCGCGGCTACAAGTTTTCGACGTACGCGACATGGTGGGTGCGCCAGGCCATCACGCGCGCCATCGCCGACCAGGCACGAACGATCCGCATCCCGGTCCACATGATCGAGACGATCAACAAGCTCGTGCGGACGCAGCGGGAGCTCCAACAGGAATTGCGCCGCGAGCCGACCAGCGAGGAGTTGGCTCGGAAGATGGAGATGTCGGTGAGCAAGGTTCGCAAAGTGATGCGAATCGCTCAAGAACCGATCTCACTCGAAACACCCGTCGGCGAAGAGGAAGAATCCCACCTCGGCGATTTCATCGTGGACCGGCAAGGCATCTCTCCGTCCGAGGCGGTAATCAACCTCAACCTGCGTGAGCAGACAGCCGAGGTGCTGAAGACGCTGAGCCCGCGCGAAGAGAAGATCGTGAAGATGCGTTTTGGCCTCATGGATGGCAGCGAGCATACGCTCGAAGAGGTCGGCCAGCACTTCGCAGTCACCCGCGAGAGAATCCGGCAGATTGAAGCCAAGGCCCTCCGTAAGTTACGGCACCCCAGCCGCAGCCATCGTCTCCGCGCATTCCTCGAGCAGGGCCTTCACGACTAGCCCAACTCATTTACTTTGATGTATTCTTTGCGCGCGCCCTGATTTCGCGCGCTTTCCGCAGGTGCACACCGGCCTCTTCGCGGCGATGCGACAGCATCAACACCAGTCCCAGATTCCCGTGCGCCAGGTCGTCTTCCGGATCGATCGCGAGCACCTTGCGCCACACGGCCGCGCTCTCTTCGTAGCGCCCCTGTTTCTGGTAATACATGGCGCGATCAAACAGACGGTAGTAATCAAGCGCCGGACCGCCGAGGCTTTGGAAGCCGTCCGGAGCAATGTTGACGAATTCGGGGAGGTTCACCGCACGATTTGCAGCCGTCGAATTTTCAATTAGAATCGCGGGGCTATCGCGGCCATCTTCATCAAGGTGCGTCAGGTACATCTGCGTGTAAGGTGAGCGCGACTTCGAAGAAAACACGAGCCAGCGGCCGTTCGGGGAAAAGCTGTGCCACGAATTCATCAGCGGCAGATTCGCGCGCAAGCGCCGCGCTTCCCCGCCCGCCCACGGCACAATGTACAACTCGCTGTCCGGACGCATCAGAAGACCGTTGCGGCAGCGCACGAAGACAATCCATCGGCCATCCGGCGACACCTTTGGGAAGGTGTTGCTGTAACCGTTGGCCGACGCCCCTGCGATCGGTTCGGCTTTCCCGCCACGGCCATCGTTGAACGGAATCCGGTACAGGTCGTAGCGGACCTGCAATTCATCTGGATCGTTCGCGCGTTTCGCGATGGGAGCACCTTTCGGGTTTGGGTCCCGCGCCTGAGCCCGCGCGAAGACCAGGTAACGCCCGTCCGGACTCCACACAGCATTCGTCTGCACAAATGCCGGATCATCGGCGCCTGGAAGCGGAGTCAGTATGCCCGTTGCGGGGCTGTACCAACTCAAAACGCCGCGCGCCGGATAAAACACCTGCAGGAATCTGTAATCTTTGAAATTCGCGACGTAATAATTGCTGGGCGCGCTCGGGGAGACCTCGTCAGGGTTGATCGTGGTCACGACGTAATCGCCGCGGGGAGAGATCTGCGACATGAACCCGACTCGCAGCAGTCCCGCCAGCCGTCCTTGCGCGGTGCGCCACTGGATCACGTTCTCGCGTCCCACTTCGGTGTGCTGCTTGACCGGCACGAGGATATAAAGCCCCCTATTCCGCTTCAGCCCGTCGAGATCCATGCCGAGGGTCTTACCATCAGCGGAAAACGAGTGACAGTTCGCGCACATCGGTTGCCCATCCATAAGCAAACGGCTCTTCGAATCCGCAACGTTCCGCAGACGCCACGCAATCAGCCGTTGCGCATACGACGCGAGAGGCTTGATTTCACCGGTCTTCGTTTCAGACGGCATCAGCGGCACATCGCGATAGAAGATGGGGGCGCCCACAGGATCGCGCGATGTCGAGATCGTGACCGCTCCACGGGACACCACTTTGGCCCCCACAAGCCCGCTGATTCGCACGCGCGCCGGAGCAGCCACGGAGTTCCGCTTGATGCGTTCCCACAGCGCCCGTTCCGGTTTCCAGGTACGTGCAGCGGACTGTTGCGGTGTCAGCCGAGGCGGTTGATTCGTCTCAGCCACGCAGTCCGGATCGACTGGGCCTACGTGCATCCTCGGTCCGCGAGTAAGCATCTGTATTGGGGGTGCGCCGCCTGCAAATTTCACGGTGATGCGCCACACGGTCACCCCCCGGGTTGCATCACGCCACAGGAATGTCGGCGCGGCTATGTCGGGCGGGAAGACTGAACCCTGCTCGGGATAGTCGATCGTAATTGCATGCGCGCCGGAGGCCAGCAATACCGCGCAGGCGAAAATTCGCCACATGCTAGCCCCGCTTCGTCTGTCTTCGCGAGGCGCGCCTCGCCCATTGGATTCGCGCGAGCAGCGTATCTCCCTGGTAACCACGCTTCGAAAGGTTTTCGCCTACTGTCACAAACGACTCCCAAGGAGTGACGGCGGTTGTGTGGAAGTTGCCCATCAGTGCCACCCCGTCGGGATTGCTCACACCGTCGCCGATGAGCGGGAAGACAACTTGTTCCGTTTCGCGAATCAGCCTGAGCGTCTTCGTATCCACCTGGGCCACGAGCAGAGGCACACGCCAGCGCATTACGTTGACGTTCTCCGCCATCTTTCTCGTGTAAACCAGAAACAAGCCATCAGCGTGCGGCAGCCACCGTTGCTGGGTTGTCGAGAGCGTCAATGGTTCCCCGTCATCCCAACACCAGGCCTTCTTTTCCGCCCAATGCAGTCCATCTGCCGAAGTCGCGAGGTAACCACGCTCGTCTTCGGCGCGAATCGTCATGAAGTACCGGCCCTGGAACTGCGCGAGCGACGGTTCAAGCAAACCACGCTTCACGGCGAGGCGAAGGGTGTTGCCGGCCTGCTTGATCTTGAGTTCGCGGCCGTCGAAGGAACAGAGCACGCTGCACACGCTGCGGTCCATTCGTCCCAGCGGACCGAAGCTCAACGGAACCAGGATGTCTCCGTTCGGAAGCGTCACACGTTGCGCGCAACCGGCCGTGTACATCGCGCTCGCTTCCGGGTTATCCCATTCCAGCTTTCGTGGAGACGTCCACTCGCCTTTGGCGTCGCGCACGACGTATACCGGCCACCGCTGCTCGGAGGGTCGCGTCAGCTTGTTGTCCTTGTAATAGACGTTGTGCCCCATCGCCAGTATTGTGCGGGTCTTGGCATGGTACTCGGGGACGACATCGCAGACGCCCTCCTCGATGCCATCCGGGTTCAGCTTTCGCCCCAATCCGGGAATCGGCGTGGGCGTGCTCCAGGTCTGCCCCAAGTCCCTTGACGCAGACCAATGGACGGGGCCAAACCCGTCAGAGCCGTAAATTCGCTGCAGTGTCATGAGGACCGTGGGGTTCGGCTCGCCGGGGACGCTCGTCGCGCGAGGATGAAACCACGCGTACTCTTTATCACGTCCGTGCCAGATGATGGAACGGTTGATGGATTGGATCAGTCTCGGTTGCGCGGACGGCGCGATTCCCGCGGTGCCGGCCCCGAAGGCGATAGTTCGCAGAAAACTGCGGCGGTCATTTAACATGTACTACTCCATCGGTTTTTTCAGTATCTTCACGTCTGAGGGAAGCACAAACAGCGAATCGGAGAGTCCCTGGTTGATCGACACCAACTCTGCGTATATCTCATAGACCTTCTCGCCGTTGCGCTTGCGAAGCATCGTGAACGGCCATTGCACGCCATCCACGTCACGGTACTTGCCGAATTCAACCTCCTCATCAATCCGCTCCCGGGTCTTCGGATCTCGCCGGTAGAAAGTCTCGCGAAGGGGAAGTTTGGTGGAGCGATGAAAGTAGACCGTGACCACGCGATTGTCGGCATCCGTGATGTCGACGATCTCCACCGGCTGGTTCATCCAGACGTCCGTACCTTGAAACTCGAAAATCATGCCCGGTTCGGCTAGCCGCTGGCGCAGGATGTAGAAGATGTTGTTCAGAGTGCCGGAGCGGTAACGTTCGAGCATTGACTCCGATAGGGGCCGGGCACCCCGGAACGTGATCTGGTATCCCTCGTTGCCATAGAACAGAACCGAGCTGTACTCGTCTTTGCCGAAGGCCTGCCGCTCGCGGACCGCAAGTTCGCCGGGCTTCGTTACGCTGGACGGGTCCAGATACTGAGTGTAGATCTTTGCAACCGAGAGGCCACTCAATTCTTCCCGATAGAACGAGTAGGCGCGACCCGATTCGACGCGGTCCTTCATGCCGAGAAATCGATGCCCGCCAAGCGCCTCGACGGCCTCATCGATGATCTGCTTGCCGCGCTCCTGCTTGGTCTCAGCCGAAAGGAGCGAAACTCCCAGGAGAATCAGGAAAAACCTTTTCATGGTAATTTGCTCAAATCCTCAAGTTTCAGTCCTGTATTCAGCTTGAACTCTTTCACCGTGACCGCCATCAGCTTACGTTCCCCCTGCTGGAGCGTAGTGCTGAACGGCAGCCGCAGCCCGTTTACCTGCCTCCAATCCGAGTAACGCTCTTCGACCTCCGAGGCCGGGCCCCGCAAAGCAATCGAACGGTAGGTCAGCTTCAGAGGCAGCCCGGTCTTAAGATCCACCTGCAGGCGGGCCAAGTTGCCTTCTTTGCTCGTGATCTCGATTATGTCGTCGCCGGCGGACGCCAGCGACCGCTCGGGATTCCGGTCACTCAGCCAAAGGAGAAACGGGACACGGAACGCCTCGTCGCGCGTCTGCGTCAGAAACGGACCTTGAAGGGTTCCCTTCCCTTGCGGCGAAACGAGCCAGCCGCTCGTGCCGTCAAAATAGGCCGCTGTCTTGCCGAACGGCAGTTCCTGATCCTGGCGCATATGGCTCGGCGAGATCCAACGCACTACTTTCGAAGCTTTCATCGGCATCGATCCCGCCTGGATCTCCGCCGTGGAAATGCAAACAAAATCCTTGATTGCGGAAAGTTGATCCGCGCCGCCAACCGCGTCCTGCACCCGCGCCAAAAGCTTCCGCGCCTTCTCTTGCGAGGCCGGGTCAGACTTTGCCGCTGTCGACTTTGGCTCAGGAATTGTGAGGTCAATCGTCTTGACGGGAAGGCCGAGAGCCGAGAGCGGTTCACTGAATTCCTGCGGATTCCCCACGGCGACGATCGTCAGGTTCTCCGGCTTGAGATACTCGCGGGCAACACGCAGAATGTCCGCCTTGGTCACGGCAGCCACGCCTTTTTGGTACTGGAAGATGAAATCTTTCGGATAGCCCTGGTAATCGTAAGTCACCAGACGCGAAAGCGTCTTCCCCGGTGTATCGAAGTTGAAGACGAAGCTATTGAGCACCGTGTCCTTCGCCACGGAGAGCTCCTCGCCGGTCACCTCGCTCGTACGAATGCGCTCAATCTCCTCGCGGATCACCTTCAACGTCTCCACTGTGGAGCCGGACTTCGTGCCGCCGCCGATTGTGAACAACCCTGGGTGATTGTAGTTGGCACCCCAGTCAGCGCCCACGCTGTACGCGTATCCGAGTTGTGTACGTACCCGCGTAACAAGCCTGCTCCGGAATCCGCCGCCCAGTATGTCGGCCAACACCTCAAGCGCCGGGTAATTCGCGTCGCGCAGAATACCGCCAAGGTGTCCGACTCGGAAGAACGTCTGATTCACATCCTCTTTCGCGGCGAAGTAGACGCCGGGCGCCGGCTTTTGCCGCAATTCGGGAAATGATGGAACCGGGGGCTGCTGGTACGTCCAATCCGCGAACAGCGTCTCGATTTTCGATTTCATTTCAGGAGTCGAGAAGTCCCCATAAACCGCCAGCATTACGTTTGCAGGGAAAAAGTACCGGCGGTAGAAAGCGATCAGGTCTTGCCTTTGGATGCGTTCGACGTGCTCGTACTCCATGCGCCAGCCGTAGGGATTGTCCTTGCCATAGACGATCTCCGCGAACTCACGCGCGGCGATGCCGCCGGGATTGTCATTGCGGCGCGAGATGGCGCTTCGCAACTGATTCTTGATGAGATCGAGCTTGTCCTGCCGGAACTCCGGCCCGGTGAGGATTTGTTTGAAAACCGGCAGCACCTCGTCCGTGTTTTCCTTCAGCGCGGAGAACGAAACCCGGCCGCTCGTCTCTCCGATATCGGTCTCAACCGACGCCGCGATGTTCTCGAGTTGCTCGTCCAGTTGGTCGCCGGTCTTGTCTTTCGT
>JBDKSR010000159.1:0-8536 GCA_039680545.1 Bryobacteraceae bacterium | reverse complement strand
AGCACACTTCGCCGGCGGCGTTGATGTCGGTGGCTTCGTCGATCGTGAAGCCCGCCGGCGTCACGATCCCCGCCTTGGCGCCGATGAAGTCATACATCCCGTAGAGCGCCTCGACCTTGCCGCTCGGCGCCGCTTCGCTCAGCGTGACTTCGTTGGCCGCATCGCCGTCATTGGTGATGGCGACGATGTCATACCACTTCGCCCGCCCGGCCCCGTCCAGGATGCAGACTTTGCTGCCGGCGCCGACATACGTCGTGTTGACGCCGTGGTTGAAGTTGCCCGTGCGGTTGGCCGCGCTCCCCAGAACCCAGCCGTTGACCGTCCCGAGCGTCCCCGCGTCGCGTTTGTCGATCGCCGGATCGGCGACCAGCACGCTCGTTGAGTCCGCCGTAAGCGCCACGCCGCCGCGGTAGGCCGAGATGCCCGCCCCGTAGGCTAGCTTGCTGATCGTGCCGGCGCTGACCTGCTTGAGGCCGCCCAGCACCGCCGCGAGCGCCATGCGCTTGGACCACGTGATCGACTCGAGCGTCGCGCTCGTGAGGTTCACGACCTTCACGATGTCCGGGATGAAGCCGATCGCCACCGTCAGCGCCGCACCCGTCCCAACGAACAATCCTGAAACTTTCTTCATCTCTATCCCTCCATGATCCGTTACAATGTTGTTACTCAGCACTCAGGACTCAGCACTCAGCCTCGAGCCGCCTTAGCTCGGGTTGGCGGTGCAGGCCACCTCGTAACGCGCGATCCACAGCTCGTTGAGCCGCACGCACGTCTGGTCCGTGATCCAGCTCGCGACGCCGCGCTGGCCCATCGGGTCCTCCTTGGTCTTGGTGCCCGGGTTGATGACCGTGATATCGACCGCGTCCTTGCCCTGCAGCGGCACGATGCCATACGCATCGCGGCCGAAGATGAGGATCGGATACACGTCGCACGCCGCGGGAACCGCCACCGCCGCGCCGTTCGACAGGTATGTGGTCCCCTCCGCGCCGATAGCCTTGTAGCTGTCGCACATCGGCGTCAGCAGGAACCGGATCTCGCCGCACTTGCCGATCTCGCCCGGAAGCGCCTTCGACGGGTCCGAATACTTCTCGACCCCCGTGAAGCCGCTCAGGTGCTCGATGTCCCACTGCAAGTCCGTGTGGCACACCGCGATGTAGGCCGGCGCCACCGGCTCCGTCGCGACCATCGCCGTCGGGCTGATGATCTCCGTCACCTTGCGGCACTTCGCGCGGCTGAACCCGCGCACGATCTTGGCCAGGTCGCCCTTGAGCAGCGGCGAGTTGACCAGCGTCCGGCTGGCGACGCTGTTCGCGTAATAGACGTTCGACCCGCCGCACAGCACGGCGAACCGCACGAGCTCGACCGTCTCGCCCGCCTGCTCGCCCATCAGCTTCGCCGTCTCGTTCAACACCGGATCCTCGTGGTTGTCGGCCACGCGATCCGTCAGGTTGACCAGGTCGCCGTATTGCTCGAGGACGCACGTAATGTCCTCGTGCCGCAATTTCTGGCCGGGGGGCGTCACGCCTTCGGCCAGCGGCGCCGTCGCCGGCGCAAGCGACAAATACCGCCGGTATTTGCGCGTGCGACTCGCGTTTTTCGGTTGGGGATCGCGAACGCCGAAGCGCTCGAGGACCAGGAGAGCCTGGCCCCTCGTCAGGAGTTTTGCGACCGCATACGCTGCGGTGCGCGGGGAAATATCCCCGTATGACGTGATGTTCTGCGGCATAGAGCCTGCACTCCTCCCGTGTCGCAACACGGAAGTTCGCAGACTCTCTGGTTGACATTACGGTTTTTTGTTTTGCGGCTGGTTCGCCGCTATGTTTCAAGCCCAGCAGTTCAGAGCTTGAATATTCTGACCAGTTGCCGGCAGCGGGCCTTGGGGCACATCATTTCGATGAACGAGCCCGCCGCCAGGTTTGCTTCGAAAAACAGCCGGCCGCAGTGAGGACACCGCACCTGCGTCAACCCCTCGTGATAGGGGATCCTGATGCTTCGCGCGACCTGCTGTTTTTCCACTTCGTTTGCCATCTCCGCCCCTCATCGTGTCCCTGCGCTTAGCGCCCCTTCTCCATCTGCGCCGCCTCGCGGAACCCGTCCGCGAATTCTTCCTCCGGATTGCCGGCGCCGCCTTTCGTATAGCGGCCCGTCGTCTGGTCGCGCCCACCCGTCGATCGCGTGATGTCGCGCCTCCGGCTGCGTTCCTGGCCGCGCTCGGCGTCCAGGTTCTTGTTGCGCGCGCGGGCGAGGTCTTCTTTATAGGCCGCTATCACATCAGCCATGTCCTGCGCGTCGCCCTTGTGCGCCATCAGTTGGACAAATTTGCCCTGCTTGTCCACCCATCCCCAGAACGGCTCGCTGCCCTTCTTCGTGCGCAGGATCACGAACGCATCCGAATGGTCGCCAAGCTCGGCGACCTCGCGCACGAAATCATTCGCGGCGATCTCGGCCTCGATGCCCGCAAGCTTCTTCTCGTATTCGGCATGGGCTTCGCCGACCGCCTTTGTCACGAGTTCCTGCGCCGCTTCCGCCGTAAAACCCGGCTTGCCGGCCGGAGCCTTGGCGTAGGCCGGCATCGTCTGGATCGCCTCGATCATCACCTGCAGCAGTCCCGCCTGATCAGGCTCCAAGTCGGCGATGACCTCCGCCGTCTTGTATGTCTTGCCATCCGACGCCTTGAACTCGGTCGGGAACACAAACGCCGCCGCCGGCGTCTCATCCCCCTTCTTGCCTCCGTCATCGGCGCCCGCGCCGGGCTCCTGCTTTTCTAGCTTGGGCTCGGGCTTGTCTTCCGTCCCGGCCGCATCACCCTGGCCGCCGCCCTCGCCGAGCTTCTGCTCGAGCTCCTTGCCGCGCTTCTCGAGATCAGCGAGCCGCTGCTTCTGCTCGTCGTCGGTGGACTGCTCGTTTTGTTTGCCGCCATCGTCCGTGCCGGCGCCATCGCCAGCCTTGCCTTCGGTCCCGGACGCACCGGCCGCACCGGCCGCGCCGCCGCCGTCGGCCGCGCCCGTATCGCCGGCGCCGGTTTTCGTATCCGTGCCGGTTCCAGCTCCATCACCCGTCACGACCTTGGTCGCTTCGGCGAAGCTGTCGCCAAAATCATCGACCGGCTCTTTGTCCTGATTGCTCATATGGCCCTCCTCGAGGCTCTCGTTACGGTTCACGATTCATGATTCATGATCCACGGTTCACAATCCCGGCGTCATCTCAGCATCAGCCATTGCAGCGTGACCGTCGTGGACATGTCGGCGCTCGCCGTCACGGTCAGCGTGTTAGTCGTGGGGACCGCGCTCTTGATGTATGCCGCCCCGCCGCCGGTTTTATTAATGCCACAGAAGATCTTGTCGCCGGGCAGCAGGCCGTTGACCGTGTAGCTCGTGACGCTCGTGATGAAATCCACGCTCCCGACCATCAGCTTGCCGACGGCCGTCCCCCGGCCCACCGCGATGCTCGTTGTTGCCGCCAGCGTCGTCGCCGATGTATTGCCCGTCACGCTCAGCGTTGATCCGATTGTCGCCGCGCCCGCGCGCGACAAGGCGGTCCCCGTCGAGCCGACGCGCAGGCCCTTCGAGAGAGTCGGCGCCTGATACATCTCGATATCGCCCGTGAACAGCACATCGCTCGTCTCGATCTTGGCCTGGCTGACCGGCACCGTCAGCATCAGCATCACGAACGTCAATGCGGCCATCACCAGCCCGGCAAGTTTCCCGTGCAATTTCATATCACCTTACCTCCCATGTTGCTGCGGCCCGTTCAGGCCGCTCATTCAAGATTGTGGCGCCGGCGCGATATGAGCCGACGATTGCTTACTCGTCCTTCGCTTCGCCCCCGTCCACGGCCGGGATTTCCTCGATCACTTCCGTCTGCGGCTGGTCCTCGATCGCCACGGCCGGCGCTTCATCGACAGGATCCTGATCCGGTTTCTCCTCGTCGCCGGCGACCGGACCAATCTCCGCTTCCTGCATCTCCTTTTCCTTCGCCGCCGTTATCCGCGCGATCTGCTCGTCCTGCTGCCGGATCGCCTCCGCCAGCGCCGCGCGTGCTTCGGTTTCGACCGCGTCCTGCGCCGTCCGGTTTAACGTGGTGCCGAATTGCACCGCCTTGTTGATCAGCACGTCGTCGTTGCTGCTGTTCTCGTTCGGGTCGGCGACCAGGCCCACCAGCGCGCAAAAGATATCCTCGCGCAGCTCTTCGTTCGGAATCGTCTTGAGCTTCTCGGCGAGCGCCAGCGCGATTTTCTTCGCGCGCTCTGCCACAACCATCGGGTTGTAGTTCGCCTGGCTCGCATTGCCCAACAGCGAAATCAGGATCGATCGCATCATTTCCTTCATCATCGCCCCCATCCTCTCTTTCAACGTTTTAAATTTGTCTTTTTAAGGCCGGAGTTTGCCGCCTCTTGCCCTTGAAGCGGCAAACCCGGCACCGCGCCAACCCCCATGCGGCGCGGGGAGTATTTATCCGCTCACGACACCCCGAGCATCGCCCGCGCTTGCCCCGGTGCCTCCAGCACTTCGCTCAACCGCTTCCACGCTCCCCATTTCGCCCGCACATCGCGCTCAAACTCTTCACTCAACTCCGGCTTGCCCCGCATCGCCTTCTCGTATTTCACCGCCATCAGCCGCACCACCTCGAGCACCACCGATCCTTCCTCGCTCTGCTCCGCCCGCGATAACGCCGCTATCTGCCGGTCCGTCAGTTTGAAATCCCGTATGTCCATCACGCAAACTCCAGCAGTTTATCGACCGGCGTATTCTTCTTCGCTCCCTGCTTTCCCTGTGCCCTTGCTTGCGCCCCGGCCGCAGCGCCGGCCTTGTCCATCTTCATCTGTTCGCCGATCTTCACAATTTCGGCGCCCTTGTGCGCCGCCTGCGCCTGCGCCAGCGACGCCCGCGCCCGCGCCTCTTCGGCTTTCGCCGCTGCCTGGTCGGCCTGCGCGTCGGCCACCGGGTCCGGCCTGCTCGCGTCGGCGTCCACTTCCTCCTGCGGCCGCTCGAACTGCGCCGGATCGACGTCGTGGCTCTTGACGATTTCCTTGACGATGTCATGCAGCTTCCATCGAGCCCGCAACTCCGAATCCTCCGCCACCATCTGCAGGAGCTGCATCAGTCCCGCCTGGCGCACAACGCGCGCCTGGAACGAAGAGAACCCCAGCGCCTTGACCCGTAGCCGCCCCAGGATTTGCTGCATCTCCGGCTCAAGGTCGTCCATGTTGTAATCGACCATGTATTGCAGCTTGGGTTCGATCAGGTCCAAGTCCATGCTGCGCACGATCAGGCCCGTGTATTTCTGGGCCTTCTCGGTCCGGCCGCTGTATTCCAGGGCTGTCTGGCTTGTCCCGCTCTCGAGCCCCACCGTATCCTTGGGGATCAGGCTGTTTTCCTCGCCGAATCGCATCACCAACTGAATCAGGCTCATCAGTGACTCGCCCACGTCGCTCAGTTGCAGCTGCATGAGCGCCTGGCGCACGTCATCGACCTCATCGCTGATCTCGATGATTTTGCCCGGCGTATAGGTTTTCAGGTCCTCCGGGTGAGGGAAGTAGCCCAGCTTGGCCGCCAGCACCGGATTGGCCGTCAGTCGCTTGCAGTCGATCAGCAGCCGAACCGAGCCTTGCAAAATCTTGTGATCGTCTTCGACGTTGTCGGCAACGCCGCGGCCGGCCGTCGAATCGATATCCTCCTCCGCCACGCACTTGTCGTATGTCAGTTCCTCCGGGTTCGCCTCGAGCACCCGATAGACCTCATCGTTGGCCATCTCGATCAGGCAATACGTCATCTGGCTGGGCTTGTATTCTTTAGCTTCGTCAAACGGCTCGCCGGCCATCTCCGCCAGTTGCTTATCGACCAGCCGTTTCGGCGCCAGTCCCCACCGCGTTAATTGCCGGATCGTCCGCACCCGGTGCGAAATGTCCCTGATCTTCGGATCGACAGACGTTGCGTTGAGGTTCGAGGCCTGCGATGTGCCGGACTCCGCGGCCGTCTTGATCGCCTTCTCGATCGCCGCCTCACTGACCCCCAGCCAGCCGGCCATCTCGCGCAACTTTTCGGGGTGCGTGTAGTGCTCGTCGAAGATATAAGCCATCTCGTGCGGGTCGGAGACTTCCTGGTCCCAATACATGTTCCAGTTCGAAACATGCACGAACGTCGGCATGTCCACGCTGCGCGTCTCGGTTTTGAACCGCCTCAGCTCCGCCGGCAGCGATCTCGTGTCGCTTACGCCGTCCAGTCCGATCTCCACATGAACCTTCGTCCGGATCTCGCGCGCCTCATCCTTGGCCCAGCACACCCCGTATTCGCCCAGGCTCAGCGCGCACCGCACCAGTTCCCGCTCCGCGCGCGTCCGCTCCAGTTGCGTGTCGATCCTCCGCGACAGATACTCGATCGCCTGCTCGACTTCCGGCGCCATGTCCCCCGGGTCGTCGTAGCCGTGATCCTGCACGAGCATGAATGGGAATTTCCCGCCCGACAGCAGCACGTCGATCACAAGCGCCAGGAACGCGATCACCTTCTGCCGCGTATAGTCCAGAAACGCATCCGAACGCCAGTCCTCGCCCTCGCCCGTCTTGAACGGTTTCCATTCCCCGTTGGCGATCTTGTGAAACGCGTCATGATTGCGCTGCCATTTGCGCTCGATGTCCTTGCGGTTCGCGCGCGCATGGTCGAAATCCGTCTTGACCCACTCGGCCAGGTTTTTCGCTTCGTTGTTCATGCTTATTTATCTCTTCGCAAGGCCCACCAGCGCCGCGGCCAGCGCCCTCAGCGCCGGCTCCGTGTCTCCGTCTTTCGCGTCGAACTTTCTCATGGCGTGATGCACCTCACGATTGACCCGGTAAGTAAGCCGACTGCTGGTGTCAAGAAGAAAGATTTCGTCAAGCGCTGTTTTTTCGTCGCGCCAGTGCAACTCCACAAGCACCGGTTTGGGCTCGATCATCCGGTTCCTGTGCACCTGCCGGATGTGCCTCCGCGCCGTCAATTCGTCCTGCCGCCAGTAATATGTTTTGCAAAAATAATATGTCCACGCCTCGTTGAGAAACGACGACAGTCCCTCGAACGCGATCACTCCGCGCTCGCCCAGGACGTGATCCACCGTGCAA
This sequence comes from Bryobacteraceae bacterium, assembly GCA_039680545.1. GTDB lineage: Bacteria > Acidobacteriota > Terriglobia > Bryobacterales > Bryobacteraceae > JAEHDI01. Next base: position 1,446 of record JBDKSR010000159.1, on the reverse strand, counting down.
AATTCGCGCTCCTCGAACACATACGTCACGTCGCTCTCGATGTGCCGGCCGCACACGACCGCCGCCCCCACGATTTCCTGCCGCGTCTCGTGCAGCTCCGGCCACACGATCCCGCCCGCCACCCAATACCGCCCGGACGGCGCCAGCGATTCCTCGCCGAATATCAGCTCCACCGGCCCCTCCCGCCACAACCTCGCGCCCGGCCGCACAATCCGCCGTTCAATGGTTCCATCATCACTCATGGCTTATCACTCGTTTCGCGGCCGGGGAAGAATTCGTAGTCAAACGACACGCTCGCCTTCCGTTCAAACGCCATCGGGCATAAATCGATCAAGTTGCCCTGAACGAATTTTAGAATCGGAATATTGTCTAGGTAATACACCTCCGCTCTGTTCGCTAAAATTTCCTTCCTTCCAAATTCTTTGAAATATTCGAGATCGGCATCATCGCCCAGCACCATCTGCAGGGCCTGTTTCAACAACTCTTCTTGTTTGATCGCCATCTGCATCATCGCCTGATCGACCAAAGAAAGCATGGGCCTGCTGTCCATCATCCCTGCCTTTAACTCGATGCACTGCTGTTCCATTTTTTCGCCTTTCATGTTTCATCTTTCATGTTTCATCTTTCATCTCTCATCGCTTCCCCATCACCCTTTCGCCCCTCTCCCCAGTCCGTTGCCCATCTTCCCCACGCTCTTGGCCCGTTCCTCCGCCTTCGCGTATCCGCCGCTGATCGCATCGACAATGTCATCGTGCGGCCCCGACGGGAACTGTCCCAATTCCTCGATCGCGTGATCGTTCCACCACGCCTTGCGCATCACCACGTGCCCCGCCTCGAACGCCGGCTCCAGCGCGGACGCCCGGATCACCTTGTCCTTGCTGCACGTCTGCCCGTGCACGATCGATCGGCCCTTGAGGATATCCCGCAGCGTCGTCACCGCGTCCTTGTAGCCGGCCACCTGCTCGGCCGTCTGCCATACCTCCGGCCCGTCCGCCAGCGCCGTGGCCACGATCATCTTGTTGCGCGCCGGCGCCTCGGCCTGGCACCAGCGCACGTCCGCGATATACATCCACGGCACGTCATCAATCATCTTGATCGCAACCTTCGCCCCCACCGTGAAGTCCGGATCATCCCCGGCGCGCTCCTTTTCCGTGCTCGCCAAGTCCCAAAACCGGACCCACAACACGTCTTCCGGCATGTCCTCGCTCTTCAAAATCCCATCGGTCTTGAGCATGTTGCCGCCGCGCACCACCGGCTCACAATCCATCAGCCCCGCCGCGCCATACGTCCCCAGCGTCGCGCGTTGTGTCCGATACCAATCCGGCCCATACATCTCCGGGAACAGATAACCAGATTTGTATTGCTCGCCCTCGGCCGCGAATTTCAACACCTCGAACTGCGGGAAATCCGGATCGTTCACCATCGCCTTTTTGATCCGCCCCGCCA
>JBDKSR010000158.1:0-2834 GCA_039680545.1 Bryobacteraceae bacterium | reverse complement strand
AGATTCGCAAGGAGATAGACAAGAGAACACTCACGGTTCTTTCGGCGGCAGTACCCGCAGCGAACACAATCGAGGTCACAGGCGGCAAGCTGACGGACGACGCGCTGAATGAGGCGATCTCCATCATCGAGGACTTGGAACTGTCGGTCAAGTATATCGTGATGCGCGGACGGCGCTTCAACGATATGCGAGACTGGGACCTTGACCCGGAGACACGCGCTGAACTGCGAACCAAGGGTGTCATCAAGAACTACGGTACCGGCGGCATCCTTCTTACGGCTTCGGCCAGCATGACTGAGATTCTCTTGGTCCCTGACGATGAGATCGGCAAGATGCCGATTCGCGAGGCGCTGAAGACCGAGGCAATCGAGCAAAAGACCCGGTTCAAGACGGGCTGGCTCGTATGGACTGAACTTGGCCAGGGCATAACCCGGCCCGAAATCCTCGCGAAGATCAAGATACTGCCGTAGGAGGGCACCACGTGATAAAGCTAAAGAACGTCCGCGCAGGCATTGTTATCATTGCCGACGCCGGACTCAAGCTCGCCCCGGGTGAGACTGTTTCAGTAGAGAGGCCGTCGCCGCAGACACACAGGGCGGTCGACGCTGGTCTACTCGCCCGGGTTGATAGCGAGAGCGAAAGCAAGTCCAAGCCGAAGAACGCGCCTAAGCCGGAGGAGACAAAGCCTGAGCCAGCCGATGGCGGAAAGCCTGTCGCAGATGATCCGGCCACACCGGCCGCCGAAACGGCTGACCCTGGCAAAGACGGCGGTGCGACTGTCGATGCCGCACCAGGAGTGAAGCGTGGCGGTAAGTGATCTGATCTCGATTCTCAGAACCGATCTTGCCGACCCGGGTGCCGAGCGTTTCTCGGATGAAGTGTTGACGCGTTGCATTTTGAGAAGCGCATTCCCGGTCGGCAGAGATACCGGCATGCAGATGACGGTGATTGGCGGCGAGATAAGCCCCCAGCCGCAAGGGGAAGTGCTTGAGATTCTGCTGCTGCAAGCTCAGATCGCGGCGTGTCAGTTCATGAGGGCGGCGACAGCGAATGCCTTTTCGTTCTCATCGGGTGATAAGCGCGTGGATAAGACCAGCCAACCGGAGCACTGGGCAAAGCTGGAATCGGACCTGACGGCTACCTACCGTCAGCGGCTGAAGGAGATACGGCCGGAGACCGGCCAAGGCGACTACATCCTGACACCTAGGGAACTCAGACCAATCGCCTACGAACAGGGAATCGACCTTGAAACTACTGTCTGATGTGGAGAAAGCGGCGGCGGCGGGAGATGTGAGGGAACTCATAACCTCCTCGGATCAGAGGGCGACGCTGCTGCGAAAGCAGGCTGGCGAAATCCTGTATGGTTCGGACGAGGGCGAGTTCGCGGAGGTCTGCACATTCATGCTGGAGCTGTCCGAAACTCCGCCCAAAGACCTGGCAAAACAGATCGATGCGCTGGCTTGTGTTCTGAATGAACTTGATGTGCGCGTGGAGGACCGTGTTCGTTATGCGGGGTGTGACTACCGGGTGCAGACCGTGGCTCCACAGTCGCTCTTTGGTGTTGTGACTCACAAGGTTCTGGAACTGGTGCGCTTGCATGGAGATTAGCAGGTTCGGTGACTGGGAGAAAGCCAAGCGGCTGCTAACCAATGGCTTCAACCAGCGGCTGGCGCTGGCGATTCGAAAGGCGACTATCAAGAACGCGCTACTGCTGGTGCGGGAGATAAAGCGCGGCATTCGAAGCCAGGCACCGGGTGGGCAGCAGTTCGCGCCACTTGCCCAGGTGACCATAGATCGCAAGGGCTCCTCGAAGGCGCTCATTGACACGGGGTTCCTGGTGAACTCGATCACTCAGAAGATAATGTCCGACCGGGCGTTCGTCGGGTTGCTGCGAACCCGCATCTCCAAAGACGGTGAGAGCGTGGCGAACATCGGCGCAATGATGGAGTACGGCGCGACCATAAACCACCCGCGTGGCGCGGTGATAGTGATCCCGCCCAGGCCGTTCCTGCATCCAACGATGCTGAAATACCGCGACGAGGTCATGGAGACCTACCGAGAGGCGCTGCTCTCTGTCTTGAACTAGGAAAGGTGCATCCAGATGAGATACGTGAATCTGCTCATACTGACGTTGTCAGTAGTATTCATTCTCGCTTCCGAGTGCGCTGCCCAGTCGCTTCAGGTCACCTCGACCCCTCAGGTGACGACCGCGAAGCGCGGTCAGGCCGTGCCGGTCGCAGTGAGCCTGAAGAATACCCTTACGCCACGCGAGCCTATTACGCTGACTGCCGAGGCCGAGTGGGAAGACGAATACGGAGTGGCCAGAACTACAACCGCCAGCGCGACGATTGCGGTCGTTCAGCCGGTCAAGATGAACCGGTACAAGGTCGCCATACCCGCTCTTTTTGATTTTGTGGCTGGCTCTGCGAAAGTGAACGGCCAGCCCGCAACACCCACCCTTGATTCAGGACGACTGGTGTTCGAGATAGCTCAGACGCTTCTGGAGGGTGAGTCGCTGGCGCTGCAATACGCTGTGAAGGCGCAGTAGTTTGGACATTCTGCGAGAGGTAGTCGAATCTTTCGTCCGTCTCGCGAAGTCGGAGATACACCCGAGCGCGGTCCTCGTCTGTGCCGACGACATCTTTGAAGTGACGGACGTGCCGAGCATCGTCCTGCAGGGTCCGACGCTGTCCGAGGACGGTGACCGTCGAACAACGGCGATGCTCACGAAGCGCAATGAGTCGGGTCTGACCTTTGAGCAATGTCGGCATCCACGGTTGTACCATCTGGACTTCGACCTCATAGTAACGACCGGAAAGGAAGCCGATCTGCTG
>JBDKSR010000157.1:0-3796 GCA_039680545.1 Bryobacteraceae bacterium | reverse complement strand
GCCTGCAATTGAAACTCGGCATCAACGGCCGCCACCTCAAGTTCGGAATTGCCGAGTTCGAGAATGACAGTATCGGCGCTCACGGGTGTCCCGGGACGTACCCGGATGCGATGCACGCGACCCTCGGCCGCCGCCGGCACAATCATGCTTTCCTCCGGGACTAGCGTCCCCAAGCCACGCACCTGACGCAGCATCGGACCCCGGCGCACAGTGCCGATCCACAGCGTGGCGCGCTCCACTTCCGGTGCGGCCGGCTGCAAGCGCCTGAGGCCGGTCACCCACGCAACCACACCGGCCGTGACGACGAACCCCACTATGGACCAGCGGATCAGCCGGCGGTGTCTTCCAGATTTTCTCGGAACGTCCATGGGCCTTCGCTTCTTCTTTGTCCCGATCCGGATCGGATCATGCTACTCACAGCGCAATGCCTGCATCGGCTCGATCCGCGAGGCTCTGTTGGCCGGGACGAACCCTGCGACTACTGTAACGACGGCCAGAATGACGGCGGTCATCGCGATCGTGACCGGATCGTACGGCGTCACGTCATAGAGTTGACTCCTCACCAGACGCGACAGGCTGATCGCAAGAGGCAACCCCACGGCCAGGCCCACGCCAGTCACGGAGAGCGACTCGCGCAAAATCATCCACATCACCTGTGGCCGTTCCGCACCCAGCGCCATGCGGATGCCTATCTCGCTCGTGCGCCGGACGACGGAATACGTCAGCGTCCCGTACAGACCTATCGAGACGAGCAGGAGCGCAAGCAACCCAAAGAGGGTGGTCAGACTCGCGAACATTCGTTCCAGCTGCAGCGCTTCATCCACAACATCCCGCTGTGTTCGAAGGCGGATCAGCGGCAGGCTTGGATCCACATCACGCATCACTTTCCGTATCGAAGACGCCATGGCAGCGGGATCACCCGCTGTTCGGATCTCGAAGTGTACTCCGCCGGAGCCAATCCGCCCGGATTCTACTTCGAACAGCAAATACGCCGTGCAGGGCGGCTGCTGGCGGATGTCCGAGTACTTCGCGTTCCGCGCCACTCCGACGATCTCCCAGGAGTCGGAGGGATCGTAGCGAATCCCCAGCGTCAACCGATGGCCAACGGGGCTCTCATTGGGGAAAAAGCGTTGAGCCAGTGTCTCGTTCACAACGGCCACTCGGCGACCGCCGTCAAAGTCGCGCCACTCGATGTTGCGACCAAACAGCACCGGGATACCCATAGTCTCCAGAAACCCCGGGCTCACATGATTCCAGGACACCAGCCTCGCGCTATCCGAAAGTACTGTGCCGCTGTCAGGGTATCCGTTCGTAGTATTCTTCCAGCCTGCCAGCAGAGGCAGGGAAGAAATCGAAGCCGATTGAACTCCCGGCACTCCCTTGATTCTTTCGAGAGCCCGCCGGTAAAGGACACTCGCGCGGGCATCATCGTATCCTGTGCGCGACGGATCGACACGGAATAGCAGAAGATTATTGCTATTGAAACCTACGTCGATCTGTTCCAGGTTTTGGAGCGTGCGCACAAACAGGCCGGCGCCAAAGAGCAACAACACAGACAGGGCGACTTGCCCGGAAACCAGCAAGCGGCCCAGGGCAAATCGTGACGCAGTCGTGCTCGAACATTCATGAAGCTGCGACGCCAGATTGACGCGGGTCGCCCGTAGCGCGGGGGCCAGTCCGAAGACGAATCCAGTCACCACGGAAACGACCAGGCTGAAGAACAGCACCGTGCCATCCAGCCGAACAACTGAGGAGACAATTTCCGCAGTACCTTGCGCGGCAGGCAACAGTAGCACAAGCACCCGGCTCCCCCACTGCGCAACGAGCAGGCCAAGTCCGCCTCCGATCAACGACAGCAGCGTGCTTTCTGTGAGGAGTTGACGCACGATTCGCGCTCGGGATGCCCCGATCGCGAGCCGTACGCAAATTTCCCTTTGCCTCGATTTCGCCCGCGCAACCAGGAGTGCCGCCACGTTCGTACAGGCGATGAGCAACACCAGCAGCATCACCGCCGACAGAACGAATAGCGGCTGAGAGAGGCGCTTCCGCAAATTGACCATGCCTCGGCTTGCGGAAATGAGAACCAGACGCGGCAACGCGTTGGCGGGCGGCAGAGACGTTGCGGTCGCGGCAATCGTGTTTTGGAACAACGCGTTCGCTTCCGACAGCACCTGTTCCTTAGATGTGTCCGGTTTCAAGCGCCCCACGATCATGCACCACCACCATCGCTTGTCAGGGAAAACCGACTTGCCGGCCGGGCGCCGCAGTCCCCACGGCTGCAGAGCCGGCATATCCCGCAGGGGGGCCCATATATCCGGGGGCAGGTCCGTATTCAAGCCAAGAAACTCGGCCGGCGCCACGCCGACGATTGTGAAAGGTAAGCCATTCACGTCGATGTACTGGCCGATGACCGACGGTGCACCGCCGAACTCACGTTTCCAGTAGCTGTGACTGATCACAGCAACATTTGGCGCGCCGGACTTCAGATCATCCTCGACAATGGCGCGGCCTATGGCTGGCGACACTCCTAAGAGCGAAAAATAGTTGCCGCTTACCAACTCTCCGGTTGCCAGACCCGAGCGGCCGTTGGTAACCACGGTCAGACTATCGCTGCCAAACCCTGTAGGGACGAACGCGGCGACGCCGGACATAGTCCGAACACGCTCTCGTAACGACTCAAAGACCGCATAGGGAAAAGAGCTGTTCTTGTAACCGGACATGCTCGTTTGAACGGAGCGGACGTTGCCCTTGGCCTCAAAGTTAAGCAGGACAAGCTGCTCGGGCCGGCTCACTGGCAGAAGACGGATCATGATCGCGTTGATAACGCTGAAGATTGCCGTGTTGGCTCCGATTCCCAACGCCAGGCAAATGACAGCCACCGCCGTAAAACCGGGACTCCGCCGCATTCCACGGAGGGCGTAACGGACATCCTGCAAGAACGTCTCAATCCAGGGATAGCAGCGCTGATCGCGGTAGTTCTCCTTGGCTGACTCGATTCCACCGAACTTGATGAGCGCCGCGCGGCGCGCTTCTTCCGGGGTCATTCCTCTACGGAGGTTCTCTTCGACCAGCATCTCGACATGCGATTCGAACTCTTCGGCAAGTTCGGCTTCACGACGCCCGCGAGCGAGGTTACCGGTCAGCCGGCTCCAGGTACGGCGCAGGAACTTCAACGCGACTCTCCTTCGAGTGCCAAGAACCGGGCGATGATCTCTGTCGTCTGCTGCCAGTGACGCTGCTCCGACGCCAGTTCCTTCTTGCCTTCCTTCGTGATGCTGTAGTACCGCGCCTTCCGTTTGTTGTCTGACACACCCCATACCGACGAAATGGCACCCTCCTGCTCCAACTTGAGCAAGACCGGGTAGAGCGTTCCGTGGTTCACCGAAAGCAGGTTAGTGCTGATCTGCTCGATCCGGCGGGCAATACCATAGCCATGCAGCGGTCCCATCACGTCCAGTGTCTTCAGCACCATGATGGCCAGTGTGCCCTGCCATACTTCGTTCTTGTCTCTCATTTAGGCCTTCCGTTGGGATTCCCACATGAGAATAGCATGACTCCTATTGGATAGCAATAGGAAAGCACGGCCACGCAAGTATCAGCATTTCAACATGGCGAAGGCCGCCACTCTGGTATGACTGCTGGGAATATGTTGTTTGCTAACCGTTAGCACTACCGGACGTATCACCGGTGTATTCGGAATGCTGTCGTTAGCGTTGCCGGAACATTAACGGTTGACGGGGTGTAATAACTGTTGATGTTAACGGTAGGATTAACGCCGTCTATCCCACATTCGCGG
>JBDKSR010000156.1:0-3723 GCA_039680545.1 Bryobacteraceae bacterium | reverse complement strand
CGCGCCAACGCTCTGGGCATCGACGTCATCGTCACGGACCACCATCTCCCGGACACGGAACTGCCGCCTGCGTGCGCGGTGCTCAATCCGAACCGCCGCGACTGCGAATATCCCGAGAAGAACCTCTGTGGCGCGGGCGTCGCTTTCAAATTGGTGCAGGCTCTGTTTGGGATGCAGGGTTGGACGGCGTCGAAGCAGCGGCGCATGATCCAGTCGTTCCTGAAACTTGTGGCCATCGGCACCGTTGCCGACGTTGTGCCTCTCACCGGCGAGAATCGCATTCTGGTGAAGCACGGGCTCGTGGGGCTGCGTACCGTCAGTAACCCCGGTTTGCGGGCATTGCTCGACGTTTCCGGCGTCGCGGAAGGCGATAGCCCCTCTGCGTCTCAGATCGCGTTCCGCATCGCGCCTCGCATGAATGCCGCCGGCCGTATGGCCGACGCCAACGATGTTATCGACCTGTTCCTCACCGAAGACCAGGATCGAGCGCGGGAAATTGCCGCGCAGCTTCACGAACTCAATCAGGAACGGCAGCAGGCGGAAGCGGAAATCACCAAAGCCATTCTCGACGAGTGCGAAAAGAGACAGGTCACGGAGGACCAGATGGCGCTGGTGTTTAGCGGCGCGAACTGGCATCGGGGTGTGGTGGGAATCGTCGCCAACCGGCTTGTCGATAAGTTCACGCGGCCGGTGTTTGTGTTGAGCGAATCGACCGGAGAAGATGTGGCCCAGGGCTCCGGGCGAAGCATCCCGGCGTTCCATTTGCTTGACGCGCTCGAATCGATGAGCGACCTGTTCACGCATTTCGGCGGGCACCGGCAGGCGGCAGGACTGACGCTGTCGCGGAGCCGCGTGGACGAATTTCGCCGCAGACTGAACGAATATGCCGCCGCAAAGCTGAGTCCGGCGGATCTGGTGTCGGAACTGGAGGTGGATGCGACGATTAACCTCCATGAAATCAACGAGAAATCGGTCAACGAGATCCTCTCCATGGCGCCGTTTGGCCACGGGAACCCGCTTCCCGTGTTCGCGGCCCAGGCCGTCGGGTTGGCAGGGCAGCCTTCCGTATTGAAAAACAAGCACTTACGCGTCGGGTTGACACAAGAAGGCCGCACGGTCATCGCCAAAGCGTGGAATTTCATCGAGCGGGCCGACGATTTTGCGCCCGGCGCGGTTTTGGATGTCGCGATGACGCTCGATGCAGACCCGTACGCCCTCAGCCGCGGTTATTCGGGGTGGAGTGCCGTGTTGAAGGACGTAAAACCCGCATAAAACGCGTCAAAAAGTGCTCGTTTTGAGCGAAAAATGTACAGTTTTTGACCGTTTTTTAGGCCGCTGAAGGCCGTTTTGCGCGCCTGTGCCATAATCGAAGTAACAGTTCGGGGCGGAAACCCCAGGAGTCATTGTGATGAGATCGGAATGGGTAGCTACACGTGTCAACGACGCGGTGCGGACGCAGATGCACTACGCGCGCCAGGGAGTCGTGACCGGCGAAATGGCGCACGTCGCCGAGTGTGAGAAGCTTTCCGCCGAACTCGTTCGTTCCGAAGTGGCACGCGGCCGTCTGGTCATTCCCGCCAACATCCGGCACGTCAACCTCGAGCCGATGGGCATCGGCATCGCTTCCCGCTGCAAAATCAACGCAAATATCGGCAATTCGACAGTCACATCCAACGTGGATGAGGAACTCGAAAAGCTGCGCTGGTCCGTGAAATACGGCGCTGACACCGTCATGGACCTGTCGACGGGCGGTGACATCCCCGGAATCCGCAAAGCGATCATCGAACAATCTTTCGTTCCGGTCGGCACGGTGCCGATTTACGAAGCCGTCGCGAGGGTTAACCGCGTTGAAGATTTGACCCCGGCCCTGTTCCTGGAGGTGATTGAGGAACAGGCCGAGCAGGGCGTCGATTACATGACAATCCACGCCGGGCTGCTCGTTCAGTACATTCCTCTGACGACGAAGCGAGTGACCGGAATCGTCAGCCGCGGCGGGGCGATCCTGGCTGAGTGGATGGTTAAGAACCATCGCCAGAACCCGCTGTACGAGCATTTTGAGGATATCTGCAAGATCTTCCAGAAGTACGATGTGACGTTCTCTCTCGGCGATGGACTGCGGCCGGGAAGCCTTGCCGATGCGAGCGACGAAGCACAGTTCGCGGAACTGAAAACGCTGGGCGAGTTGACCAGGAAGGCCTGGGAATACGACGTCCAGGTGATGATCGAAGGCCCGGGGCACATCCCGATGGACCAGATCGAGTTTCAGGTCCAGAAGGAAATGGAGTTGTGCGACGAGGCGCCCTTCTACACGCTGGGACCGCTTGTGACGGACATCGCTCCGGGATACGACCACATCACGTCCGCGATCGGGGCGGCGATGATCGGCTGGCACGGCGCTTCCATGCTGTGCTACGTGACTCCCAAGGAACACCTGGGGCTTCCGAATCGCGATGACGTGAAGGCGGGCATCATCGCGTACAAGATCGCGGCGCACGCGGCTGACGTGGCGCGTCACCGTCCGGGCGTTCGTGACCGTGATGACGAGCTATCGCGCGCTCGTTTCCGGTTCGATTGGAACCGGCAATTTGAGCTATCGCTCGATCCGGAGACCGCCCGTGCGATGCACGATGAGACGCTGCCCGATTCCGGGTTCAAGGATGCTCATTATTGTTCGATGTGCGGGCCGAAATTCTGCTCGATGAATATCTCGGCACACGTTGAAAAGTTCACTGAATCAGACGCGAAGAACGTGACCGATCCGGCCGGAACCCTACCTTCGAATTAAGAAGACCGCGACTTCCGCCATCAAATTCGGGCAGATTTTGCCCACGTGGTGGCCGGCCAGGAAGATTCGCCGCTCGATTACCCAACCTTCCTCTTTGGCAAGTTCCTCGAAATCCAGCACGGTGAGGAAGTGGATGTTGGGAGATTCGTACCAACGGTGCGGGAAAAGCCGAGTCCTCGGCGCGCGTCCGCTCATGAGATGGGCGAGGCGTACGCGCCAGTGACCGAAATTCGGGAAAGCCACAATCAACCGGCGGCCGACGCGCAACATCTCGCGCAACACTTCCATCGGACGGCGAGTCTCCTGCAACGTCTGGCTGAGGATCACGTAGTCGAAGGCGCCGTCGGGGTAGTCCCGTAACCCGTGGTCAATATCTCCCTGGTAGACGGAGACGCCGCGGGCGATCGCGCGCTGCACGAGCGTGCCATTGAGTTCGATACCCCGGGCCTCAACGCGCTTATTGTCAGCCAGCCAGCGCAGCAGATCCCCATCGCCACAGCCCAGGTCGAGCACCTTGGTGTCCGGCTCCACGAGCTCGCCGATGATGGCGAAATCGCGGCGACCCAGGACCTCGCGGACGAACGACTTACGGCGCAGTGTGAGCGACGTGGTCATCGGGCCCTCTCTTTGAACGTGTTTTCGAGGAAGCCACGGATGATGACAGTCTGCTCGGCAACATCCACCAGAAAGGCGTCGTGGCCGTAATTCGAAGCCAGTTCGCAATAGGCGACGTCGCGGTTACGGCTTCGCAGCGCGTTCACGATCTCGAGGGATTGATAGCTCGGGTAAAGCCAGTCAGATGTGAAACTGATCACGAGAAATCGCGCCTTGGTCCCTTCCATCACCGGGCCCAGAGAAGGCGCCCCGTTGGCGAGATCGAAATAGTCCAGGGCCTTGGTGATGTACAGGTACGAATTGGCGTCGAAACGGTCCACGAA
>JBDKSR010000155.1:0-43483 GCA_039680545.1 Bryobacteraceae bacterium | reverse complement strand
TGACACTCGCCGATGCTTGGTTAAATCTTTGGCTATGGCCACCAGGCAAGCAGCATTCAATAAGAGACAGCGGCGCACGCGGCGCACGTTCGGACAGTGCCAATACTGCGGCAAGCCCCGGCCTTGTGGTAATCCATACTGCGGCCGCAATCCAGCCCGACGGCGCAAGTATCAGCGGTTGCTAATGCGCGAGCGCAGATCATCCGGCCTGGCTTAGTCCAGTTCCCCGCTTTGCTGCTTTCGGTGTATCTACTCTCCTGGCTTTAGTGGCGTAAGCATACGCCCTGCCAATCACGCACGACACGCGCTAAAATAGTTTCCACAAAACAGCGTTAGCCAGTTGACACGCTAGGCGAAGTCCTGTAATCTTGGCGCGTAATCAATAACTGATTGCAACCGCGATGTGGTGAAACATCAAGCAGAGATTGACAGAATGAACATTCAAGCATTGACAGAAAAGTATCGCCCCAAAGCTCTTAAAGACATCCGCGGGCAAGATCATATCACCAAAACACTAAGCCGATTTATTGCGGCGCCCACTCCTAAAGCCTTCGTTTTTCACGGCCCGAGCGGTTGCGGGAAGACATCCGCCGGCGCCGTGGTCGTGGACGTGGAAAAAACCGAATGCACCGCCGGAAGCTGGGAAGAATTCTATCATGTGGTCTTCACGCTTCCCGATGGCACCCGCGCAACCAAAGACACGCCCGCGGGGAAAATGTCACACTGGCGCGCCCAGTATTTCGAGAGCTACCGGGAAGCCAAAGCGCAATTTGAAGCCATCGCCGCCCGGGCCGGGTTGCCCGTGCTCGAAGTCTTCGCCCTGTTCAAAGCCTGGCAGGCCGCCCAATGGGAAGCCAAGAATTTCCAATGCGACATTCCCGACTTTGCCGCCACGGTGCCGGATGCGGCGCCAGCGGCGGCCGTGCTCGGTGCCGGGGAAAATGCCGAGCTTGCCCGCGTGGATAGCCTGGCGGCCATTCCTGACGCCAACCAGCCCGCGACCCGGGCCATCGTGACCGAGAACAAAGCCAAGGGCGGAATTGAAATCCGTTTCCCGGCCAAGCCCGCGGCAACCGTACTCGATCAACTAAAGGCCAACGGCTGGCGGTGGACCCGCTTTGGCGGCTGCTGGTACAAGCGCGCCGATGCCGCAACCCGCGCATGGGCCGCCGCATTCATCGGCGGCGGGAAACTGCCGGCACCGTCCGAGCAACCCGGGCCGGATCGGTTCGACATGCAAGTTGAAGACAACATGGCTGCAGCCTGCAGCCTGTAACCGAACACCAACCGCCTGGGAAGTGACTAACCCGGCATATCAAAAGCATATATGATAACAATAATTCGCAGATTCGCATTGCTCCCAGGCTCGCCCACCAAAGGCGAGGACCAAATCAAGATTACTTCCACCGCATGGGGCGGTCAGGTTTACGTTGCCCGGCTGGTAAAGTCCAGCGGTCGCTTTGGCAAGCGCCGCTTTCTAATCCCGCGCGATTCAATCAGGGAAGAACGCACCACAAAGGGGGAAGCATGAAAGTCAACCAATTCAAAGCGAAAAAGATGGCCGCCGGGGTGTACCAAATCGGCCACCTGGTAGTTGAGAAGCGCGAGCCCGATCGCACGCCAAGAACCAAAGGCTACGGATTCATTACCACCTGGATAAGATCAGAAAAGCAGGGCGGGGGAATGCTTGGCTACACACTAAAAGAGGTTTTGGCCACCGCAAACACGCCCGGCAGCTTTCACAACAAACTGGCAAGGGGGGAATCGTGACCCCTTACCTTGAATGGCTGGACTGGCACCACATCGCCGACTGCGCCGCGCGTGTCTTCAAAGATGAACTGCCCCGCGAACATCCGCACTCGCCCATTGATCGGGCCTATACCCGCAGGCCATGCGTTCACGCCCTGCGCGCCATGTGGCGCACTGGCGACCGCGAATTGCGTAGCCTGGTCATCGCGCGCGTAACAGTCTGGTGTTGGGCGAAAACCGATAACTACGACTGCGGCGCACGCATCAAAGCCATTGAAGCCCGCGTACTTGGCCAAACACCATCCACCCCATGACTCCCATGCTTCACATCCCCAAGCCCAAAATTGAGCCCGTGCCCCTCGCCGCCGGCCTGCGCTGGCGCGGGGGCGGGGATTACCACTACGCCGAGAAGATGGACGGGGAATTCTCCATCGAGCAAGCCGCCGGCTGCATTGTGGCCGGGGAAAAGATGCCCGATGGCCGTTTCTTCGCCTTCAATGTCGCCCGGGCATTCGGCGAAGACATCACCCGGCGCCCATTCCGCGAACGCCTCGCCCTGCTGGACGCCTGGACCGCCATCGGCACCCAGTCCGGCTACCCATGGCAACCCCATTGGCGCCGACCCGCCTCCGGCAACGGCGGGGAATTCCTCGAAACCGTCCTTGCCCGTGGTGGCGAGGGGATTGTTGCCAGCCATTGGGCCGCCCCGTGGGGCGTCATGCAGTTCAAGTGCAAACGCGCTGAGACGTTCTTTTGCCGCGTTACAGGGCTGGACCATATGCGAGGCAGTGCCGAGCTTTCCGACGCTGCCAGCGGCCAGCCCAGAGGCAAGCTACCCCTGCGGGGAAAGTTTGATAGCGTTCGCGTGGGCTCCGTGCTAAAAATCGAGGCATTCGGCCTGACCGAGCGGGGCATGTTGCGCGAAGCTCGCCTGGACCACGACACCGCAACAAGCTGGCTGGTCAGCTACTGAATTATGAGAATCTGGAAAAACGACTATCGCGGCGCCGGCATGGAAAGCCGGGGCTACAGCTACCACCCCAGCAAGCGGGAAGCCCGCAAAGCTGCCACCGCAGCCATCCGCCACACCAAAGACGATTCCGAGCCCACCGATGAGGTTCAGACCGAGCCCATTGAAGTCACGCCCACCAAAAAAGGCATAATCTCCGCCCTGAATCAGCATGGCGGCCACCCTGACAACGGATAATATGAGCGACCACACCAAAACCGACGACACCCCCCGCGAAAAACCCCTGCTAGTCCCCTGGACGTGGGGGGAATACTACGCCGTGCGCTACCTATCGGCCCGGCGCGGGGAAAAACTCAATGCCACGGGGATTGCCGCCCTCCATCGGGGAATGCAAGAATTCGCCCGCGAAGCGATGGCCGACCACATCCGCCGCGGGGAACCCGTCCCCCAGCGCCTCGCCCTGCTGGCGCACGGGGATTTCGGAAAAAGGATTACCCTCTATCCACCAGCAGGCCCAGGAGATACCGGAATCATGGAATCCGACTGAATTCGGGTTCCGGCCTTCGGACTTCGGGTTTCCCGCGCCGCGCGGGTCACGCCCCCTGATCCACGCTAACGCACAGAATCTTCTGAATCACATCGCCCACGCTGGCCTGCACCGTGGCCACCTTGAGCGCCAGCACGCCATCCCCGGCCACCGGCCGCAGAAAGCACGGCTGATCCTTCGTCGGATACGGCCCCGCGCCAAACGATTCCGTGCGCACCGTTACCCATACCTCGCTCTGCGGCGAATAGCCCCCCGTAATCAGCGGCGGGTTGGTCGTGATGTCCCCATGCGTGCAAGGGAACTCGTTGCCGTTCCAGATGAACACCGCGCCATAAAGCGCCTCATGCGTCCTTTGCCCAGCGGTAGCCTGTAAAGCCTGCAGCGCATTCATAATTCATCCTTCACACTTCCCCCCAAACAAACCGCCGCGCCGGGAGCGAATCCAGCGCGGCGGCCAGGAGGCGGGGATACGGGACACTCAAGGGAAATTCGGAACCGCAATCGGCGTGCCTGGCGTCTTGCCTTGGTTGCCGGGCGGGACAGTCAGCACGAGCGGCGCCTTCAAGTTCAACTCGATCAACTGATTCGTCGGCCCGGCATAGCTCGCCGCCTCAGTCACCAGCGCCAGATGCGTCACTCCATGAATATCCAGCGAGGCATTAGTCTTGAAGCTGGCCGCCCCGATATTCAACGGCCCATAAACGAAGCTCGGCACCGCCTCAAACGTGTTGCCGTTGTCAAATGACTTGAACAGCTTCACCGTCACGTTGGTCGTGTTGGCGATCCCCGTGCAACTCCAGGTGAACCCCGCGTAGTCGCACTGCGAGACGTTCATCACGAAATTGCTCGAAGTCCCCGGCGCGCCAAAGATATTCGTGATCGTGACCGCGTTCGTGCCCGTCCCGGTCGTAAACGTCCATTGGTTGGTGGTCGCGCCCAATTGGGCCGCCGTGCCGCCCGGCGTGAACGTATAGAGCCCCGGCACATTCTGCGCGGCAGCCGGCAAAGTGCAGGCGGCAGCCAGCGCGGCGATCATCAGGAAAGAGTAAATGCGTTTCTTCATATTCAGTTCAGTTAAGGTTTTGTTGATGGTTAAGAGCGTTCAGTGTCGGCTATTGGCGCTTGGCTATTGCGTTGGCTTCGGTGTCAGCGCGGCGATTTTGACGTTGGCCGCCTTCAACTCGCTTTCCAACCGCCCGACCAGGTTCAGCATCTCCTCGAGGGTCGCGGCATCCTTGGCCAGCCGGTCGGCTACCACGCGGTCACTCCGGCACAGCAGCGTCAGGTGAATTTCATCCGCATGGTCGCTGCTCGCACTGGCCAGTGCGGCATGGCCCGAAGTGCTGATCGGCTTACACGTCGGCCCCTGGCTGATGACGTGCAGATGTGCGCTCACCTTCTCCAACATGAGCGCCTTCACCTTTTCCTCAGCCCTGTCCTTGGGCTGATGCCCCTGGACCTCGGCCAGCAACGCCAAAGTATCCTTCAACGTGCGCGGCAGCTTCACCCCCTCGACATGTTCCGCCACTGCCCCATATTCCTCCGCCTCGGCCTCGGCGGCGCCCGGCAGAATCAAACCCTGCAGGTGTGATGTGTTGGCCTTCACTTCGGCGGGGCGGTTGTCCTCATTGGCCAGTCCGGCTCGGACCAACTCCGGCGTCTGGACGGGCGTTTCAAGTTCAGGAGGCATACGTTTTTTGCGAGTGATTTGAGGGTTCAGCTATGGCCTCTGGGGAGTGCCCCAAAGGCCAACGCTGAAAACTCAACTATCCGTTCGACCGCAGGCAAACGATTCCGCAGCGGTCCGCCGTCGCGTAATCCAGCGCCCAGTTGCCCGCCGTCGCCAACTCGGCGTTGGTCGCCGACTGCCCGGCGGGGTTGCCCTTCCACTGCAAGCCGTTCGGATGCAGCAGGAACCGCGTCCGGTCGTAGATTTCCTCCACGTTGGTCTGCGGGTTCACCCACAGCCGCATCGAGGCGGCATCCGCCTTCTGCGCGCCGTCCACTTGCGGTTTCTCACCCCAAGCGAACACGCCCGGCGCGAAGATGTAAGTGTCGAACACATACCCGCCGCCCGTGCCGGCCCGCACGAGCAGGTTGGACGCGAACACCCGATACCCCTTATAGGTTTCGAACTTCACGCCTTCCTGCGTGGAATAGTGCTCGAAAGCAATCTGATCCTGCTTGATCAGGCTCGCCCGGATCAGCGGATGCATGAGGATGCCGCCGCCGATGGTCGTATCCGCCAACTCGCCCAGCCGGGCGATGGTGTCCGCGAACACAAACGGCGAAATCAACTGGTTGCTCGCCGGGTTGGCGCCCGCTTCCAGGAACACGTCATTGCGCACCGCCGCCAGCGCGCCCGCGCCATTGGGCGCGGTCGAGAAACCGAAGATGCCCCGCAGGATGTTGACCAGCGTGGCCTGCCGTTGCTTCTGCCGGCGCGTGGCGATCTGCGCCAGGATGTTGGCCACCGGATCAGCCCCGCTCACCGCCGCGGCCAGCGAACTGGACGCCAGGCCCGTTTCCCGGTTGAACATCGGCGCAATCTGCTTGCCGCTGGTCAGCTTCTGCATGGTGGGCTGCGTGGCTTCCACCTGCGGGGCGTCCGCCTGGTCAGTGATGTCGCGGAAATACGGGATGTTGACCGTGATGCCGCCGCCCTCGGCCAAAGCATCAAACTCCGGCACGCGCTTGACGGCGGGGGACGAAATCAGCGCGGGCAGCGTGTTCATCCGTTCGTTTGCGCCCCGAATCCAAATGTCGGGCGTCCAGAGATCGGCGATTGCGGTATATACAGCGGGCATAAGTGTTTGTGTTTGGGTTCGTGGTTAAGGAAACGGTGTGAACTCGTGTCAGGCTTTCTTGTTGGCCTTCAGGCAGGCTTCCGTCAGGTTGACGATCTTGCCGCTCTCGGCTTCCGGCGCCTTGCCGCCAGCCGGCAGCTTGTCCGCCTTGACTCCCGTAGCCGCCAGCGCCGTATTGGTGGCGTTCTGTTCGGCGGTGATCAACTCAGTCAGCGTGGCCTTGGCCTTCGCGCCGCCTTCCTTGTAATCCTCGTGGCCGGGCAGGCTGGCCAGGTGAGAACGGAGCGCGGTCGCAGCGGCCGTAAGTTCAGTTTTGCTGGTGTTCAGTGACCCCGTGGCCGCGCTCAAATCCGTGGTGGCCGTCCCCAGCTTGGCCGTCAAGTCCTTCACCGCCGCCTGCGCGGTGGCAAGTTCCGTCTGCACGTTGGCCAGCGTGGTCGTGACCGTATTCTTAAGCTCGGTCAGTTCCGCCTTGAACGCCGCTTCCGCGCGCTGCTCAAGTCCGGTAATCTTCGCCACAAGGTCTTTCAGATTGAATGTCATATTTGGTGTCGGCTATAGGCCATTTGCTATTTGCCATTACCGCCAAGTCAACTCACCCCTCTCAAAGCAATGGGGCGCCGAGCAGACAATCTCGGCGCCCCAGGGCAATGCAACCCCTATGAAACCCGCCGCCTAACGCCCCGGCGGGAAGGCGAATCATTTCAGAAAGGCTTTCAACTCATCCAGGCTCTCAACAATCTCATCCGCAAACCCGAGTGCTACCGCCTCAGCGGCCCGGAACATCTGGCCTTGCATGGCATCGTCGGGCACTTCCCCCAGGTTGCCGCGGATGTGATCGTAGAAATCCTTTGCCAGCGTCATTACCTCATTCTGCAGATATTCTTCCTGCTCAGCCGTCAACGACGTGCCCGGCACCCCCATACCCTTGTAGATGCCACTGGAAAAAACCTTGATCGCAATTCCGCGCTGCTTGGCCATCTCGGACAGGTCAGTATAGGCGCAATAAACTCCGATGCTGCCGGCCTGCGACGATGGCGAGAGGAACCGGCCGCTGCAAGCCGCGGCCAGATACATGCCCGCGCTCGCCACCCTGCCTCCCGGTGGCACATAGGCATACATCGGCTTCTCGCTGCTGGCGATGGCATCCGCGCATTCCGGCAAGCCGCCGAACATGCCGCCGGGCGTGTCGAACACGAGCACGCCGTTTTCCACCTGCGGATTCTCATTGGCCGCCGCGATGTCCGCCATGATGTCCAGATAGTCAGTGGCGCCGGCTCCCTTCTCAAATGCGTCCAGGCCGATGCCGAGTGGCCCCTTGACCGGGATCATGGCCAACGCATCCTCCACGGTCATTTGCTCCAACTCGACCGCCTCCCCGCAGTAATCCTTGCCCTCGCGCGCGGCCCGGAAATCATCCCGGCTCATTAGCGCGTGCTGATTGAACAGCGTCAAAATCGAATCCCCGCTGCTCGGCATAATCAGCAACGGCGTGCGGGTCAAAGTCTCCAACAGTTTCGGCAGTCGCATAAGTTACTTTCTGGCCAAAATCTCCATCACCACTATGTAGATAGCCTGGCAATACTGGCGCTTGGCCTCCGGGTCTTTGATCGTCCGCGCAAAGCTCATCCGCTCCGTGCTCCCGGCCGCTTCCCGTTCAGGGTTCAATTGGCCAGTCCGGCTCGGACTTCGAGGTTCAAGGTTCAAGGTTTCTTCCCCCCTTTCGCGTCTTTCGTGTCTTTCGTGGTTTCCTCGCCCGCATCCATCTCTTGTGCCACCGGCTGATTCACATTCCCGTTATTGTCCAGCCGGTTCAGGCATTCCATCTCCGTGGTCCACGGGTGTTTCGCCTTCAGCCCCTCCGCTTCCTTCATCAAGGCATCCACGCTCGCCGCGTTGGCCGCCCGCAACTTTTTTTCCTGCAAGCCGGCCTTGTTGGCGATGATCCCCCGCGTGATGCAGCAGCGGCCCAGCAGCGAGAGATACATCTTGCCGTCATTACCCTCGTCAATCGTGAACTCGCCCGGCAGCGTGAACTCGTAGTTGTAGGGGTCGGCCCCCAGATTGTTATTGGGCAGCCGCCCCTCGGCCATCCCCCAGGCAATCGCCCGGTCAATCCACCAGCGCGCCGTCCGCTCCAGCGTCCGCTGCTTGCTCCACACCAGCGACCGCACCTGCTGCGCGATGACGCGCCCGGCGGCCCGGTCAATGTCATTGGTGTAGATCAGCCCGCGCGGCCAGTGCTTGTGCAGGTAGCCCGTCTCAAGCTGCATGATCAACTCGCGCTCTCCCGGCGCTGGCCGGTTGAAATCCAGCGTCTTCAATTCCTCGTTGTTATCCGAGGAAAGCTCATAGATGCCCGCCGCGTTGCGCTCCACGCGCACCTTGAAAGTCTTCGTGCTCCCGTCCTGCTGCGGCACTTCCACCGTCGTTTCCTGAATGTTGCCCAGGTTCGGCTTCCCATCCTTGCTTACCCGTGTCACGGCCCGCGACGCCGAGTTAAGCACCGCCTGCTGCCAATAATACTTGGCATCCTCCACGGCGTTGCAATCGTCCAGCAAATTCGCCAGCGCCGGAATCCCGCGCACCTGGTTAAGCCAGTTCTTCGCCTCGAAATTGAAATGAC
This sequence comes from Bryobacteraceae bacterium, assembly GCA_039680545.1. GTDB lineage: Bacteria > Acidobacteriota > Terriglobia > Bryobacterales > Bryobacteraceae > JAEHDI01. The sequence goes on along the minus strand of JBDKSR010000155.1, from coordinate 34,784 downwards.
ACTGGCTCGCCGGCAAATCGCAATACGTCGGCCTGCCCTCACGATCGTACCCCAGCACGCGATACCCCAGCCTTCTCAGGTTTGCGTCCACAATCGCCCCGTCAATAATCCGCTGCCCGTTGAACGGACTGCCCGGGTCATTGATGACATAGTAGGGAATGAAGCTGCCCCAGCCCGAAGCATAGCCATAGCCCCATTGAATGGGCGCCGACCACGACGGCCCGATGCCAAGCTCGTTGCACTCCTTAAGCCCCTTGCCCACGGAGAGCCCGTAGCCAAAGCCCGACCCGAAGCGCGAGTAGTCGAGGAACTGCGCCTTGCCCGTCTCATCATCGAACACCGCGCCAAAGTCCGCCTGCGTCGAAAGCACCCGGCAAAGCTGCTTGAGCGTCGAGTGAAAGTCATGGACCTCGCCCATGATATTGCAGTCCCGGTAATAAACCTCGTTGATGAACCGCTCCATCGCCTCGCCCCACTTGGCATCCAGCCCGTTATACTGGACGTGCCAGGCATCCCCTACGGCGAAATCCGCCTGCATTCCCAGCGCCGTATCAATCGCCGGCACTCGGCTGGCAATCACCATCGAGTAATTCACCTGCTCCCACCGCTCCCGCGAAGAAATATTCTCGTAAATCTTGGCCCGCACAATGGGCCGGGGCCGCGAATCCTGCGCATGAGTCAGGGGCAGGGGGTACAACCCGCGCGAAGCAATCGGCTTCCCCGTCCAGTCAAGAATGTCACTCATAGGGTGTAGTCTTGGCGATTGGCTATCCGGCTATCGGCTATGCCATTTGCCATCCTGCCATCTGCCATAACTCCCATTCCTCGCATCCTTCTCATAGTCAGTAATGACTCTGCCGAGTCACCCCATTCCGGGAGTTAGCCGCGCACTTCGCCCAAATATCGTGCATCGGCGAATCAGCATCCGGCTCCGGTTCACTGGCAATCGAGTATTCCACTTCCCGCAGCAGTTGGTTCACATTCGTCTGTGCAAGGTTGAACTCCGTATAGACCCCGTGCGCCGTCTGCAACCGCACGACCTGCCCCGTCAACCGCGCCTGCTGGATGCCCAGCAGCATGGCCACCTTATCCGGCAGCGCCCACCCAATGAAATTGTCCATCGCCATTCACGGAAGCCGCACAGTCAACGGTTTGCGTTACTCTCCAACCCTCTGCGCCGATTCATCCGGCGGGGCAATGGCTCCCACCAGCCCCTTCATCATCTTCAAAACAATCCCCTCGCACTTGCAATCCCGGTAATGGTTCTGCTTATGAATCGGCAACCACTTGGGCTTGCCGCGGTACTCGCCCAGTTTCTCGCTGTAAAGCTGGCTATCATAACTGAAATCCTTCTCCGCCTCCTTAGCCCGCGTCGTGGCCGACAGCACATCGGGCGAGCACTGAGTCATCTTCGGCTTGCCCGGCTGCCCGATCAGGCTCGAATCAAGCTGGTTCTTCACCGTGAAATTGCTCCACTCCACCACTGGCACGAGCACCGTGGTCCAATTGCCAGTCTTCTCATCCAGCAGATTGACGGGCTCATTCGTGATCCGGTACGCCCGCCACTGCCCATCGTCCCAGCGGAACCCCTTCGCATCCGCCCCCCGCATCACCTTCCATGTCGCCCACACCTTGCATGGCCGTCCATGCCGATCCTTCCCATCCTCCATCGTCCGATGCCGGGCCGCCTGCTCTTTCACGGCATCGGTCCAGTGGGCGCCGTCAATGGCGATGTTCCGCGTCGGAATCTTCAATTCCGCAAACTTCTTAATCCACTCATCCCACGACGTGCAATACCCGCGCCACAGCTCAAACGTGTTCCCGAACTTGTCCACCGCATCAGCCACCGCCCAAAAATGCCCCGTGACCTCGCGGCCAAGCTGCTGCGAGAGCTTGACATCCTTTTGGCAATCCACCTGGCCCGACCGGAAAACCTCATTGGGCACCGTCCCGTCAAACTTCGCCGTGCCGATGAGGATAGGAGCCGAGACGCGGAACATCTTATCATCCACGCTCCGGCCCGCGATTTCTCGCCACCACAGCAAATGCGGCTCCATATCGCCCGTATCATCGTAATGCTTCCGGGTCGCCAGGTATTTGAGCATGATGTTGCCCCAGGGCAACCGGCGGCCCGCCCACTGTGGCCAGCTAAAGCCAGCTTTGGATGGGTCCGCCTTTGGATTCGCCGCCACGTAATGCGAACTCCGATCCAGCGCGGCCCGCATCGCCGTGGTGTCCTGCCAGACACCCCGGCAATGGACACACTCGTAATGCGTCTCCCTCAGTATCCTGGCTTCATTCAACTCGCTGGGCGCCGCCGCGATCAACTCTGCTGGGCTGCGTTTCATGCCGGCGAAGCTCCCATCCGGGCGCCGAGCCTCCCAAACAAACTCCTGAGCCTTGCCGCAGAAGGGGCATGATACCCACAACATGCCCATGTCGGTCTCGCCAAATATCCGCGTAACGTCATCGCCCGGCTCGCCGCCGCGGCTCTCGACAATCCCTTTGCAGTCCAACGGCCGCTGCGTCATTCGGCCAAGCGCCATTTCGATCAAACCGCTTTTCTTCGTCAGATAAGCATCCGACACGATGACGTAGCGCAAGGTAATCCGGCTGGCGCTCGAATCGTTCAGCGGCCAGAACCGCAGCGTCATGCCCGGCAAGTAGAACTCCGTCGTAGTGATCTCATGCCGGTCGCCGGCTACAACCTCCGCGAACTGTGCCGCCAGCGAAGGGATGGAGTACAACAGCGGCCCCATCCGGCTCCGCATGTGGTCCGTGGCCGCGTCTTCGTCGCAATCGTAAAACACCATGTCACCGGGATCGTGGCGGGCAAAATAAATCGCTGACTTTTCCGAGGCGAAACTCTTTAAGGTCTGGATGCCGGCCATCATTACCAAGAGGCGTACTTTCACGCTGCGAATCGCCCGAAACACCGGCTTTAAGTAGCAAGCCGTCTCGATGTCAAACGGCTGCCCGTCATTGGCGTAGCCCTTGCCCATCGGCACATCCGCATCCGACTCCCAAATCTCCCCCGCAAACATCGGCGTCAACTGCTCGGTAACTTTCGCCGCCATGAATGGCAGGCAATCGTTTACCTCTGGCATAGAGGGTGGCATGGTCAGAAAGAGTGGAAATTCCTAAGCACGAATTCAGGGCTCTCATGCGGCTGTGGCCGGCGGTCAAGCAAATCAGTCTCAGTCTTGAAACACGAAGACCGGCACCAACTGCCAAACAGGTGGATATAAGGCACTCCACCAATAACGACGTACGTATCCATGCCCAGGACGTAGGCAGCGCCTATGCAGCGACGGCTATCGGCTATGGTCACTTGGCTATCCATGCTGCATCGCCTCGGCGTACTTCCTTTTCAACTCATCCACCCGCGCCTGATCGTTACCCATCCTGGCCACCTTGCGGAAGTCCGGGGCGGCCAGCCGCTCGGCGGCCTGCAATAGTTCCGCCTTGCGCGGGCAATCAATCTGCCGGCGGTAGCGGATGAACAGCCGCCACAACTGCGGCCGCTCCCGTTCCGTCAACGCCTCGGAATGCAGGCTGCGGACAAATCGCTTGTCCCACGACCCCAGCGGAAACGTGCAACCCCGCAGCGCCAGCGCCGCAATCCTCTCATCGTCGCTGTAAGGCGTGCGCGGTGTCATAGGTACTTCGGATTATCTTCAACCCTCTTGGCCGGTTGACGCCACCCAGGGCAGGGCGGGGCGGTGGGAGTGTGGTTTGTGCCACGCTCCTTATTCCAGCCGAACCTATAACGGTGCCCATGCCGCGGCGCTCTGCCATTCGCGCAGCAAATCCGCTTCCCGCACACCGGGCACAATCCAATCTTCATACCCGCTTGAACTGGACCACCCATACCCAGGGGTTTGCATCCCAGCCGAATCCGCGCTTGAGGTTGATCGAGTCCCAAAGAACCGCGAAGATGCCAACGGGATTTTTCTTCCAGTCGGGGCTTATGAATTGGATGCCCTCGCTCGCCGCATCCCCCTCGCTGATGTCCTGCACTTGTTGAGCCTTAACGCCCGTCACTTCGAGCGTGATGCGCGATGCCCAGCGCGGCATGAAAATGGATGGGCGCCACTTCGTACTTTCCTCGTGCGCCTCGCACCATGCCCCCTGCTCGTTGTCCCAGGTGTCCGGTTTCACGCACACCCCATCCGCGCGATACTTGACGCAAGTGCCCAGCGGGAATTCGGCGCTAATTGGCCCCTCGCAATGCGGCTTCCAAGTCTCCTTGACCCAAAGCCGGTCACCCGGCTCGCCATAGGGGCAGCGCCAGCTATCCTGTCCGCACGCATCATGCACGAGCCCGCAGGCGCCTCCAACTCGGAATGTAGCGCCATCCGGCGACCATTCATCGTTGAACAGACTGATGCCCTGCCCGCACTTCGCATAGATGCTCTCGCTCGATGGTGGCTGCGGTTTTAGCACGCGCCGCGTGTTAGTCTTTTGGTCCTTCAGCGTAGCCAGCACCATCGGCCCGCACATCAATATAGGTCGCTCTTTCATATAGTCTTTGCGCTCTCTGTGGTTGCTCCGTGTAAATCCGTGGAATCCGTGTCTGCCCCTGCAAGTTGATTCAGCGCCGTCCGCAACTCGCTCTTAAGCGCCGCGCTGGTTTCCCGGCCAAGCTCGCAAAAAAGCTCCACGGCAAACCCGGTCACCGCCTCATCCCCTTTCAGCATTTCAGCTTTCAGCGTTTCAGCTTTGAGCTTGAACCGCTCCAGCGCCGCCACGCGCAACCGCAATTCCAGCCGGTTATTGATGACCCCATTGATCGTCTTGCCGATGCCCTGGCAGGCCCGCGCCACGTCCCCCTTTTTGAGATACTGGCCGGACTCCACCGCCCGCATCATCCGGTCGTGCTCGATTTCCTCAAGCTCACCCCGAATCCGCTCCGGCTCCAGCTTCACCAGCAAATCCGCATAGTTGCTGTTGCCCGCCAGCGGCTTCACCTTATACCGCTCGATCCACGCGGAAACTTCCGACCACCGATACCGATAATCCGCGCTCACTGCGGCCGGGAATGGGGGGGTCTCCTTCTGCCAGTTCTTAATGGACTGCTTCGAGCAAGGAATCTTGTAAACCTCTGAAATCCAGGTGGCCAGCCGTGTCAGCCCCACGACAATCTCCGGCGGCGTCGCCACCAGCCCCGGCAACTCACTTGTCCCACCGTTCTTCCCATCCGCAGTCGTAGCCTTCACGCGCCCCGCGGACAACTCGACCAGCTTATTAAACTCGGAAGGAGACAACTTGCTTTCCGGGTCCGCCAACTGCGCTCGAAACTTCTTCAGCGCCAACTCCGGCGTGATCTGGTCAAAGAACACCCGCAACTCATCCACCGCCCAACCCCAGCGCGTGCGCGTCGGGAAATCCTCGCGCCGGCACCATTCCGCAATCTCGCTAATCTGCTTTGGCTTGACCTTCAGCCCCAGGCACCGCGCAATCTCCCGCGCATTGCGCGCGTAGCGCGCTGGACTGGATTTCAGCTTTTCAGATTTCAGCATTTCAGCTTTTTCCCATCACTCCCGGTCAGACGGTGGCAACTGCAGGCACCCCACTTCAACCACCGGCCCCGGCTGGTGTTGCGGCTTCCGCTTCTTGCGGGGTGTTCGGCGTTGGCTGTTGGCTGTTGGATGTTCCGAAAGCATCCCCCGATTGTGCCAAGCCAGTTCCGCAATCCGCGCCCACTGCGCACAAGTAGTGCAGGCTCGATTCGTGCCCGCCTCCGCTCCGCACACAAAGCACGCCGACTTTTCAGCTATGCCATCTGCAATTTGCAATTGACCATTCATATAGCCGCCAGCCTTTCCAGCGCATCCCCGCGCACCGGCTCCGACAGGTCATCAAAATAAAACACCGGCGCCCCCGCGGGCACCGTCCGCCCTCGCCTTCCCATCCCCTTCGGTCGCCGAGTCCTGCCCTCGCACTTCACCGGGCGGCACTTGGGATTCAGCACAAACACGACCCGCTGATTGACCCGCTCCAACTTCAACCCCGGATAAAGCCCATCCCGCATCCGCGCATAAATGCCCGCATACGTGCGCCCCTCGCTCCGGGCCTGCTGCAAAATCCATTGCTTAAGCGGTATGCCCATAGTCAGTCCCCCATCACCCAGGACCGGGCAATGCCCGACAAAACCGGAAGCAGCCGTTCCAGCGTCTTGGCCCGCGCGTTGCCGTGTTTGGGCACCCTCACGAGGTACTCATAAATCGCCTGCATCTCATCCTTCCCAACGAGGACCACGCACAGCTTGCTTCCCACCGGAATCTTGCTCTCCGGCACTACGACCATGCGTGCCACGGTCCTGTTGGGGTCGGCTATCGGCGATTGATTATTGGCTATCCGGCCCTTGCTGCTTCGCTTCTTTGTTGTTTTCATATCAGTATCCATCCGTGTCCATCTGTGGTTACTTCGGGTGCTCCACAAACCCGCCAATGCGCTTCAGTTCAGGCCGGCTCACCTGCTCTTTCACTTCCTCCAAGTAAGCCTCGGCCTTCTCGATGTCCCGGATCACCACGCACCGCGTTTCATCATCCCACTTGGGAGACGACTTGATCAGCCCGTCAAACTTGATCCGCATGTCGGCCAGGCTTTTCCAGACCATCGAAATCGGGTTGGGCTCGTGCCGCATCTGATCTTCCTCGCGCCCGCAATCCGCCGGCAGCAACCCCGCGCACTGCATCGTCATCTGGACCACTTCGCGGGGCGCCTCGCCGAACAGCTTCAACTCCCCCTGCACCTTGTTTGAGATACGGACGAAATTCATCAGCCAGCCCACCTGCGTTTCGCACAGCGACCGCGGATTATCCCGCAGCCAATCCCGCACGCAGTTTTCCGTGATGTTCTCGCGCCCCAGCAAGTCCTTGAGCAGAATCCCCAGCGCCCGCCCCTTATTGATCGCCTTGACCATCAGCGGCCCCGCCGCCAGGTTGGCCGCCATAAACTGGCGATGTTCCTTGTTGAACTGCTTGACCAGCGCAGTCTTGACGGGGATAGCAGGCTTGTTGCTCATAGTGGTAAAATGCTCTCCACAAGTTGAATCCTCTCCCCAATCCAGCGCATCACGGGCACGGCCATTGAATTTCCAAGCGCCCTGTAACGCGGCCCGTCGCAGGCGGGCTTGTTGTGGAATTGGATCAGCGTGTAATCGTCGGGGAAGCCTTGCAGCCGCTCGCACTCGCGGGGCGTCAAACGGCGCACGGCGTAACCGGAGAGCACGGCGGTAGTGCTGGAATTCTCAATGCTGCCCGGCGGCTTGGTGCGGATGCTTCCGGCCACGTCCGTTTCGGTCGCCACGCTCACCGTCTTGTCTGACCCGTGCAGCGTATAGGCCACGCACGGCGCCGAATCCCCGCCGCCATGATCCGCCGAGAGCGCCGCCGACTTGTCCCCGCACGAAGCGGCGTTGCCGGTCTTATTGTCTCGCGTGAAATAGCGCGGCTGAAAGGCAATCGCGCCAACCCCTATCCCGCCGCGTCCGCCGTTCGTAGTGAGGATTGCATTCGCCGTTCCATCCTGCCTTGTCTCCAAATTGGAATAGCCGCCGCGTCCGCGTATCGCAAGCGTGATGATGTTCTGATTCGGGTCAGTGGCAGTATTCAATGCGGCGGTTTTGTCCCCCTGCTCAAACGGGCCGCAGTTGCCGGCGGTGCGGTAGGCCGTGGCCACAACGGTATCCTGGTCGCCCTTGTCGGCATCAGCCGAGAGTGGCGGCGTAATCTCGTTTGGAGCCCCGTCCTTGCCGCGCGTAAAGTGCGACGGCTTGAAAGCAACCGGCAGAAAGTGATTTTGCGCTGCGCCGTCCGGTCTCCCTCCAGCGCCTCCAGTAAACGACTCCTTGCTAATTGCGCCGGCAACCGCGTCGTCAAAGGAACCCCCTTGGCGCTGAATGACCAAATCGGTCGCGTCTTTGAAGTCCCTCCGTTTCAGGCTGCTGGCCGTTCCATCGTCCGAGTACTCCCCGAATGACAGCATCCGCATCGCCTGCGTTTGCCCCCCCCCCTGCACTGGGATTACCGCCCCGTCGCATTCGGCGTCGGTCCCGAGTCCGCCACCGCCCTTAGTGCGTGCGCTAATGGTAGGGGCAGTTCCTTGCCCCGCTTCTCGGCTCGGCGCATGATCCCCGCACAGGCACGACTGGTCAAATAGAACCGCCGCGGCACGCTGCCATTGTCCTCCAATATGGCCGACAACGAACACACGCTCGCGCCGCTGCGCCACGCCGAAAAACTGAGCGTCAAGAACTGTGCAGGCGACCCCGTAGCCGAGTTGCTCCAGCCCGGACATGAAGCAGTCAAAGTCACTGGATTGCTCCACTTCCTCAAAGTCTCCGGGCTCAAGTCCATCCGCTCGCAAAAGCCGGCTGGATTCTTTGGACGGAGCACCCGCCGTCTCATCGCTCCAAGAGGAATGGACCCCGGGCACGTTCTCCCAAAGAACCCATGTGGGGCGGAAGCGATCAACAACGCCGAGAAAGACAAGCGCCAGGTTGCCACGCGGATCATCCATTCCTTTTCGGAGTCCTGCGACCGAGAAACTTTGGCAGGGCGTTCCTCCAACAAGAACATTGATTGCGCCTCGGGGGGGGGGCCAGTCTTTGAATTTGGTAATGTCGCCATAGTTAGGTATCTGCGGCCAGTGGTGCGCGAGCACCGCGCAGGGAAACGGTTCAATCTCCGAAACAAACGCCCCGCGCCAGCCCAGCGGATGCCAGGCCACGCTTGCGGCTTCGATGCCGCTGCACACAGATGCGTAGGTGAGACTCATGTTTGGTCGGTTGGTGATTCGGGCCAGGTGTTAATTGGAAATGGTTGCCGCTGGCCGCAGCGGTCACAGACCGTCAAGTGTGTCATCACTCGCTTGCGTCCGCCTGCCATCCGTTCAGGCAGTGGCTTTTCCACCCACGAGCCTCCGCAGACGCAGTGCGCGGGCACGCGCGGGTCTCTCGCCGGTTCAGCCTCTTTAGCTCGTGCGAGCCGTTTATCAAACTCATCCAGTTCCGCGGGCAAGTCCCGATGCCAGTACGCGTGTTCAGCGCACGACCGAGAGCAGTAGGGAAATTCCCCGGGCGCATTGCAGACATTGCGAATCCGCTTCTCGCGGGCCGGCATCGGCCCGCCGCAGTCGCGGCATTCAACGGTTTTTTCAGGCTTGCGGTTCATTGGGGTGTTTCGCGTGGCGTCAACTGGCTTTTCCGCTTCTCGCTCATATTCTCGCACCCCTCCGTGCTCCGTTGGCCCAGCGTGGGCGGCAGACTCAGCCGCTTCTGTATCAGCTTCACCAGCTTATTGACGTTGGCCCGCTCGCACTGAAAAAAGTTGGCAATTTCCACCTGGTCACGCTCCGAAAGCGCCGACCACATCCCATGCGCCGCCATCGCGCACCGCACGGCAAAATGCCCGTTGCCGTTGAAACTGTTCGCGCACCGCAGCACGTCCTGAATGTGTGCCAGCCCGATCCGCGCCGCGTCCTGGTAGCCCCGCGCGTATTCATCCTTCTTCGCCTCGTCATCGTCCAGCGGCGGGTGGCACACTTGCGGATCATGCCCCGCCGGCAAAGGCGCCTCCGCCGCATCCTCAAACCCTTGCGCGTCCTCGCCGGCATTCGTGCCAATCAGTGGAATTCGTGTCTCGCCATTCATGGTAATGCCATTGGAACTTTCCATGTGGAACACCGCCCCCGGCCAACAGTAAACTGGCTAACAGATTCGGCATTCAGCAGTTCCCCGCACTCCGTCCATCCCAGCGCCGCCAGCATCTCGCGCCAGTAAGGGAAGTGTCCGCGAAATACCGCGACCAGCTTCCGCCGCGTCTTGCCGCCGTGCCCCGGCACGTTATTCAAAACCTCCGTGACATGCGCCCGCCCCGATCCAATCTCCCGCGCCAGCATCGCCACCGTCCAGCAAGGCAGCCCCCGCCCGTCCCGGGGCTCGTGCAGCAGCCAGTAGAACTTGTGATTCTTCACGAGCGCGTCTCCCTCAGTTCAAACATCGCCCGCCATTCCGGGTGTTCCTCGATCATCCGCCGCACGATGCGCGAGCAGAAATGGCAGTTCAGCGCAAAGCCCCGCTCCGGCACGGCCCGCAACGATTCGAGCCGGATCGAGTCCCGTACCTTTTCCTCGATCAATGCCACCGAACATCCAACGCCCCGCTCCTGGAACCGCCGGAAGTAAAACGCCGCCTCGCGGTAGAACATTTGGAGCACCTTTCCGGCGCCCGGAAGCGTCTTCCAATCAGCAAAGCGTTGGTCAATCGTCTTGTCCGGCGCGAACAGGCCGTATTGCGCTGAGGGAGGCTGCAGGGAGGTATTCATGCCGGTTGGCCACTTCCCGCCGCCGCCAGGCCGTTAAGCAGCTTGCGCCACGAATTGACGCAGTAGCCAGCGATGTTGGTTTTCACGAGCCCATCCACAACCGCCTGGTGAGTGGTGTTGGCCGCAGTGTCCCAAGCCCCCAGCACGGCCTTTTCCGACAGCCGGCCCAGGTAAGGCTTCAGTTCAGTCACCAGCGCCTTAGCCACGAACATTTGCGGCCGGACCTTCGAGTTGTCATAGCTCCAGCCCGTCGAGTTGCGAAGGATGTCGCCGACCAGCCGCGTAGCCCCATCCGCCTCCATCCTCTTGGCATGGCTCCCATTAGTCCCCTCACTCCCATCTGACTGCCTTCGGGTTTCGGGCTTCGGGTTTCGGAATTCCGCCGCCGTGGCGGACACGTTGACGATGCCCGTCACGGCATCCGGCTCAGAAACCACCCGCGGCGGCTTATTGTTCATCGCGCATTGCCGGTTGAAATTCGCCGTGTGCCGCAGCTTCGCGTCATTGAGCGACGCGATAATCCCGCGGTGAATCAGAAACCCGCCCGCGACGATCCATCCCTTTTCCAAAAGCTCACCCTTTACCGTTGCCCATTCCGCCTCTGGCGTATGGGTCAATTGGCGCAGTGTCTCATCCCGATTGCGCGGCGCCCGGTCGCTGAACCAGATAAAATCCGCCAGCTTGCGATGCGCCAACTCGGTGGGCCGCGTCATGTCGGCAGTGTCAAGCGCCATCCGCTTCGCGTCGTAAAAGATGTACTGCAGGTCATTCACGCGCGCGGCTTCGTTGCCTCCGTTGCCTTCTGTGAATTAAACTCCCGGCACTTCGGGCAAAGCTCGTGCTCGCCCGGCTGATGCCGCGTCCCGTGTTCCTGAGAAAGTATCGCCTCCGCCTGGCGAATCGTCTGCTCATGCTTCCAGACAGCCTTGCCCACTCCCACCATTCCGCCTCTGCCCCATCGCGTCATAGATTCGTTTCCTCCGTTTCCTTATCAGGCATCGGCAAGGGGGCCTGCATCGCCTGGTAGATAAGCCTCTCAAGGTTCTGCGACTTCGCCTGCAGTTGCCCGATGGTGCGATGGTCTCGCCCCGTCATTCCGCGAGACCAACTGGCGTCCGCGAATTCAGCGCGCAACTCCTGAGCCTTCGTGTAGGCGAGCCGCAACCAGCTATTGGGCTGGGTGGTCGGTTTCTCTGTGCTCCCTGTGGCCATATCGGTGTCAATTCGTGGAATCCGTGTCTGTCACGCAGTCACCAGCCGGCCAATGTCCGCGTCGCGCGGCGGGCGCTCCAAGTATTCCGCCTGTTCAACCTGCCTCCGCGCCAGCAGCACGCGCAGCGCAAGCCGCGCCTCGCGCAGCAACCCGCACGGCTCGATCAGGTTGGCAATGCGCCCCAGTTCCGAATCCTCCGGGTGCTCAAGGAATTCTTGTGCCAGCGCCAAATGGGCCGTGTGCGGCTCGTTCTGGCTTAGCAAATCCAGCGCGGCGGAAACAGGGTCAGTGAAAGTTCTCATAGTTCGGATTTCGGATTTCGGGTTTCGGATTTCCAGCAGGCCGTCTCTCCGGCTGTCACGCATGGTTCTAAGTCCGCGTTCACCTGCTGCAGCCCGCCCCCGCAGCGAGGCTGGCGGGCCGGCGAGCGCCCGCCACTCGGGTAATCAGGGATTCCCCAGCAGGGGAATGAGGTCGGTCTTGTCCGCAATCTGCTTCACCAGCAGCAGAATGCTTTCGCGGATGATCTGGTGAAGCGCGATGGTCTCGTAAAAGAGCACCAACCGCCGATCATCCACGCGCGTCTTGAGCCGCGCTGGAATCTCGTAGGCGTCGGCGCCCTGGAATACCGCCATGCCGGCCTTGATGGTCGGCGGCAACTCCATATCGCCTGACTTCGTGGTGTTGGTGCCCTTCACTACGATGTCTTCGTCGTAGCTGACCGAGTAGGCGCCGTTATCCAGCCGCAGCGCCGTGTTGAACCGCGCGTTGCGGTGCCCGTGGAGCGACCGCACGAGTTCGAGCAGGTCCGCCCCGGCGGGCTGCACGAACAGCGTCATGTTGTCCTCAAGGAAGGTGGCAAACGTCACCTGATCCATCGGCTTTCGGTTCGCGCCCAGCCAGATTTTCCATTCCGGTGTCGGGATGGCCCCGAACTTGGCGACGTGCTCGCAATAGGCCGGCTTCAACTCCGGGGCCGCGCCGTGATAGTCCAGCATCGCCGTGAAGCTCGCCCCCGTCTCGGTGACATTGGCGAAAATCAGCGTGTTGCCCGTCTTGAAGCGGTTCACGTAGTCAATGAAGCTGCTCGCTTCCAGCAGCAGCACTTCCCGTCTGATCCGGGGCGGCGGGAAGAACCGCGCCAGCGATTCCACCTTTTGCGCGTTGCCAATGACCGCCAGCGGCTCGGCGCCAGTGGCATCCGGCAGCCTGCTAGCCTGCCCTACGAGGTCAACCAGCCTGTCAAGTGTCTCTTTTGTCATCATAATTTGTATTTGTTCGTGTTAATTCGTGGAATCCGTGTCTATTCCGCCTCCGGCTTTGCCTCCACTTTCTTGAGCGGCGTGCCCCCGGCGGCCTTCCTCGGCTCGACTACCTTCAAGTCAAGCCGCTGTTGGTTGGGGTCTTCGCGCACGAGGTTGAAATCCGCGTCCGCGTAGAAGATGCTGCCCACCGCTTCCGCCTCCGGCACATTCGCTTTGACCTTGGGCAGAAAAACCAGCGTGCCCGCATCGCCTTTAGAGGCGGGGCTGATGTCCATTGTCAGCGTCACGCTGCCGCCCTTGCCCGTCAGTTGCACCGCGGCGGTGACCTGCTTCATGGCCGCCGATACCTCGGTGATGATGTTGCCGCCCCGATGCGCGGCAATGATGTTGAGAAACGCCCGGTCCACCGCCGGCGCCGATTCAGTATTGCTTTTGTCTTTCATAACTCATTTTGGTTTTGTGTTTTCTGCGGTTAAATCACCCCAGCAGCCGCGCCAGGTTGGTCTTCTGTCGTATCTCGATCCCCGCCGCCGTTACGGCCGCAATCAGGTCGCGCACCTTCTCCGCTGCCGGCTCCTTGAGCCCGTGGCCCTTGGAGTCCGCGCCGATGTTGACAAACGTGGGGCGGATTTTCGTAAGCCAGGCAACCAACTCCGCGAGGTCGAAATCTAAAATTGGCTCGATGGTGATGAACATTTCCCGCTCGGGAAGTACCCGCCGCAGACACTCCATCGCCACCGCCCGGGCCGCCGTGGGCGGCGCCTGCCGCATAATCTCCGGGTAATGCCGGTTGGTCTCGATGGTAGTCCCCCAAATCGCCGTCATCGGGAAGAAGCCAAGAAACTCGAAGTAGCGCACGGGATTCTTGCTCTGAAAGACAAACGTGTTGCGCCAGAACATCCGGCAGTGGTTGAGAACGGTATGGATCGTCTCGGACGTGACCGCCTCGGCAAACAGGTCGCTCAGATGCTCAACGAAGATCGTCCGCCCATCCCCCAGCGACTCGCTCAACTCCGGTCCATCCAGCGCAATCTGCCCGCCGTAGCGCGCCCGCATGTTCGGAAACCGTTTCGCCATCGCCTGGACATAGCAGTAAGAGCACTCGTGCGGACACTTCCCGCGCAGGTAACTCTTGGTGTGTGTCACCCACGGATACATGTTGCCTGCTGATTTCTTGAGCATGGGTGGTCCTATTGCGAAATCACAGTGATGTAGGCTCTGGCCGCGCTCGCCTTCGTCCGCTCCATCGGGCGGTAATACAGCGCGCTCACCACGGGATTGGTGAAACATAGATTCGTCTTGCCCGCCAGCAACCACGGGCCGCCGGCCCGCGATGAATACTCAAGGTTGGTGGCGTTGACCGTCGTTACCGTGATGACGCGGTTGGTCTTTGCCGGCGGCGCAGTCAAGAGAGTGGCTGTCAGGTTGGTTCCCGCGTTCACCGAATTCGTGTAGCTGCGGCTCGCTCGCCCCTGCCAAACCGTGTAGTTGGTAATGACGTTGGTTCCCGGCGAGGCGTCCCAGGCCAGCACGAAGCGGCTCGCCCGGGTGGTATTCGTGTAAACCAACTCCGTCGAATAATCGCTGGAGAGCCCCGCCGCGTCCGAAGCCGTGGCCGCGAAGTAAAGCAGGTTGGTGGTCGGCGGCAGCACGAGCGCCTTGGGCAGTGCCGGCAACGGTTGACAATTGGCAATCCGGCTATCGGCGATCCCCAGCAACCCGACCAGCAGCAGCACTCCGGCTTTCGCAGCCTTTCGCGTGTTTAGCGGGCGCTCAAAAATCCCGTCATCGCACTTGCCCGGTCGCGGCATCGGCTTCTGTGCGGCCAAACATAGGCACCATCCGAAATAGATGCAGCCCACTCCGTAGATAACGGCCCAAACAGTCATCGCCGTCCTTTCTTCAACATGCCTTCCAGGTAAGTGCGCGGATGCACCCGCACATTCTCCCGCGACTCCCGCACCACGCCCGGCATGTACGCCAGCCGCTTCCGCACCAAGGACACCGGCTCCTGTCTCCAAGCCGCGAATTGCTCCACGGTCAGCAGGTCGTCAAGATTGATGGGTGTGGCGTTCACGCGGCTTCCTCCCGCAACACTTTGAAACGGTCCATCAGCTTCGGATATTTGCCCCCCAGCGCGTTCGCTATGCAGTCCTCGAACAGCTTGGTTTTCAGCCCGCGCTTTACCCCGCGGCCACGGCCACGGTTATTCAGTTCGAGCGTGATCATTTCCTTAATGGGTCCGCATGGCTCGAAACTCTGAGTGCCGCGCTTCGTGGTGTGTTGCATATCGTCACAGCAAGTTGTAATACGTATTGCAATACACGCGCAACAACTTTTTTCCTTTCCGCTTGCAATTTGTATTACAATGTGCAATTATACCCCGTAAAGCAGAGGTTATTATGAGCGCGACGAAAAAGCCCAAAGCAGGCGGAAAAGCGGCCTTAAGCTGCCGCGTTTCCCGAGTGGTAAAGGCGTTGATTGCGTTGGAACGCAAACGAGGCGGAGGCAGCGAGGGAGAGTCCGTCGAGCGGCTTGTCTTGCACGCTTCCGTTTCCCCGGAAGCGCGCCAACTCATGTTGCGTCAAGCCGCCGCCGACCCCCATCTTTCCGCGATGCTGGACGCGCTCCGCCACACGCTGCCAGAGCCGGCAGCGGGAAATCAGGCGTGTTCCGCGAGCCCGCCGGGCGTCAATTCAGATGTGGCCGCCGGCATGAAATTCGTTGCGGGTTCGATTGCGGCGGACAAGGCCAATGCAGGATTGCAAATGCCCATTGAGTCAGGAGGGCGGCCCGGCGGCGGCGTTCAGCCGGTGACCAAGAAGAAATCTCGGTCGCAAGGTGAGAGGGAAGATCGGCGATAGCCTTGGTGGCCAGGGCGGAAATAGTATGTTTAGGCATAGGAGCATGTTACTAACGGCCCGGCGTTGCCAAAGAAAAGGGCGCGGACTCAACGCGCTCAGTCCGAGGCACGACGAAGCGCCTAAAGCCAAACGCGCCGAGCCGCGCCGATTAGGCTGCGGTCTCGGAACGTGGCGGCTTCGGAAATTTCGTCGTTTTCGGACTGCCACGCCCTACGCAAATTGTTGCACGCCGAGCATGGCCGGCAGTCGCCACACGGTCCAACCATTTCTTGTCCTACAGCAACCGTCTATGGCCGTGATCCTCGCCGTGATGCTGCTGGCTGTCTCATCCAAAGCGCAACCCAACGCTACTGGGGACTTGGCGAACATCAAGCAGTTCGTGCCCGCTCACCCCTGGCGGGCCATTGACGGCCACACCAACAGCATCAAGGTCATCGGCGTTGAGTTTGTGGGCCGGATCGTGGACGTAGGCGAGGATGGGGTAATCATCAACGGCGTCTATGGCCCCCTCGGTCAGATCAGCTATTCCAGTTCCGCCGTAACCTACCCCGATTTCTTCGTCGCCAATTTCCCCTTTGAAGTCGAAACCGACCACATCATCAACCTGGACAACCATCTGATGGCCGTGGACACCGGCCACACCTACACCTACACCACAATCCGGGGTTCAGTCCGGGGCGCATCGCGCACCATCCATAAGCTCGATTACGGCATCCCCTGCGGCCCGCCGCCCGCACTCATGCAGGCCCAGGCCGCCGCCGCCAAAGCCGAATCCGACCGCCTCAAGCGCAGTGCCGGCCAAGCCAAAACGAACGCCTTCCACTGGCTGCAGGCGCAATCCACCAACAACGACAATGCCGGCGCCCAATATCGCCTGGCCATCTGTTATCTGACCGGCGCCGGCTGTGCCACCAACCGGATCGAGGCAATGAAATGGCTAAAGCTTTCCGCCAGCAGTGGCAATCTGGAAGCCTCGAACAAACTGGCCACACTCCGACCGTGATACCCAGCGTCCAGCATAGCGGTCAACGTGACGTGCAACGTGACGTTTCGCGGCACGTATTGGCCGCGCCGTGGCACCACATTTGGCACCAAGCAAAACAGCCTGCAAATTCCTCAGCAAAATCAACAAAAGCGCCTACCCTTTCACGGCGGCGGCGCGGGTTCGATTCCCGCTAGGGTCGCCATTCAATGTTCATGGGCACAAACTGAGTTTCGACCAATGAAATCAAGCACGCCAGCGGGTTGCCGAAACTCTTACTCGCCGCCAACTCGCTACCAACTCAGGCACAAGTCAGACCCCCTGTTTCCAAATCTGTTGCCACGCTTCGAGGGCGCCGCCGCGTGAACGTCTCTGTCGGCAAATGCAAGGTTCGAAAGGTCTCCATGTGGCGTGTCCGCTGGCACGAGGCCGGTCGCGTGCGCCGGAAGTTCTTCGGCGCCCGAGATACGGCCGACAATTATGCCGCCCAGCTTCGCGGCGAACTGGTCACCAAGCGCCGGACACTCGCCGCGCTCCCGCCAGCCGAACAGGCCGAACTGCTGCTTGTCCACGAGGAAGCCAAGCGCCGCGGCGTGTCGCTTGCGTCGCTGCTAACCCTCCTGACATCGGCGCCCGACAAACCATCCGCGCCGGCCCTGGCCGACGTGATGGAAGAACTTACCACCGCCAAGCGCAACGCTGGCCGGGCTCGCAGTTACCTCAAAAGCCTTGGCCAGATCGTCGCCAACTTCGCCAAGGGCCGCGAGCGGATGCCGGTGGACCTGTTCACCGTCCGCGACCTGGAAAAGTTCCTGAATGACAACGGCATCCGGTATCGGAAAACCCTTCGCACGCGGCTTTCCACATTGTTCAAGTTTGCCGTGCGCCGGGGCTATCGGGCTGACAATCCGTGCAACCAACTGGAAACCATAACCGCGCCGCCCCTGCCCATCGAGGTTCTGACCGTCAACGAAACCGTCAAGTGCATGGGATGGTTCAAGGATCATCCCCGCGCAATGGCCTGGTTTGTTCTGTCCGCGTTCTGCGGCCTGCGACCGATGGAGGCGCAGAAAACCCGCTGGTCGGAAATCCATTTCAAAGAGGGCTGGATTCGCGTCGAAGCGCAAACCACGAAGATGCGCCAGCGCCGGGTTGTCTATCCGCTCCCTGTGGCCCTCGCCTGGCTGCGCAAAGCGAAGCGCAGGAAGTCCGAGCTTCCGCTGACCACCAAGCAGCGCACCGTTGAGCTTCGAGAGCTTCGGGCCGTCCTTGGCTGGGATGAATGGAAGCAGGACGTAACCCGCCATAGCGCCGCCTCCTACTGGCTCTCAACTTCCGGCTCTGCAGCCAACGTAGCGACCGCCTTGGGCAACTCCGAAAGCATCCTCCGCCGCGACTACATGGCCCTGGTGACCAAGGCCGACGCCGAGAAGTATTGGGCCATCGCCTGACGCGCCCCACGACGCTGGCCGTCATGCCTACCGTGACGGTAAACGTCACGATGCCCGCTACGATCATCGGAACGGATGCCCGGTCGCACGCGCCTGCGCTGCCGGTTCCACATTGCCGCCGCGGGGCCGCTACCGCGATTGCGCCGTCTCCGGGCATCCGTTCCGCCGACCGTCCCCCTCTGCACTCCCCCTGTACATCTATAACATCAAAACTATTCTCAATCCGGGTATCTGATTCTGATTCTGATTCTGATTCTGATTGCAGACCATCAACGATACCCGCCACGCGTTACGTGACGTGCACCGTCACGCTAGAGCCGGCCGCAAGCCCGGTTTTCGGCGGTCCACCACGGGAATGAACTTCCGGCGCTTGATGAGCAACGGGCTCAGGCGCAAATCGCGGGGACTGGCGAAATCGGGGTAGTCCAGCCTGGCCAGCGGTTGCTTGCAGGCCGGCAGATTCAACCGGATGCCCCGCAACACCCACATCGAGCAGAAGCAGGCCGCCCCATGCCGAGGCGGCAGGTTGACGGCATAGCGCAGCAGGTCGGGTATCGAGTACGGCGGCGGGTTCCGCAACTGGTCGGCAAACCACCGTTCCAGCGCGGCCCAGTCTTCCGGCGTGCTGCCGGCAAGCCGGTATTCTTCCACGCCGGCCCGCTCGCCGGGATTCCATCCCCGTTCATGCACCCGCGGGTAGAAATTCTCAATCACGTTGCCGCTGGCCCGGATGAACGCCGCATGGGTGCCCCGGCCATGCGTCAGGAACTTAATGGCCGAGTCCAGCGGATCATGCCCGCGCGCCCAAATGGCTACCAGCACTTCGCCGGGATACGGTCGGTCGAAAAAGTGAGGTTCGTTCATGGTTGAGATTGGTAGCGGGGGCCGGATTTGAACCGGCGGCGCGGCGGGCTTTCGGCCCGCCTGATCTACCAGGCTGATCTACCCCGCTGTTGAAAAGTGAGTGTCATGGCGTCAAGTGCTGCCGATGGTAAAACGCCATCTCCGCGAAGGCCGCCATGCCGTCGCTGGTGATGATGAACGTGTTTGTCTCGGTCGGCGTGATCCAGCGCGGGGCGGTCATCGGCGGGACAAGCTTGGCCCCGTAGAGCTTCACGAGCGCGGTGTATCGCTCGTTGAATAAGGGAGTCACCAGGTAGCACCGCTTGGACAACACCTGCAGGACGCCCGAGTTTGCCACTCCGCCATCAAGGGACGGCCCGTTGGCTTCCACGATGCGCGGGGCGGTCGTGCAGCCGGCCAGGAGCATCAGGCTAAGCGCACAAGCGGCGAATTTCATCCAGGTCTCCTTTTTCGATGGCCGCCTTGATTGCCTCCTTGAGCGTCTGGACTTCCGAGGCTTGTTTGGCGGACACTGCTGCGGGCGTGTTCAGTTGCGCGTCTTTCTGGAGAATGACCCTGATCCCGTCATCAACGGCGCCGGCTACACTGGTGACAGGATCAAGGGCCATGCGATTCTTGGTTGGCGGTTACTTCCCAGCGAGCCCTATTTCTATGCCGCCGTAGATTGCCCGGGTAATAGCGAGCGTGATTTGCCCGCCGACCTTTTGCCCGTACTTCACGAGCAACTGCTGCTCAAGCGAACTGACAGTGCCGAGCAGGGACGTAACCTCCGCCGCGAGCACGGGATTGTTGTTTTCTCCCAGCAGCGTCAACACCTTCGCTGTGGTGTTCGTGTTGGCGCCGTTGAGCGCCGCATCCAGGCTGAGTGCGGCATCCTTCAGGATCGGCACCGATGAAGGCTCCTTTGCCACAATCACCGATACCGCCCCCGCCGTGATGCCTTGGATTACACCGCAATCCAGCGCCAGGTTGGCTTGGTTCACGGTAACGACCGTGTTCGTGACGCCACCCGGCGTTACGGTTGTGGTTTTGCTGGTCATGCACCCGCACAGGGCGAGGGCTCCAATAAACGCGATAATAGTAATGGTCTTCATTGTTGAATCGGCCAATGGTGGTTTTGGCTGGCCGTTGCCGTTGGTTAATTTGTCCGCGGCGTATTGCCACAAGGACTTGTCGAAAAAAGCCATCATCGTCCCGGTCCACGAGAGCAGAATCCCGCCCACGAGGCAGGACTGAGCCTCCCATCCCATATCTGCCCACTTCACGCCGGCCATAGCCGTGCACCATGCGCCGGCCAGCGCCCAAAGCGTGTAGAGGATGATCCGAATCCAGATGAGTGTTCCTGCTTTCATAAGTCGTCTCGCTCGCTGGTACAGCGGGCGCAAAAGATGGTTCCGGCAAATCGGCATCCCGCGCAGTCCTTGCATCGCTGCCGCCGCACAGGACACCACTGGCGGATTAGCGCATTGCTCAGGTGAATCAGAACGATGCAGGCCGTCGCAATCAGGATGGCCGCCTCCAGCAGTCCCTTGACGCTGCTCCAACTCACCCAGCCCACGACCGCCACAATCGGCGTCTTGACCGGCCCGGCGTCGAATAGTGCTGCCCTGAGCTTTTCCATACTATTGAGTGATCATTCCGAACCTGAACGCGGCCCGGACCAAGCCGGGCACGTCGAAGATGTTGAGGCGCTGCATCAGCTTCGCCCGGTGGTATTCCACCGTCTTGGCGCTGACCTTAAGAATCAGCGCGATAGCCTTGGTGGTCTCCCCCCTCCGCGATCAGTTGCAGAATCTCCCGCTGTCGGCTGGTCAACAGTTCCAGCGGGTTGCGGAAGCGGGCCACACGCTGCAGGGGAAAGCGGTTGCGCAGCCGGGCGGAGATTGCGCGGCTCAGGTAGATTTCTCCCGCGCTCACTCGCTGCACGGCGGCTTTCACTTCCGCCAGTGCGCCGCTCTTGAGCACGTAGCCCGAGGCGCCCACTTGAAGCGCCCGCCAGACATGCTGCTCGTCATCGTGCCGCGTGAACATGATAACGCGCACCGCCGGGTGAGCCTTCACGATCCTCTCTGCCGCCTCGATGCCGTTCAGTCGCGGGATGGACACGGCCATTACAACGATGTCGGGCTTGTGTTCCTTGACCTGCTCAGCCGCCTCCATGCCGTTCGTTGCCTCGCCTACGACCGTTGCAATGTCCGCCAGCGCCTGGCCTAACCCCAGCCGTGTAACAGGGTGATCGTCAACGATGAGGATGCGCGGCTTTCTGCTCATCGCGCCTCAGTTCGGCGAGTAGTAGAGGTTGGTTCCCGTCGAGTCCACGCGCAGGTAGTAGCCCGCCACGGGGGCGTTGGTGGTAGCGAAGGCCACGCAAGGAATCGTGCCGTTGCTGTTGATGACGCCGTAACCGTGGAAGTTGAAGCCGCCCTGAAGCGATGCGGTGCCTCTGCCGATTTCAACCGTGTCAGTCCAGCCTAAGCCGTCTGGAATCAGCGCATAGTTTCCCCAGGCGTCTCCGCTCCCAATCGCAACGTTTCCCTCTCCGGGCGCCCATGCGTTGTTGCCAATGGCCACGCCATAGGAGAGCGAGTAAGCGTTGATGCCAATAGAAACGCCTTTCGTGCTGCCGTTCGCGCTGCGGCCAATGCCGATGCCAAAATCATTTCCCAAAGCCGAGTTACCAATTGCCACGCCAAGGGATGTCGAGAAGGTGTTGTAGCCAATCGAGATACTGCCACCGCTGGAATGCGTCCAATACCCGTAGGCGTTTATTTGGCTGTCCACCGAAACTACGAACGGCGCAACGCCGTTGGTAAGTAATCCATCCGGGACAGTGCCTCCGCCGCCAGCCGCATTGACCGTAAACGTGTGCCCGTTGGTTTGCACCGTGACATTGGTTCCGGCCGCAACCGCAAATCCGGGTATTCCCGCAATCGCACTGGCCACGTAGCCCGTGCTCGCCAGCCCGCTTGTCGCTGTGCCGATGGCCGTCCCTACGTATGCGGTCGAAGCCAGCCCGCTAACACCCGCCGAGACCGCGCCGGCCACATACCCGGTGCTCGCCATTCCGTTCGTAACGGTTCGGTCCACCGGAGTCAGGCCCAGGGCGCCGGTCACATCCGAACCGAGCAGACTCACCATCCCCGTCCGCGAATTGAAGCTCACCACGCCCGCGGCCCCCGCTGCCGCCTGAATCAGACCATAGAGGGTGTTGCTGGTCGTGGTGAGTTGGGTCTTGCTCGCCAGTGGGGAAACCGCCGCCAGCACATACCCTGTGCTGGCCAGCAGCGAAAGCGGGTTGGTGATGAAGAAAAACGAGGTATTGGTTGCCAGCAAGGCGCAGTCGTTAAACTGCTGGACGTTGGTAGCCGCCGGGTCCACGAAAATGCGCACCGTCTTGGCAAACGGCACCAAGCCCGTATCGTAGAACCCGCCAACCAGGCTGGCCGAGAAAACCCCTCCTGCCACATGGGCCGTGCACACCTTGGGCCAATAGGTGTTTGTGCCGATGGCCTGCGGCGTCGAGAGCGGGTTGAACTGGATGAAATTGAACTGGCCGCCATACGGCTGGCTGGTCACATCCCGGATACTGCCTACGACAGTCGCCGCGCGGGCTGAAAACTGAGCCGCGCCGATTCCAAACAAGGCGAGCACAGCAATGCACGCCGCGAACCGGCGCGATTTCGCGTGAGTGTGGACATTCATTTCACAAATGCCACACTGTCAACTCCCGGCCTGCCTACCAGGTCGAGAGCGCCGCCCGCTTCCAGGTATTACTGCCCGTGCTCACGTAAACGTAGTTGGTGTCCGCGCACACGATCCCCGCCCCGTAGCCCCAGGTGGTAGCCGTGGAATTGGTGATGGTCCGGGGCGCCAACTGCAACACGCTCGCCAGGGTGACAACGCCAGGACTCGCGCTTGGCACCATCGTCATAAGGAAAGCCATATCCGGGTAGGGAAACGGAAACGTCCAGACGTAGTTTGTCCCGATGATCGAAGGCGTGTTGGTCATATAGGCCCAAACAGGCGGCGTAAGGTTGTGGCTGAGTTGCAATCGCGGCGAGGCGGTCAGGCCATTGGTGGGAGCGGAGACAACGCAATTCGTGCCCGTGCCGTCCAGAACGATTGAAACCCCGGTAACGTGTGCCGGTGAGGGTTGCTGCGCTATCAAGATGTCCACGCCAAACCAGGTCAGCTTGCAGGCGTCCGTATTGGTGCTCGTTGCCGTCCAGAGCTTCCATGTCCCGCTCAGGTTCACCGCATGCCTGTTTATCTGCACGTCGCCGCCGGCACTCCACCAGGGCGTTGAGGCAAACAGGTTGTCCACGTAATCCTTTGGCGTCACATCGTCAGGATCAATCGGCGGTCCAACTCGCAACGATTGCCCATAGAGCCCGTTCGTTTTGCCGAACAGGTCCGGTCGCGTCAGGGTGTAAATTACAAGGTTGGTCACTGCGCCCGGCATCGGGATTTGGTTCATCGTCTGGTCAAGGACGAAGCCAGAGTAGAACGCGACTCGCACCGGCCCGTTTGTAACGAGAGACGCATCGCCAATCCCCCATTCCGCCCCATTAAACGAGAACAGCAGTTGCGGAGTTCCAATCGTCACGTTGTAGGTCACGCCCGCGAAGTTGGTAAACCAGCCGACGATGTTGGTTGCCCCGGCTGCCATGCCCGCGCCGGTCGGCGCTGAAGCCGGTCGCCGCGTGGAACCCAACACCGCGTTGGTCTGCGCGTCCGCGAGCCCCGCCTGCAGCGCCGTAAACGTGTTGCTGACCCGGTTGAAATTCTCGTTGATGGCCAGGTAGGCGTTGCTCGCCACGATGGACGTAACTGGGGGCACGTTGGTCCACCAAAGCGTTGCCGGCCAATTGCCCGGCAGAAAGATGTTCGTGAAGGTGGCCGCGCTGGACGTAAGCGCCAGCAGCGCCAGGATGGCAGTCAGTTTGGTTTTCATGTGTCAATAGGTCGTGAATCCGAGTCAATGGGTGTCGAGTCTGTGTCTATCGAGGGCGCCGCGGCGGCCGGTTCATCAAGCGCGATGGCGTTGACGTTGATATTGAAAAGGAGATCGGCACCGCACTGGCCAGGGGAGGGAAGCAACGTCAAGCCGTTGGCCGGTGTGATCGTGGTAGGAGCGCCAGCGGCCCCAAAGTATTTGTAGGGCGACACCCCATAAAAAGCGGCCTTCTCAAAGCTCCATGTGTCTGCCGCCCAGTAGTCCCCGTCATGGTTCCAAAGCCCTATGGGGACAATCGTAAACGCGCTGGCCTGGACAGTCCCGCCGCTGTTCGCGCACCGCACGCCATACTGCACGTATTGCCAGTAGGCGGCGGGGTCTTCGCTGATACCGCATTGGAACAGTTTCTCGTTTCCAACCGGAGCTAGTGCGCCGTATAGAGTTCCCGGAAACCCGCCTATCCCTAAATCGAGCGAGGCCGTATAGATTGGCGTCCCATTCACTGACCCGTAGGTAGCGCAGCCTGCATACCCAAGCATTGCGATAAAGTTCGGCGGATGATTCGTGTAGTCCTTGACGTTGGCGAGCTTCGCCCCGGAATTGTAAAGCGCGTAGGGGCTTATCCGCATCTTCCATCCGCCGTCCTTGTTGGTGGAGAATTGGTTCCTCGCGCTGATGCCTCCCTGACTAAAAGCGCATGACGGCCCCCCGACATTCCCGGCGGGATAGAAGTTGCCGGGAGGCGCTACTACCGTTCCGGCAAACGTTGCGCTCAGAATCTGTGCCGGTCCCGCCGCCGCGCCGGTCATTGCCTCAAAGCCAAGCGATAGCGGGATAACCAGTTCGTTGAATACCATCGGAAAGCCCAGCGTCGCCATGAACGTGGTAACGTCTGCGATGGAGACCCAGTTGAAATCGGCGTAGCTGGAATTGGCAACCTGCCAGTTTGTGCCGTTCCACACGATGCGCGAGCCAGCGAAGTAGTTCGGTCTCACCGTTGAACCGATTGTGTAGTAGTCGCCCGGCTGCGTTGCTGCGGCGGGCAACGTCGGCGGCGTCCAAGTCCCCAGGCTGCGAGCACAGCACAGGTGCCCCAGTGCCGGGGCGGGCGGCTCCGGGGTAAGCTGCACCCCTTGCCCGGTCTGCGCTATCACGGCGCTACCGGCCTGCCCCGCGTTGCAAGACAAGTGCCTGAAGACCGGAACCCAATCAGGGTATGGGTCAAAGACCATCGCTGTATCGCCAAACCACGCCAGTAGGTCGCCCTTCATCCAAAACTCAGCACCATCCCAGCCCGCGTTGCTGCACACGTAGTAAGTGCCCAAGGCACCGGGAATGGCCGGGCGTGCTGTAGTTGGGTCCCATGTGCCAGCGCCGCCGCCTAGCGCCTGAGCAGCGGCGTCAACACAGTTCAACGTCATCGCCACGTTGCAGTTATACGTCACTGTCCACTCAAAGGCTGTGCATGTGCCTGTGATCGTCCCAGTGGCTATGACGCAGCCAGTCTGAGGCACTGCCGCGAAACTCATAACATCATTGGGAAGCGCCGTCCGAATCGTGATACCCAAATACTGGCACAGCGCCAGCGTGTCGGCGTTGCCGCTTCCGAAACTCTGGCTGGATGCTCCACCAGGGAAAGCGGCGAAGCAATCGGTGGGCACCGGCAAGTTGTCCTGTGTCGGGGTGAGGCTCAGAATCTTTCCGCCAACCCGCCACGCCAAAGCTGCGCAAGTAAGCCCGAAGCCGGTCACAAGCGAATTTACGGCCGCAGCCATGCCATTGTAGTGCTCGATGTCCAGAGGGAGCAGGAACACGTCTGAGTCAGTCAGTCCCATCATGTTGGATGGGTTGCCGTAATAGTCGATGTAGCCCGGTGTCTGCGTGTCTGTGCCGCTCGGCGGGCTGTGGACCCTGCCATACCATCCCGGCGTCTGGTAGTGCTTCAGGAACACGTCAATGTCTCGCCCGGTGTTGCGCCAGAAGCGGGCAGCCTTATCGGGTAGGCCAAGATCGGAAAGCTTCATCCGCTGCAAAACCTTGTGCGCCGTCTCGCTTGATCCAGGCGGCTGGACTCCAAAGTCTGCCCCATTCGGCCCGCTGATTTCGTTCGTGATGTAGCGTTGAATCATCCGCTTGCCAGAGCGCGGAGCCATGAAGGCCATACTCTTACTACCCTGTGCGGCGTGCCCCCAGCCGTGTCCGCGAAACGTGATGACCTGCTTGCGCTTCAGCTTGCCAGTGCGCCAATAGAGTTGGTCGCCACTGAAGGCCATGCCATTATTGCCGCCTCCGTTTGCCCGCGGCGCTGGCTCAATGCCGGTAATCGTGGTGTCGAAGGACAGCACAAGCCCTTGGTCGGTCAAGGTCAGCTTCTTGTTCGTGTAGGTGACGTAGGCCGTGCCTTGGTCGCTCAGCGCCGGGTTGCCCCACCACACCAGCGAGAGGATGTCCGCAACGGTCGTCTTGTGGATTCCATGCAGGACTTTCGTAGCAACCGGGTTCGGAACAATGATGTTCTGGATGTTCGGCCCGGTCACAGTGACCGTGTGGCCGTAGTTGTCAGCCGGGTTGTTATAGTCCTGCCATTGGCGCGTATTCGCTGAGGTCTGTAGGTTGCGCTGGAAGACGGCGGGCGGGGCTTGATTCCTTAGCACGAATGGCGCGGGCGAAATGCCCCCCGGAAGACTCTCGAAGATTTGGCAGTCTGCGGTAACGAAGGCACCGCCGCCATACGGCGTGTTTTGGTCCCAGGTATCGTGCAGTGGGACAATCGGCGGGAAGGTTTCCGCGTTGGTGTCATTCCACTTCTTGAACAGGTTGGTGCCAATCGGAATCAGGTCGCAGATGTCGGTATGCGCGTTTACAAACGTCAGGTCTCCGTCTGCGTTCTCCGCAACCGTGATGCCGTGCGCGGCGAAGTCGGCCACGATGGTTGCGTAGCCCTTGAACTGCATCGTGTCCCAGGTCACTTGCAGCTTGCCCGTGGCCGGGTCCGTAACTGTGCGCGAAGTGCGGGCAATGATGATCGTGCCGGTATGGTGGATCAAGTCGCCCAGGAGTGTGGCCGGTTTGCTCGGGTCTCCAAACTGTTTCGAGTTCTCCGCGTAGGCGTCATAGACAATGGACGTGTCGCGCTGAAACCATGCGTAGCGGATGTCCCCAGTGCCGCCCAGGTCCATCGCACCCCAGCCCGCATTCTCAACGGCAGAGTAGAGCGCCAGCCAAGATTCTGGAATGGCCATTGCCCCTATCCAATCGTGGATCATCGCCGGGTTGCACAGGTTGTTGGCCGTCATGGTGTTGCTCACACGCATTTGCGTCGAGCCGCCAATCAGGGGCAGGGCCGGGTAGTTCGGGAGGTTCTGCTGCGTGGCGTGGAACCAGAACATGCGCGGGTCGCCCTTCTCGAACTTGAAGAAGTAATTCCAGCCGGTGCGATAGTTGGTCGTCACGCTATCCCGGCGCACAGTGGCGCAACCGAACGGAGCGACTGTCACCGTGTAATGCGTGCTGAAGGAAACCACGCAGGGCGTCTGGCTCAGATTGTGGATGCGGAAGAAATTGTATTTGTTGTAGGCGTCGGGAATGGCCAGCGTGCTCTGCCCCTCAATCACCAACTCGGCCAGAGCGTATTTGTAAATCTTCTCTGGCACTGCCCCATGCTCGCGGACGTAATACTTCTGTGGCTCCGTGTCGCCCGCTGCTTGGTGCATCAGGTAGTGCGCTTGCAACGAGTGATCGAAGAAGCCCATTGGCCTGTCTCCAAATCCATCCGTCGTTTCGTGTGGGTAGAGACCATAGGCCGAATCGGGAGTGAGCGGAACCGTGACGATTCGGTTTGCATCATCCCAGGTGGCGTGCGACGGGGTTGCCGTGATGTCTGCCTGTATCGCCGCCAGCCGCGCCGTGAAAACAGAGTGGTCATACACCATCACGGAGGCGGGCGTAGGCGGAAGCGGGTTGCCGTCAGGCCCCAGGACAACGCCTCCGGGGTTGACGCCGATGCCGGGAGAGCGAAGGGCGTAAATAGGCTCGAAGCCAACCGGCGTGAAATAGAAAATCTTCCCCATCAGGCTCGCCGGAAACTGCCCAATGCGCGAGAGCAGGAAGGACTTGCCGTAGAGAATCTTCGTCAACTTGCGGTCAAACTCCGCCCACAACAGGTTCATCTGTGCGGCGGTGGGCTTCGAGCCGGCGGCGATATAGTCTAAAGCCATACCGGGTCGGCACTGCCTTGGCTGGTAGCCGGTGGCACCTTCGCATGAAACCTGACCCCGCGGGTGGTTTGTTCGACCTTAACCGTCGTGGAATCGAAGAACTGCAATTCGTCTTGGGCGCGTTCCTGCTGGCCGTGATGAAACCCAGCCTCTGAAGTGGTGCCAGTGACCTTGTTTTGCGTCCGCGTCCTCATCGCAGCCAGTAGCGCAGGTTCGACCAAAGGGCCAACTCATATTCGCTGGACACTTCTACCATGAAATTGGCCAACACCGGCTCGCGGGTGATTTTCTTAAGCCAGCCCCAGGTGTAATAACTCGCTTCTTCTCCGGGGGCCGACTGGTAGGGTATCGCGGCGACCTTGGAATTAAGGCGTTGCGGCAAGTTGTAAGTCCATCCTCGGCTTACCTCCGAAAGCAGTTGCGCCGTGCTGTAAATCAACATGCTGCCGGCCACGTTCGCATTGTAGGTGGCCCCGGCGCTGCAATAGCTGGTGTGCCTCAGCACATAGGTCGGCTTCATGTACTCCGTCTGCCCTTTCAATATCTCCAGAGTCAGTTGCTTGGCAGCGGCAGAGCTTGGCGCTTGAAACTTTCCATCCGCAGTTCCGCCATTCCCGACCGTAGGGGCCGTCAGGTTCCCGCCAGCGGACACCAGATCAGCATTGCAACGGTTCACGGCGTTAACCAGCGATCCGCCGTTCAGGGCGAGCTTGCTCAAGACGGTCTTGCCGTTGTAATCCAGCACGGGCGACACGCCGCCCACGATGAGCGGGTTGGCGAAAATAGTATCCGTGGCTTCGTTGGTGAGCAGTTCCCATTGGTCAAAGAACAATTCGGACAGCACGCCCGCCGTAACGCTGCTCATGCCCGGTAGCTCAACGTCCAGGGAGCGATCCTCGCCACCATCACACCCACGAAAGGTCACACTAGCCCCATAGGTGAGGATGTAGTTGTGATAATTCGTCAGGGCGGCCAGGCTCGGCGAATGGACGCGGAAATGCGTCGTGCTGCCCTTCGGACCGCTGCGCACATCGAAGTCCTTAAACTTCAGCGTTGCATCCCCAAGATACTGTAGTGTGCCTGCCATAAATTAAGTGCGGTGGCCGGCGCCGAACCTTGCCGGCGTGTTGCCAACCGGATTGAAACTTGTGGGTCTCAGACCGTCGGTATTTTGTGCGGTACGAATCGCGGCATCCACTAGCTTCTTGAAATCGGGCGGCGTGGCCGCATACGCGCCCACCTTCTGTTGCGCGTTCAGGCCAAACCCCTGCGTCACGCCATGCTGGCCTTGCTCGTAGAGCGCCGCCGATGTCTTCAAGTTGATGTCTTTGATCCGCGCCCCGGTCAGCGCGGCGCCATTCTTTTGCTGGTCGGCCAACGCTTGCGCCGACTTATCCACGTCGGTTTTTATCCGCAACCGGCTTTGGGCGGCCGAGTCCATCCACGCCTTGGCGTTGGCCGTGGCAATTTCCGCCTCCGTCATTCCCGCCTGAGCCTTGGACCGGCCCGCGCGCACCGCTGCCAGATGCTCCAGAACCTCTTTCAACTTGACCCTCGGCATCTCCTTTCCGTCCACTGTCACGGAGGGATTCATGTAGCGCGTATCCTCATACGCATTCCCACGCAGTTTAGCCCCGCCGCGAACCAGCGAATTTAACAAGCCCGGCCCCATCTTGTCCTGCTGAACCTTCGCTATCGCATCGGCCTGCTTGGCAAGGAATTCTTCCTGCTTGGTAAGATCAGCCAGCGTGTTGACCCTGGCTTGGCCTTGCGGTCCCGCCGCGCTGCTGGCCTTGGCCTTGGCTTCATACTCCGCCGTCGCTGCCTTGTCGGCTACCTCAGCCGCTTTCAAATCTGACTCCCGCCGCGCCTTCTCATCCTGCAGCGCCTTCTCCTTAGCCGCCTGCTCATCTTTGGCCGCCTTCACTTCCACCGCCGCGCGCTGCCGGGTCGCCTCCATCGCGGAAATCTTGTGCATCTTTTCCGCCAACTCGATTTCGTCCAGCCGAATCTGCTTGCTCTCCTTGGCCAACTCCGCCTTGGCCGCCGCATTGCGCTTGAGCGATTCCACCGCCTCATCCGACACCTGAGCCAGCGTCTTCTCGTGCTTGTGCACGTTGGCGATTTCCTCGGACAATTTGCGCGCGGCTCCGGCCATGTCGTGCATCCGCTTGGTCTGGCGCTCGTATTGATCGTTCACGCCGCCCGTTGTCTCCGCCAGATTCTCCTGTTGGTCGGCCAGCTTCTTAAAATGGTTCAGCGTGAAATACGCCGCGACCCCCAGCGCCACAATGGCGGCGATGAGCCAGCCTATCGGGCCAAGCGCAACAGTGGTCGCCGCGCCTTCGACCGCCGCCGCTTCCGCATAGGCCGCCGCCTCGCGCTGCTTGGCGATGACGGCCAGATTGTTGGCGTTGACCTTCGCGGCTGCCGCCTCGGTTTCCAGTGCCGCGGCTTCCACTGAGGATGCCGCCGCAGCGGCGTTAGCCATCGCCGTCTTTTCCAGCGCCGCCGCCTCCGCTGCCTGCCAGGCCAGTTTCGCTTTCGTAGCTTCGACCTGCATCTTGCTCGTGCCGGTCTTTACCGCCTCGGCCATCGCCGCCTTGGCCATCGCTTGCGCCTCCTTTTCCAGTTCCAGCGCGTACTTGGCCGTTTCCGAGTGGGTGACTTTCAGGATTTTGGACAGCCCGCCCATGTATTGCAGCAGCAGCGTGACCGAGCCCGGCACCCGCGCCCAGTTCCCGCGCCCAATCTCCCGCATGATCACGAGCGATTTCCGCATCACGCCAGACGTGCCGCCGCCAGAAGACAGGCCGTGGAGCGGGCCGCCCATCCCGCCGCCTCGGTTCATGCCCAAGGCGATGGCCTTCACTTGCGCCATCTCGGCCTTGAACTGCCCCGAATTGGCTTTAACCGCAAATTCTAGTGGAACTGGCATCGCTTTACATTCTGCCTTCGGGTTTCGGGTTTCGGGTTTCGGGTTTCATCAATGGTACCAGGCTCTCCGGGTGCTCCCGGTTCCATTTCTCGGCGGCGGCCTGCACTGCATCCTCTCCGACCGCCAAGGTGGACTCTGGGTTGCTCTTTTCAAAGGCCGCTACCCTTTCTTCGTCCTTCAGATCGTGAAAGTTCTTTACCCACACATTGCCCTTGGTCTCCGCATCGGTCAGATAGAGTGTTCTCGCCAACCCAAGCGGGAAGTCAAAAGGCGTCGCATAACCAAAATCTTGGTAAAGCGGCTGGACAAACAGCAGCAGCATCGCCGCCTCCGGTGAGCCGAAGTAATGGAAGGGGGCGCCGCCCGTCTTCGGTATGTCGCGCGTCGGCAGTGTTTGCGATCCGGCGGCACGATAAGCCCGAAACTTGTCAACCTCAGCCTCGGTTTTCAGCCGCCGAGTCTGGCGGCCCCAAGCGGCAAGCTCTGCCTTTGTCTTGGGCAGCCCGTGCCACGGGCGCGAGCAGGCCAATGCCGCGTTCATCACAGCCTCACGCTGCTCATGCTCATCCAGCGCCGCCAGCCCATCCCGGCTCAGGACGGCCAGCGGGTTCCGTTGCTGCCAAAGCAGAAGCTCATGCCCGATAGAGTAATCGAGCATGAGCAGGTTGAGAACGGATACGCGCTCTGGACGCGCGGCGTCCGCGAAAAGCGCGTCGTGCATGAAAGGCTATCCCTGAATCGGCGCGCCAGTCAGGGCGGCCTGCTGATCGGCATTGGTGTACTTCTCGGCGGAGATGTCAATCGCGGCGTCATCGCCCTGCTTCAGATTGACCTTGGTTCCCGGCTTGATGCGCCAGGTGCCATTGAAGGCGGCCACCTTGTAGTTGGCAACCACCAGGAACTGTAGCGTCAACACCGCGTCGGCCACGGCATGAGCCGCCGCCCGCGTCGCGCCCGAGGGCTTGAACTTGATGGACCGCTCAAGCTTGAAGTTGAACTGCGTGATGTTCTGCACGCTGCCCTTGGTGTCGGCATTTTCCTTCTCCGTCCAGGTCAACTGCACGTCATCGGATTCCGTCTCGAAAGACGGGATGCCGGTAATGCTTATGGGCGTGCCGCTGTTGGCGATGCCAAAGAGATAGGCGACTGCGCCAATTTGAACTTCATTAACGGGAGCGTAAGCGCCAGGCATAAGTTATTTCTGGTTGGGAGTGGTGGTTGTGGTGGCCGGTTTCGGCTTCGGGAAATGGTGCCCGCCAAAGATGGTGGCCAACTCCGGGTGGGCATGAAAATAAGCGCACTTCTCATCATGCGTCTTGAGTTCAAGAAAAACCTTCACCTTTTCCTCGCGGCTTAGTTGCTGTTCACTCATAGGCTGTTGGAGATTGACGATTAGCTATCCTGCTCAGTTGCCGTAGCTCACGCCGACCTGCTGTGAATTGGTGGTCACGATCTGCACCCTGAAATAGTTGGTCACCGGATAGTTGTAGCCCTGCATCACTTCCGTAACCGCGTTGGTGGTCGGCATCCCAGTGGTTGCAAACGTCGCCCAGTTCACGTTATCCACAGAGACCTGGTATTTCACAACCACATCATTGGTGCTCGCCAGGCCGCTGTGAGTCACAGAGAGTTGCTGGGGCGTCGGGAAGTTCGCCGAAAGGATGTTGGTATTGCTGGTAAACGTGGTGTTGTTGACCGTCTGCAGTGAGCCGACCAGCAACACCGGAGCGGCCACGACCGCCGCAGCGGCCACGAGAGCGAGAGCGAAAGCAACGAGTGTCTTCATTTCGTGAACTGGCGAAAGTCAACTCGCGGCAGGTTGGCTGTCGGGGATTGGCGCTTGGCTATCCCCGGAGGCCACCGCGCGCACAAACACCGCCTTGTCACTCTCCCCAAGCTGAATCGGCTTGATCGTCAGGTGCAGATTAAACCCTCCATCCGGCATCTCCACGTCATGCAGGTGAATCTCTGCGGCATTGGTGCTCAGTTCATCTAGCTCGCTCGCCATGAACTGCTTCAAGTGCTCATCGAGTGCCCACGCGGCAATGATGGCTTTCAGTTCCGGGATTTTGTCTGTCACCCCGCGCACCGCTGCCCGCACCAATTGAGTGGGCTCCAACGGCATCGGGACATTGGAAGGAAGTTTCTCAGGCATATCAATTCTCCGCTTGGCTCACAAACGCAGTGAAGTTCAGGATTTCAACCCAGTGGGCCGCGCCTTCAACGCCGCCATCATCCGTCTTGCCCCGGGTTAGGAACGGGTCTCCCAGCTTGATCCAATCGCACCGGAAGCCGGCCATGTCGGCATTCTGCTTCGCAATCGCATCTCCCTCCGGTGTTCCGTCCGTTTGCGCCAGCCAGCGGCCCGCCGAAGTAATGGCATCGGCTACCGCCTGGAGTGAATTGCCGTCACTCACCATCAGGGTATCCGCCGAGGCGCCCACAAAGGCATCCATCGCCGCGCGGGCCGTCCCATCGTCGCTGCCGGGCGACCGGAAATGAT
Organism: Bryobacteraceae bacterium; assembly: GCA_039680545.1. GTDB lineage: Bacteria > Acidobacteriota > Terriglobia > Bryobacterales > Bryobacteraceae > JAEHDI01. Next base: position 1,199 of record JBDKSR010000155.1, on the reverse strand, counting down.
GCTGCACGCCGAAATAAACCCTCCCATCTGGCCGGTGCGGCACGGTCGGGCTGAACCCCGTCGCCAAAATCGTCCGGTTGGGAAAGCCGCGCTGCCGGCCATCGTTGGAAATAAACGTGTTCCCTTCGTCGGCCTTGCCCTGCAACACCAGCAACGCCTTTACGGCGCGCTCAAGCTTGGAACTGGGACCGATGAAAGCCATCAGTCAGCACTGAAAGTCAACGGATGGCGTTAAACTGCGCCGCCATCTCCCGCATGTCCTTGGCCTGGTAGTGCTCGGCCATTTGTCTCGCTACTTCGTCTATCGCCCGTTGCAGCGGGCCGATGCCGTGCATACTCAGCGCCTTGTTGTAGTTGTCGGCGTTGCTCCCGTTCACATGGGCATCCACCATCCCAATCATATTCGACACGACCACTTCCGCCGAATCGCGCCCGCTGGAAAACTTCAACTCGCTCATGTTTGGCTTGGGCGATACCGACTTGTCGGAAAAACCGTCCTCCAGCGGCGGCGCTCCGTCATCGCCGCGCAGGTAGGAGCCCAGCAGGTTGTAGAGTTTCTTCGCCGCCGAGACCCAGCCCGAGACAAGGAAATGCGTCGAAGAATGCCGCGCCTTGGTCATCCGCTCCGCCAACCCCTGCAAGACGGTAGTTCGACTAACCGAATCCAGCCCCCGCAACATCTCAAACCCACCCGGCAGACGCCACCGATTGTTCGTGATGTTGTTGTAGTTCGAGCCCGCCTTCATCCGCGCCAGTTGGATCAGGTAGGCCAGCGGCTCGTCATGGCGATACTTGTTAGGCGCCTTGCCCGGCAGCAGCCGCGCCTTGCTCGCCTGCCTGGACAGTTTGCCGCCGGGCGTCTTCCCCGGCGCATAGGCTATGTCAAGCTCCGTATCAATCGTCGCCACTGACACGAACGGAGTGTACTCAATGGTCTTGCTCACAATCCGCTGTGCTGTGCGGGCCGCCAGGAAGTTCGGCGCCGAGCCCGACCATTCCTCAGCCATGTCCATCGCGCGATCCAGTGCCGCCGTATCCAATCGAAAGTCCACACCCTTCACACCAGTCAACGTAAAAGCAGCGTATCACTGAAAACAGCGCCCCATAACCACTTGCAAACACGCCACTTCCACCGCGCTTAATCGGTGTAAAAGCAAATCCAGACCCCTCTCATGCGCGACTTAATCGGTTCGGAAACC
>JBDKSR010000154.1:0-2633 GCA_039680545.1 Bryobacteraceae bacterium | reverse complement strand
CAGCGTTTTCGCCACGGCTATTGCCAAGAGGCTCATGACTCCACGCAAAACCTGTCTTTGAACTCCCGCACCGTCAGCCCCAACTCCAGCGCCACTTTCGCCATCTGCGCGATATCCGGCTCCGGGGGCCGCTGGTCCGCTCGATGAGACGCCGTAGCGTCTGCGGCTTTGGCTGTGTGCGGGGCGGCCCCGGAGTCGGGGGTGCCGCGGTCCTTGGCTATGCGCCTGGCGGCTGGTTGGTTCATGTCGGCCCTTATGAAGCGGCAGACAGGGTACTTGCCCACGGACACGGCATCAATCCGAGCGTGGGAACCCACATAGTGCCATCCGTGAATACGGTTATCCCGTGGGGAAACCCAGACGTTCCCCAATCGCGGGCGGCTCCGCGGAAGGGCGATTCAAGCGCTGCGCCGGTATAGTCGTCCGCAATTGGCGTAGGTCCGGCGCTATAATCGCACGCACTAGACTCTTGGGCGTCCGCCCTCGGGTGGTACTTTTTCCCGGTGCGATGCGGCGTTCCGGATCGCAGTAGGGAGTCATATAGGCCAGATCCATTGAGACCATTGCGCCGCTCGACTTCTCGAACGGAATACGTCCAATATTCCCCGTCGTTCGCTTCGTAATCCAGCTTGATGCGCTGGTCCCTCGCGGCCTCTCGCCCTACATAGGCGCGAATCGCGGCTTCCTCATCCGCCGAAAACGGCACGGGGTTGACTTCGCGATCCGTCACGGGAGATTCATCTCGCGGTGGCTGAGCGGGGCGCTTTCCGGTTATTAACTTGGTGGGCTGAATTACAGGGGTGTGTTCAAGGTCTTCAAGTGTGGCAAATCCGTCGCCATTTCTATAAATGGGGCGGATGAAAGCACGGACGCGGTGGTCCCCGCTGTCTTCAATTAGTTCAATGGATTTTTCAGTCAAGGGGCGAGCAATGCCCCGACTGAGCATCTGGAGTGCTGATTTTCGGGTGGTACGACGGATTGTATCGCCCGCTGCATTCTTTACGCTGATCTCAAGTTGCACTTGTAGCGTATGCCTCGGTGGGTTGCGCAACGTTGCGCTGGCAGGCGGGGTTTCAAAACGGCCCGAACTCAATGTCTCACGACGTGGAACCGCTCAGCCGCCCGACAAGTACATTCTGAGGCAGAATTGTTTTGTTGTCAAGAACTTTGCAATTCAAAGCTCTGCTGCCGAACACGGCGCAATACGTGGCGTTAGACGGAGATAATCAGCCCGGAAAGTTGGGGCGGGCGAACTCGCCGTGGTGCTTCCTAGCCGCATCATCATACGCCCGTGCCGCTTCGATCTCATCGGAAAACCGCCCAAGGTAGATGACCGGACCGCCAACGCGGATCTTCGCTACCCATTTCCCGTTCTCGAAAGCGATCCCCTTGAACCTCCCCGTGTGACTGTTGGAGTTCTGGCGGTTCTGCGCTCTCGTGGCCGGACGCAGATTGCAGCGCCGATTGTCCAGCCCATTGCCGTTCTTGTGATCGACATCGAGGCCATCAATTTCCATACCAGCGCGCGATGCCACGAAGCGGTGCATCCATGTTCGCTTTTTACTGTTTGAGGCGGCGTACGATCCTCGGAGCGCCCACGCAATAGCGTCTACGGCTTCGGAATCTTCCGGGTCAACTATTGCCCATGCCGCCAAACCCACAGGAATCATCACTGCGGGCAGGGCATCTACCTCGCATGGCTGCATGAATCTTTTTCTTTTGTTGCGGCTCCCGAGTTTGGGACCGCCGCGGAAATGCAAGGGGTTTCGCGTCATTTGGGCGGCCTCTTCGGGCATTCCGTGAAGTGCTTCCGCACCTCGCTCGCCGTCAGCGGCTTCCCACACCAGCCGCAGGGCATCCGGGGGCCGGACGGCCGGCCTCCGGGGTGTTTGGCTGGTTTCTTCACGGACGCGGCTCCGCGACGGAGTTCAGCAGCGCCACAAGTTCAGCAAATGCCTCTGGCGCGTAGCAGTGGATCATGTGGCGGGCGTTTGCCCGCTGGCGTCCCTTACCTTGCAGGTAGTGTGTGATGTGGAGTTCTACGCAGTCCTTAGCGCGGCGAACCTCAAAACTCATCGTCTCGTGCTCTCCGGTGATCTTTGCGAGTTCGGCGTTGTCTTTGAACGACAAGCCGTTCATGTATCCATCTTTCTTGCTTAACAGGTTCATCATGCCTAGATTCTGTCAGAAACCGGAGTTTCTGTCAAGAACTATTTTGAGGTAACGACAAACAACTTTGTGCAGCAAAGAGCCGTGGAAGATAATGGCCGATTCCTCGGGAGCACGGCGCAATAGGTGGCGTTCGGCGCATACAGGCGCACGAAAAATCAATAGCTTACGCTGTAGCGGATAAATACTAGTATAGCGGCATTGGGAAAATACCCTGTAATTGAGTGGGTGCCGTGGACAATCATGGACGAATCCGCAAAGCGGCTCACGCGCGCTCGTGGCCGCGCTGCTCTTTGCACACCCGGCATCGGCATGCCGGGTCGTATGGATGGGCGGGCTTTCGCGGTCGGCCGCCGGCGTGGGTCTTCCGCAGCGCAGCCGCCAGGCGCTGTCGCGCGCTGCGAATCTCGTCGTCCGTCAGCGCGCGGGGAATTCGGTGGTGGCAGATGGGGCAGGTGGGCATC
>JBDKSR010000153.1:0-4076 GCA_039680545.1 Bryobacteraceae bacterium | reverse complement strand
CAGCAGAACAGAGTACGGAATCAGCTTGCGCGCGATCTTGTGGCCCACCGCGAATTTACCAGAGTAACAGGATAGCGAAATGAAAACGCCCGGCTGTCATCGGACAACCGGGCGCGAAATCAAAGAGTTTTGCGAATGCTTCTAGCGGATGTCGATCAGTTCCTGCATCTGCGGCTGCTGATCGAAAGACATCGAGAATTCCTTTTCGATCTTCTCGCGGAACGTGTAGCCGGAGTTGTACGCGCAGAAGGGATACAGTTTGCCGTCCGGGGCCGCATAGTGGATGACGCAACGGCGTACACGTTCGACGTCGTAGTTGTAGACATCCATGAAGTGCATGCCGGCTACCATCAGCGTCTTGTACGAGAACTCCTGTTTTTCCAAGTCGCCGCGGCCGTACTTGTGATCGACGAGTCCCTGAAGCGTCTGCAGGAAGCCCTGGAAAGTCAGGCCCTCGGGAGCGCGATCCTCATGGAAGTGCTTCCGGAGCGAATTCCACGCCGAAATCTTGGACCACAGCTTAATGCGCTGATTTTCGGCCTTCCGTGCCAGTTTGTCGATGTCCTGCAGCATCCGGCCGACGTCAATGAACCGCGTGATCGGCGTCGCCTTCTTGTTCTTGTCCACGAACAGGTAGGTGCCCATCGAGCAGTGCGGGTGCGGGGTCAGCATGGGAACCGGGTCGCCGCGAAGCGCCCCGATCAACTTCGAGAATGGGCTGACAAACGAGAGCGGGAACCAGTCTTCGTAAGTATCGGCGATCCCGGTCTGGTCTTCGACTGCGTGCGCGAAACAGGCCTGCGTGAAGCGCTTCTCTTCCAGCTCTGCCCTTGAGATGCGGCCGCAGAAACTGACTGGCTGAAAACTGATCGCACTCACGACATCGATGTTGTCGATCGCCAGGCGGATGATGTCGCCGATCTGGTTGTCGTTAATACCCTTCACGATCGTCGGGACGAAACAAATCTTCATTCCGGCTTTGCGGACGTTTTCGATGCACTTCAGCTTTCTTTCGAGCAACGCCTCGCCGCGGGTCCGCACGTACACGTCGTCGGTGACGCCGTCGAACTGCAGGTACAGCGTGTGCAGACCAGCTTCCTTGCACTGGTGCGCAAACTCAAGGTCGTTGAACTTCAGTCCGTTGGTCGCCGCCTGAATGTGGGTGAAGCCCATCTCCGTCGCCATCCTGAGTACGTCGAGGAAGCGCGGGTAGATGGTTGGCTCGCCGCCCGAGAACTGCACAACGCGTCCGGCCACCGGCTTCTCGTCACGGAGCGCCTTGAGCATCTTCCGCACGGTCTCGAAATCAGGCTCGTACAGATAACCGGCCGCATTCGCGTTGGCGAAGCATACCGGGCAGGTGAGGTTGCAGCGGTTGGTCAGGTCGACATTGGCCAGCACCGTGTGGCTGGTGTGCATCGAGCACAGGCCGCACTGATCCGGGCACTGCGTAGCGTCCGGGATCGCCGGATTGGTCAGCCCCTTGCCGTCTCCGAAGCCCCACTCTTCCATCTTGAGGTACAGCTTGACGTCGGAGTAGATGACGTCGCGGAACAGGCCGTGCTCGGCGCAGGTCTTCTCCATGATGACCTTGCCGTCTTCTTCAAACAGAACTGCCTCGATCTTGGCGAGGCACTCGGGGCAAAGGGAGGTCGTCAGCTTCGGCAGACCTTTAGGAATGGGACGAATGGACGAGCCAGTGTACGTCGTTTCCGGTTGAACTATCTTGAACTCGGCTGCCTTACCCGGCGCGAATGTCGTGGTGCTCACGATCTGTTCCTCCAGAGGTTATTGGGGGCTGATAAGCTTATTTCAGGCCAACTCTAGTGTAATCATTCTCTTGCGAGCAACCTACGGGTTTATGCCAAATGGTCCCTGAGGCTGGCCGGACGGGGATTTCCAAGGGTCGAACGGTAATGCCCAGAATCCACCTGGCGCCGCTTGCCCAAAGCGTTACGATGAAGGGGTAGGCAATGGCAATCTCGGCCCAGATGGTCAAACAGGTGGCTCGGGAGTGCGGATTTGACCTCGCTGGAATCGCTCCAGCCGCTCCTCTCACCGAACATGCCTGGTACCGCGAGTGGACTTCTCGCGGCATGGCTGGAGAGATGTCGTATCTTACTGATGGGAGAGGAGATCTGAGAAGTGATCCCCGCCGGCTTCTGCCCTCCGCCCGTTCCGTTCTCTCTGTAGGGAAATTCTACGACGGATTCAAGCCCACGATAGGTCCGGACGATCCGTTGGAGTCCGCACAGATCTCCTGTTACGCCCAAGGGAGGGATTACCACCGTATCGTGCACGACTGCCTGCTCGATGTAGTCCGGCGTCTTCAGGGGGCCGTCTCGGAGCCGTTTGAGTGGAAGGTCTGTGTCGATACCGCGCCTCTGCTCGAACGGGCCCTTGCGCGTCGCGCCGGTCTGGGTTGGATTGGAAAGAACTCTTGCTTGATCCATGAAGGCTCCGGATCGTGGTTCTTCCTCGGTGAGATTTTGCTGTCGCTCGATCTCGATCCGGATACGCCGCCCCCCGGCCGCTGCGGTTCCTGCCGGCGATGCATCGATGCCTGCCCGGCGCAGGCGATTGTCCCGACCGGTCGCTCCGAACCGGCTTGGGCAATCGATTCGCGCCGGTGCATTTCGTACCTCACAATCGAACTGCGTGGACCTTGGCCGGAAGAACTGCGCGGACTCACGGGCAATCAGGTCTTCGGCTGCGACATCTGTCAGACGGTGTGCCCCTGGAACCGGCGCGCTCCGGAGGTGACTGACGGCGCCTTCAAATCCGCTGTTCCTGTGCCGTTGCTTTCGCAACTCGCCTCACTCGACGAAGAGGGCTTCCGCCGAACGTTTCGCGCGACGCCCGTTCTGCGGGCAAAACACAATGGATTCCAGCGGAACGTGGCCACGGCGATGGGCAATTCGAGGTCGGGTAAGTTTCGCGCCGCGCTGGAGCGGATGGCGGCGAGCAGAGACCCCGCCGTGTCCGAACACGCCCGGTGGGCGATCGCGCGGATAGGATGTGCCGAATGAACGCACGAATCTTGCTGATCCCGTGCCTCATGTTCGGATTTGCCGGATTCGCGCGGACCACGCATGCACAGTTGTCTGAAGGCTTCGACCACTTCTACAACCTGGAGTACGACGAGGCCATCACGGCTTTTCGCGAACTGGTCCATGAACAGCCGGAGTCGGCGGCTGCGCGAAACCATCTGGCGCAGGCAATTCTCTATCGGGCGATGTTTCACGCCGGGGCGCTGGAGAGCGAGCTTGTGAGTGGCACGAACCCGTTTCTCCGGCGTCCCAAGATGAATCCGTCGCCCGAGGATGAGAAGCTCTTCGATGATTCCATCGCGAGGTCGATCTCGATATCCGAGGCGCGCCTTCAGGCAGATCCCGACGAGACGCGTGCGCTCTATGAACTCGGCGTGGCCTATGGGCTGCGCGCCAATTACAACTTCCTGGTGCGCAAAGCCTGGTTCGACGCACTCCGTGACGCGACGAGGGCGCGAAAGCTGCACAGCCGCGTGACGCAACTCAATCCGAGGATGGTGGATGCCCGTCTGGTGCAGGGCGTGCACGATTACGTGGTTGGCAGCCTGCCCTGGCACGTGAAGATGCTCGGGTTTCTGGTGGGATTCCGGGGCGACAAGGCGCTGGGGATACGTACGCTCGAGTACGTCGCGGAACATGGAGACGTCAATCGGATCGATGCACAAATTCTGCTCTGTGCTCTTTACCGGCGCGAGCGGGACGTAAAGAGAGCCGTGCCGTTACTTCTCGGTCTGATTGGGCAGTTTCCGCGAAACTACATTCTGCGGTTCGAACTCGTACAGATGTACAGCGACCTCGGCGACAAAAAGGGCGCCCTCGCCGCGGTGCACAAGATCGAAGAAATGCGCGCCGCGGGAGCCTTCGGCTACACCAATCTGCCGCAGGAAAAGATCTACTATGCCCGCGGTACGGTCCAGTTCTGGTACAACGATCTCGACCGCGCCCTCGATAACATGAAGCGCGTTGCCGCCAGATCCGGGGTCCTCGATCTCAACACCGGGACGTACGCCTGGCTGCGAATGGGGC
>JBDKSR010000152.1:0-5958 GCA_039680545.1 Bryobacteraceae bacterium | reverse complement strand
GGACGCGTGCCGAGGCAGCACGGCATACACGATTTTCTGACGCCGAACCCCATCGCGGACCCGCCGCAGGGACAGACAGAACCGCCGAGCTCTTTCCGCGACGAAATAATGATCTCCGACGTGCTGGCGGGCGCGGGCTACAACTGCGGATACACCGGCAAGTGGCACATGGGCAACGATGCGACGCCGCAACACGCGTACAAATATTGGTACACGATGTTGGGCGGGAGCAGCCCGTATCAGAATCCACGGATGAACTGGAACGGTACGACCGTGGAGGAGAAGGGGTATCTGCCGGACCTTATCACGCGCAAGTCGGTCGAATTCATCGAGCAGCAGAAAGCCGACCGTCCATTCTTCCTGGTCACGAGCCACTTCAACCCGCACGTACCGTACGACGGGCACCCGCAGAAGTATTACGACATGTACGCGAACACGAAGTTCGAGACCATCGGTTGGGAGCCGGCGGCGCCGAACGCGTTGCGCGAGAAGGAATACCTGAACGACATCGTCGGGAACCTGCGGAAGTGCGCGGCATCGATTACAGCACTTGACGACCAGATCCCACCACTGATCGCCGCTCTGACCCGCAAGAAGCTTCGCGGCAATACGGTTGTCATCTTCACCGGCGACAATGGCTTCCTGCTGGGACGCCATGGACTGTGGAGCGAGGGCCTGGCGTCGAATCCGATCAACATGTACGAAGAGGTTGTGAGGACGCCGATGATCTGGAGTTGGCTCGGGCAGATCCCTATCGAAGGCAGGCGCCCGGAAATGGTCAACTTCTGTGACGTGTTGCCCTCGATCTGCGAGATTGCGGGAGCGCCGGCGCCGACTGGTAGAAACCTGCCGGGACGCAGCTATGCGCCGCTGCTGTTCAATAGGCCGCTGCCGAAGAAGCAGCCGTGGCGCAACATGGTGTTCGGGCAACTCCGGAACACAGAAATGGTTCGGGACCCCCGCTTCAAACTGGTTCTGCGGGATGAGGGTGCAAGCCCCAGCGAATTGTTCGACCTTACGGCCGATCCGCGCGAGAAGGTCAATCTATACGAGAATCCGCAGTACGTCACGGTTCGCGACCGCCTGACGAAAGAACTCGAAAACTGGCGGAAGAAGTACGCCTAGCCGGGGAGCCAGGCGTACTCTCGATCAATCGAATTTCATTGAGCGAACCACCTGCTCCACGCGCGCGTTGATCTCCGGCGTGAGAGGCAGCATGGGGCGCCGGACTGTACCTACCCTGCGGCCGCGCAGTTCCAGGCCGCGCTTGATGACGGCGATCCAGTCGGGGCGCTCGTGGTTCTGACCCACGGTGACCAATTCCACAAAAGGAAGCATCTCGTACCAGATGCGGCGGCCCGTGGCGTAATCGCCGTTGTCTATGCAGGCGTGAAGGAATTGCGACCACCGCTTCGGATCGAAGTTGGCCGAGCCACTTACCCATCCCGTCGCACCGAAGGCAAACGCACCGATCGCGTTGTTGTCGTGACCATAGAAGAGATGTAGCTTGTCGCCCACGCGCATCTTGAGGCGTGAAATGGCGAACGGGTCGGAATCGGCGTCCTTCAGATACTGAATGATTCCGTCTTTGGCCATGCGCGCGAGCAGGTCGACTCCGAGTTGAATCCCCGTGACCGGCGGATTGTTGTAGATCATGATCGGGATCGACACGGCATCACGCAGCGCCTTGAAGTGGGCGTAGATTTCCCGCTCTGTGTGGACCTGATACCAAGGGCTGATGACGAGCAACCCGTCGTAACCGAGGCTCTCAGCGAACCTGCAGCGGCTGATGGCGGCATCAGTGGACATGTCGGCGCCGCCCGCGAGCAAGGGGACCCTACCCGCTGTTTGATCCTTCGTGATATGAACAACAGCTTCCCATTCCTCACGCGTCAGGTTCATGAACTCGCCGGTGCTCGACCCGGCGCACATGCCATCGATTCCGTTGTCGATCATGAAGTCGACGTGATCGCGGAGACCGCGCTCGTCGACCCGCCCGGCCTCATCGAATGGAGTTATCAGTGGTGGAAATAGGCCACGGAAAATTTTCATGTCTGTATCATATCCTCACGATTGAGAGTTCGTGCCCCAGTAACTTTCAGCACTACTGAACGGCAAGTTTCGAGATCTGGCGATACTTCCGAAGTAATTCGTACAGGATGATGCCGCCCGCCGTGGCGACATTTAACGAATGTTTCAGGCCGAGCATCGGAATCCGGACGTGAGTGTCGCACTGATCGAGGAGCGCAGGGCTGAGGCCTTCCACTTCGTGGCCGAACATCACGCAAACCGGAAAGCGCGGCTTCCAATCGAACAGATCCACAGCATGCAGAGTTGTTTCTATCGCGGCTATTTCGAAGCCCGCGGCACGCAACTTGGCGACTACTGAGGCGGACTCCCACGAGTGTTCCCACGGGACCGTTTCTTCCGCGCCGAGAGCGGTCTTGCTCAACGCCCGTTTTGGAGGATGCGCAGTGATGCCGCAGAGGTAAAGTTTCTCAATCGCAGCGGCGTCGGCGGTACGGAAGAAAGCTCCGACGTTGTACATGCTGCGCACGTTGTCGAGTAGCGCCACGACGGGCAGGGGGCCAATGCCGTCGTAGACCGCGGCGGCCTCAGTGGCTTGAAAGGGCAAACGTTCCACGTTCAGTTATCTTACCCGGATCGCCAGTTCTCTATGACTGTGCAACAATCCCGAGTATGGTCCTTTTGGACGGGGAACACCTCACACTGGAGCAGGTGGGATCCGTCGCCACCAAAAGCGAGCCCGTTTCCCTCACACCCGAGTCAATCGAGAAGATGCTTCGTTCCCGCGCCGTTGTCGAGCGGCTGGCCGCAGGCGACGCGCCGGTGTACGGAGTCAACACGGGCGTTGGCCGGCTCGCCGATGTGCGCGTCGGGAAAGAAGACCTCGAACAATTACAGCGGAATATCGTGCGTTCACACGCTTGCGGGACGGGCGAGCCACTGGCGAGAGAAGAAGTCCGGGCCATGATGCTGGTGCGCGCGAACGTTCTTGCCAAAGGATTCTCCGGGATTCGCCCGCTGATAGCCGAGAGGTTGTGCGAGCTTTTGAACAAGGACGTCACTCCGCTTGTTCCGTCGCGGGGAAGCGTAGGCGCGAGCGGCGACCTGGCGCCCCTCGCGCACATGGCCCTGGTCCTAATCGGAGAAGGCAAAGCCGAGGTTGATGGCAGGCTCTGGCCTGGAAAAGAAGCTCTTCGAAAGGCGGCGATCGAACCGGTGACACTTGCCTCGAAGGAGGGAGTGTCGCTGCTGAATGGGACGCAGGCGAGGCTCGCGGTGGGTGGTCTTCAATTGCGCGCGGCTGAAGTCCTTGCGGCGATGGCGGACGTCGCGTGCGCCCTCACTATCGACGCGTTGCGCGGGACGCCACGCGCGTTTGATCGACGGTTGCACGCATTGCGTCCTCACCCCGGTCAAATCAAGAGCGCGGAGAGCTTGGCGAGACTGCTCGAAGGCAGCGAGATTCGTGCTTCACACATTTCCTGCCGCCGCGTACAGGATGCTTACGCGCTGCGGTGCGCGCCGCAGGTGCATGGGGCGGTGCGGGATGCGCTGGCGGAAGTTCGCCGCGTTTTCTCGATCGAACTGAATGCGGCGACAGACAATCCGCTGGTCATCGACGACGAGATCCTGTCCGGAGGAAACTTTCACGGGGAGCCTCTGGCGCTGGTTCTCGATTACCTGGCTGTGGCGCTCACCGCGCTTGCGGGGATTTCGGAGCGGCGTATTGACCGGTTGGTAAACCCGGAGCGGAATGAAGGTCTTCCGCCATTCCTTGCGGGGCATGTCGGAATCGAATCGGGTTTCATGATGGCGCAGGTGACAGCGGCGGCGCTGGCCGGTGAGAATCGAGTACTCGCGACACCCGCGTCGCCTGGTTCCATCACGACCAGCGGCGACAAAGAAGACTTTGTCAGCATGGGCATGACGTCGGCGTTGAAGCTGAAGCAGATTGTTGCGAACACCAGGACGGTGCTGGCGATAGAGATGCTCGCGGCCACAAGGGCACTGGATTGCCTGGCGCCGCTTCGTTCGAGCCCGCTGCTGGAAAAGGCGCGCGGGAAGATCAGGTCAGTCGTGCCGGCTTACGAGGGCGACCGGCCACTGTCGGACGACATCGAGCGCGTAGCGACCTGCATCGCACAGAGCGACCCGGAAGATGTCGTGAGGTGAGCGAATGCTCGGCGAGGGTTGGCTTTAGTCGCTGTAAACCGAGAACACCCTGACGGTACGAAATCCCATCTGCTCGTAAAGATTCAGTCCGGCAGGCGAGGATTCCAGCACGACACGCTCGATGCCGTAATCTTGCCGGGCATGTTCAATCGCGCAGCGGACGATGGCCTCGCCGTATCCCCGGTGGCGATCGACATCGAGTGTTCCGACGCAATACAGGCCAATCGCGCCTGCAGCGGCGAGGACCGCTGCGGTTGTGACGGGTCGTCCATCAACGTATCCAACCCATCCCGCGAAGGGATCCTGCCAGAGCGGGTCGAGGTCGTACAATTCCTGACACCAGTCGAAGGGAAGGCCGAAAGCGGCGGCGTTCACGAAGGCGAAGTCGAGCCGTTCGGATTGAGCGCGCACACGACGAACTTCGAGTTCGGGCAACGGACGCAGGGGGGGGCGCAAGCGCCGCGCCGCCATTCCAGGATTTCTGTGCGACAGTCCCATCCCGTGGGCAGCGAAGATTTCGTCCGATCTCTTGCGAATGGACGGCGCGAGCCGATGTTCATCAGCCCAAAATGCCCAGCGCAGCTGACGGGCCGTGTAATGGACGGAGGCAATGGTAATCGCGCGCGCAAACAGTCCGGGGTCCTCGATCGGAAGGCCGGAGAAAAACGCTCCATTGAATGAGTGAAGGTTCACTCCACTCGATGCGATCGATACTCCGGGCAACTCCCGCACCTCGCCGGACGGCCGGCAACGCGCGAAGTGACGGAACATCTCGACGAGATTTGCACTGATGCTATCGCCCGCTTTCATTGAGTCCGTCACATTAAGGTCAATGGATCGACGTCGATGACGAGGGCCGTCGGGCTCCATTTCGATTCCAGTGCGTATCGTCGCACGCTTTGAAGCAACTTGTTGAGAGGCTTGCGGCCGACCGCTTTGATAAGCAACTGGTAACGGTATTCGTTCCGCAACCGGGGCACAGGCGCCTCGGCAGGGCCCAACACTCGCATACCCTCGGGCGGCGGGTCGAACAGGTGGCTCAGTTCGGTGCTCATGCGCATCGCCTCCTCCTGCTTCTCGCTTCTCACCAGCAGATTGGCCAGCGCACTGAAGGGAGGATAGCGCATGGCGCGGCGGAACTGGATCTCACGCTCATAGAACCGCTGGTAATCCTGCGCGGCGGCGAGTCGGACTGCGTAGTGATCGGGGTTGACCGTTTGGACAAGAACTTCGCCCGGTATGTCGCCCCGCCCAGCGCGCCCCGCAACCTGGGTCAAAAGCTGGAAGGAGCGTTCAGCGGCACGGAAATCCGGCATGCCCAGGCCGATATCAGCATTGACGACGCCAACGAGCGTGACGTTCGGAATGTCGTGACCCTTGGCGATCATCTGCGTCCCTACGAGGATATCGAAATTGCCCTCGCGGAACCCGTGCAAGATCGTCTCGAACTGCCGTTTGCCTGTGATCGTGTCGCGATCCATGCGTGCGATGCGGGCTTTCGGAAAATCGCGGTGCAGTTCCTCTTCCACGCGCTCGGAACCAATGCCGAGGAACTGAATATGCTCACTTCCGCACTTCGGGCAGACGTTCGGCACTTTCGTCGCGTAATTGCAGTAGTGGCAAAGCATGCGGCGGTCCCGGCGATGAAACGTCATGGTGACGGCGCAGTTGACGCATTGCAGCCGCTCACCGCATGCCCGGCAGACCAAAAAGCTTGAAAAACCGCGCCGGTTGAGGAGCAGCATCGTCTGCTCTCCG
>JBDKSR010000151.1:0-3773 GCA_039680545.1 Bryobacteraceae bacterium | reverse complement strand
GCCTGCGTAATCAGGCGGTCGATGTAGGTCTGGATGTTGCGGCGCTGCCCGTGGGCCACGAGCATGTCGCGCACCCGCGTTCCGATCTGCTCGGCCGTCAGCGCGGCCGGGGTGTAGTCGAGCAGCTTTAGCGCGTGTCGGGCGTACTGCCCCCGGTAGCTGCCGTACTCTTGCAGGTCGTGGTCCACCTGCCGGGCCAGCTCCGAGAGCACCCATAACGAGATCGCGTAGCAGTAGGAATCATCCGTCCGCGCGCCGTCGCTCAGGACATCCCGCACCCCCGTCTTGAAATCGGACCAGAGCATGATGGTGTCCTATTCGATGAGACTTCTTGCTTCGCAAGCCATTAACGCTTCCACCACGAGCGAATCGCTTTCACTATGCGACACTCGACGAACTTGTCCCACTGGATGGCGACCGCCATGCAGCCCGAGACCACGGCGATGATCGCGCCGATCAGGCCGATCCAGCTCTGGAGGTGGAGAAGCAGGTCGGCCAGCCATGTGGCCGTGCCGCCGGTTGCGAGGGTGATGTGGGTGAGCGGTCGTTGGAACATGGCCGGAATCCTGTCGGTTCGTGGGTGGTCCGCTGCGAAGTTCAGTTGAGCATCTCCCCCTCATGGATGCGCACGTTGCGCACATGGAACTGGCCGCCGCTCGCAACCTCGACGATGGCATGCCCGTGGTTCCAGGAGTTGTTGGGCTCGAATTGGGGCCGCAGGAAGCAGCCACATCCCGTGCTCCACGCCGAGACGATGGAGCGGTCCATCGGCGTCTCCGTGTGCTCGCTGGTGCGGTGCGAGTGCGAGACCAGCACCGAGACCTTGGCCCGCAGGAACGCGCCGCGCGCCGGGTTAACCGGGGCGGAGATGCCGCGTGGCAACTCGTGGCCGTGGAGCACGAACAACTTCCCCAGCATGACCTCGCGCTTTTCCTTTACGTGCTCGATGCCCAGCGCCTCAAGACCCAGCAGGGAATCGAGACCGAAGATCGTCTCGTCGTACAGCTCGGGGGCCTTCTCCATTACGAAGTTCTGGAGGCGCTCGTCGTGGTTGCCCTCCTTGAAGACGATACGCGCCTTCGGGAACAACTCGCGCAGGCGGGCGAGGAACTGCTTGGCGACGGCGCGCTCCTCGGGGAACTTGCGCGCGGCCGGGTCTTTCACGAACCGGGAGAGCGTGTGGAAATCCAGCAGGTCGCCGTTGATGAGCACGCCGTCGCACTCGTTGCGCAGGCCGTCTTGGAGCATCACGGTGAGCGCCTGAAGGTCGTGATAGGGCAGATGAAGATCGGGGAGTATGAGACACCTTCCTACACCGTCCATCACGAATGGATCGTGCCCCTTCGCGCTGCTCTCCGGCAGACCCAAGGGGTTGATCGGGCTGGATGCGCTAGGTGGCGTAACGGCGATTCCCGCAACGCCCTTGCACTTGCGCATCTTGTTGCCCAGTGCCCCGCGCCGGTAGCGGATGGCGCACATCGCCGCATTGAGCGTCGAGAACACATGCCGGTGCCTCTTCATCATCATGCGGGCCAGTTGCTTGGTCGGCGTATTCGGCCATTCGACCACGGCCTGGTCGGCGATTTCTGAAGCGAACTTGTTGCGGCTTGAACTTGATGCCATCTCAGGTGGTGGGTTGGTCGAAATAGTTCACTTGGCGGCGGCTTCCTTAGCCTTCTGCGAACTCGATCCGCGTATACCATAGAACCACGCATAGCCCATCGAGAACATGTAGAAGAACATGCTGACAGTGTCAGCGAAGAGGGCGACAAGAGCTGCCGACTCCATAGCGCCAATACCGCCTATCTGGCGATAGATCGCGAACGTCAAAAGACCACAGACAATGGCGACGTAGCTGATGAGGATGGCCCTCATCATGTTTTTCACCTTCTCGCCGAAGGTCGAGGACTTCTCTTGACTTTTCCCGAACGCATCGACATCCGCCTTCTCGACAGCAAGCCGTCCTTCCTCAATGAGCCCCTGAAGTTTCTTTTCGGCGACGAGAATCTCCTGCTGGTTTCGAGCAGCAAGCATCGTCTCCTCATGCTGGTAGTCCAACGCCTTCTGCTTACGCTCTTCCATCTTCGTGAGCCACGAGCCGAGGAAGCCGGCAACCGAGCCAAGGATCGGGGAGGCGAGCAGTTTGACGAGTATCGCGATCATAGTCAGGAGAGTTTAGCGACGAGCCACGCGCGAAGCTTGGCCCACGCTTTTGGGACGAGGAGAGCGGCGGCATAGCCGGCCGCGAAGGAAACGAGCGAGATGGCGATGTTCATTCTGGTATTGAGGTTAGCGGATAGATGCTACCGGCTGCGCATCCACATATCCGGCGAGGGTTAGGGGGCGAGGAGCGGCAGGAGGAGCGCATTTAGGATATGCGACGAAATGAAACTTGAGATAGCTTCACAATCCCGGTTGAATTATTGCAATATATTCGCCACGTCGGCCGATATAATATATAAGTGCCTGCCGGAACAGTCACGGGCTCACCGACTAAGTACAGGTCAAAGTCATCCTGCCAAGACTTGGTTGTGATATCCGCTGCAAACAACGGAGCGCCGTGGCTGAACGATCCTCCGTTGTTCCCCTGTATAAACCCAGCAATACCTACCACCGACCCGATACCCGAACCCCGCAGCCTATAGGATAGTTGGTACACTTCGCCCGGAGTCACAAAAGCGGCCGCCTCGTAGGCTAGGACATCGATATTGCTCGTGCCACCCCCACCAAGTGTCAGAACAAGGGCATTCCCATATCCATCCGAATCCGCCTCGATTGAGGCCTCGCAAGCTGATCCGCTATAATTGTTAACAATCCAATGTGTTGGTACTGATCCGCTAACCGTACCGATCTTTGTCCCTGAAGTGCCAACCATCACTGCATTCCGGCAGAACTGCATGCTTGCGTTAGTGATCCAATGGTCGTCCCTGGCCGACTGAATACCCCGCGGTGTTCTACCGGGAGCAATGCGCTGGAGAATTGGAATCAGTGTTTTTCCTGCGCGCTGCATTCCAAACCTAGACGGATGGATGTAGTCGACATTACTATAATCTGCAAGCCAGTTTCCGGTTGCAGATGAAAAATCCACAGTTGCTGCGTAAACGTCATGGCATAGTACGCCATTCGTCTGAGATGCGTATCTGCGTATCCAAGCATTTACGATGTTATATCTATCAAGCTTTTCTGATGTATACGATACGCCCCTCGCATCATAAGGCGTCGATGTGCAAAGGATTATCGGAACACCACGCGCTAGCGATTTCTCGCATATGCTGTTAATATTTGCGATTATATCATCGCTTGTAACATTTCCGCGTATGTCGTTAGTGAATCCCATGTAATACACTAGCGATGGATCTAGCGACAATACATCCTGCTCAAAACGCGCGAGATGCCTTGAGGTCTTGCTCCCGGAAACAGAACGATTGCGAATTGCATATGGTGATCCAATAGCCGCGTTCGCATATGGAAATGCGCCACGGTCAGTATTTGTGTCGTCGATTATAAATTGCACGGCTGATGCAGTGTCCGAAACATCAATTGCTCCAAAACTCTGCTGAACCTCGAAGGTGAATTGATTTGCTGTTGGAACAGCAACCGCAGTATGCGATCCGAGGAATCTTGTATCGTTAGCTCCGCCACAGAATATCCGAGAACCAGGTACAATCCCATGCAGTGACGCGACAACGCTAACCGTATACATATTACCAGTCATAGCAGACCCGCTTACAGTAAACGCACGAGACCCACCAACAACTGTGCTATCACCCATT
>JBDKSR010000150.1:0-1516 GCA_039680545.1 Bryobacteraceae bacterium | reverse complement strand
TGCCGGAGTTGATCCATCACCCCACTGGGGAATTTGCCTTCTTCGAAGATTCCGCCCGAAGCCCTGAGAGTGATATGCACCGTGCGCCCGCCGCGATGCCCCGGGCAGACTCGCAAGAAAGACGGTTCGGTGATCACGGCAGCATCGCCGTTGTGACCTCTCACGCGACCTGCCAGCGTGCCGTTCACGCCTCCGAATTCCTCGTCGACAACCGACTCGAACACTACATCGCCGGCCAGGCGCAGCCCCATTTTCTCCAGCGCTTCCATGATGAAGAGGTTGATGGCAACGCCGGCCTTCATGTCGTTCGAGCCGCGCCCGTAAAGGCGGTTCCCTTCCACTTCGCCGCCGAATGGATCGCGCGTCCACGGGAGTGTACCGGTTGGAACCGTATCGATGTGCCCCGAAAGAACGATGCTCCGTCCGCCGCCCGCACCTTTGCGTCGCGCGCCTATATTGGGCCGGTTTCGATAGTCGTGGCCCGGCCAATACAGGGGGTGCTCGAAGAGGCCGCTTACTTCAGCCAACTCATATACGTCAGGAGCCAGCCGTAGGACGCGCAGGAAATCCGCCACGTAATCCTGGCATGCCCTCTCGGCTCCGGCGGGCGGTTTGTTCTCGGATGGGATACGTACCAAGTCCCGGGTGATCTGAATCAGGCGGTCCTGGTTCCTGTCGACGTAATCACAAATCTTCTCTTCCATCGTGTCTCTCTGTCACGCAACTGCTTTCGCAACCTTCTTCTTCTTTCGCTCTTCGTACGTTGTCGCGAGGTAGGTTCCCACAAAAACCAGTAGGCCTCCCGCCAGCATTTGCCAGGTGACCTTCTCCTTCAGGGTGATTGTGGACAGAAGCACACCAAAGACCGGCAGGAGATAGTTGGAGAGCGCCGCCTTGGAGAGTTCAATTCTCTTGATAGTCCATAGAAACAAAAGCATCGCGCCGACCTGGCTGACCACGGCGATCGTGACGAGACTTAGCCACACAGTCGGGCCAAGTGAAGCGAGTTGAGGCCAGGAAAGCGGCTCGAATATTGAGGTCAGGCAGAACAGGGCCGTTTCCGCGGCCAGAAATGCGTAAAGAAGCACCTCGGGCGGGGTGAACTCGCGCATCAGCCTCTTCCCGAAGGCATTGTAGAACGCACTTCCGCAGTAGCCGAAGAAAATCAGGGCATTTCCGGCCAGGTATTTGCCGCGAAACATCTCAACGCTGTGCCAGTTCGCGTCCGAAACAATCAAAACGCCAACAATCGCGAACCCGAAAGAAACCCACAGCAGGCGGTTCATCCTCTCGCCTAGAAGTACCACTGCCATGAGGGCATTCAGCAGAGGGAGCACGAGCGCGATCACCGATGCGTTGGATGCAAGCGAAAGGTGCTGGCCCCACGCTAGCCCGACTCCGGCGACCACAGAGCCCAGGACGCCGAGAATGACGAAGTTAGGGAAGTGGCGCCCGAAGTTGGCGCGGGCTCTCTTCTGCCGCGTGCAGATGACGATGGGGATCAACAGCAATGTCG
>JBDKSR010000149.1:0-7752 GCA_039680545.1 Bryobacteraceae bacterium | reverse complement strand
CCGGACCCTCTATCTCGACGGCCTCGATTTACACGGCACGTGGCGGGTGCGGCCGGGGGTGGGCAAGATGGACGGGCGCGTGGCGTATATCGCGCTCGACGATCAGGACCAGTTTCACCGTTACTGGCGGATCGACGACTTCAATCTCTCCGACGGCGGCAAACTGCTAATGGAAGACGGCTCCGCGATCACGGCGAACTTTCTGGGCGCGGGCGCGACGGGCCGCTCGAAGATCGAACTCGTGGACTGGGACGGGGACGGCGTGATGGATCTCGTGGCCGCGACGCCCAAGCACCACTCGATTCCGAATCCCGAAAAAGGTTTACCTCGCGCGCTCGGCATGCCCGGCACATCCGTACTCTTCCTGAAGAACACAGGCACGGATCGCGAACCGCGCTTCCGTTTCCCCGTGGCGCTACGGCATAAAGGATTGCCCATCCACCTGGGGCATCACGAGATCGGCGCATCGGTGGGACCGCTCGGGCCGGGTAACAGGTCGAACGTGGTTGTCTCGCGGGAAAACGGCTGGCTGTACTTTTTTCAGAGGGAGAATATAGAGCCCTGACAATGTCCGGTGGGCCGATAGACGCCTTTGGCGCAAGCCTCGCCAGTCCAGCGGCGGACTGGACCTTTGAAGCGTAATTTACGTCACTCTAACCAAGTCTCCAACAGCTTTGCTCATCTTCTTGACACCTGGGATAAAACCTAGTCGCAAAAATTTCGTTAGTGGATATATACTATCCAGTACTTCAATTTAGTCAACAGTCCTGACTCTGAAAGTAACTGGAAATCAGGAACAGGCAGCGAATCCGGCCTATGCTTTCGTGTACCTGCGGAGGAGAAGTATGTGTTGTTCGTCAAACATTACCCGCGGGGCGCCGTTGAGGAGCGTTCCGTCAGTTTGCGCCGTCATGAGGTTCACGTCAAATGGCATCCACATACAACTTGCTTGAAGAAAACTGGATTCCAGTTCTATTTACGCATGGCAGGATGCTCTCCACGTGCGTGGGGGTGAACCGTTGACGAACCCGGCCATCATCCCGATTCGCCCCCCGGCCCCAACGTTAGAGGACGAGATGCGGAGCCTGATAGAGTTTCGAGATTACCTGGCGTTCGTGCAGGATCTGTATGAGGTCCGCTGCAAGGAATTCACGGAGCGCGTCCTGAGGCGGACGGGGCTCCGCCACGCAAACGCAGAGGCGCATGAGATCGCCACGGAACACTTGATTTTGGAGTTGTTTGCGCACGACCGAGAGCCCGCCACGAGAAGCGGGCAGGCAGATTTTTGACAATTCAACCGGTGAACGGAGGAAAAATGCTGAAAACCATTCGCGTTGTAGCGCTGTGTGTTGGGGCCTACGCGATGCTGGCATCCGTGGCCATTCCACTGTGGGGCGCCGATCAGTAGCAGAGAATCTATGTCATGAGTTCAGATTCAGTGCTGCCCCATATTGCCGACGGCAACGGCTGGAAGACGCTCATCACGCTTGTCAATATGGATTCAGAGGCTGTCGAGTACGCCCTGACGTTCCATTCCAGCGGATCGAGCGCGTTGTGGTCATTGGACCTTGCCGGGGTTGGCAAGGTCAACACCGTTTCTGGGACCATCCCCATCGGCGGTTCGGTGTTCTTTGAGACGACTAACCCGCCTGGGGCGACGGCTACCGGCTGGGCCCAGCTTGAGAACAACTACAATAACATCGGCGGCATGGCTGTCTTTCGCTTCTCGCCCGGAGATCTCCAGGACACGGAAGCCGTCGTGCCGTTTGCCAGCAAGTATGATGACGACTTCTACATCCCGTTTGACAACCGAAACGGATTCGTCACCTCGATCGCGGCGGTGAACCCCTCCACGTATTCCGCGGCCACGGTTTTTGTTGAGTTCCGCGACGCTTCGGGCGCGCGAATCCTACTGGATACGATCACATTGCAACCGCTTGAACATCTTGCGTTTTCAACCGTTGAGAAATTCCCGGAAACCGATGGGAAGAATGGCGTGATCGAATTCACCACTAGTGCTTATGGGATTTCGGCCCTGGGAATACGGTTTAATCCCAAGTTTTCGTTCACGTCCGTACATGCTCTCAGCAAATAACAATAGCGGCAACCCTTCGGACGCGCTGTTTTCCGGTGAGGAGAAGTCACCTCTCCTCGACGATCTGTAACCGGTGCTGCGTCTTCCCGTGGCGCTCATCGCACAGCTTCGAGTACACATAGCGGCCATTGAGAGGGCGGAAATACTCTTCGCGGAAGTCGGCCAGTGCCGTGCGCGGATAGCCGAACATACAACCCGAGTCCTGTTGAGATAAGGACGCGAAGCGTCGCCAGGACCCCAACCGCCTCCCACGCGAGTTCGATAGTTGGTTGCATCCCGTTGCTCTGTAATTGCCGTGCACGGCCCGGATGCCCTATTCCTGATTCAGTATTCCCCTCAGGTACTTCCGGCGCTCTTCGGCCTTCATCCCCTCCAGTTCGGGGTCCGAGAACAATTTGTTGGCCATTTTCCCCACGTGCGTGGGGGTGCACCGGAGGGCCTTCTGGACACCGTGAAGGAACTGATATTGTCCCCACGTGCGTGGGGGTGAACCGGGAACTCAGAGAACGGCTTGGAATGCACCAAGATTTTCCCCACGTGTGTGGGGGTGAACCGAGTGTCTGCTCAATCTCCGGGGCCACGGACCGTGCGGGCGCGGGTATGGATCTTAAATTAGTAGGCGCCTTTGCCGCCGGTGATGACGCTGATGGTGCGGAGCACGACTTTGGCGTCGAGCGAGGGGGTCCATTCGCGTATGTAACGGGCATCGAGGGCGACGCGGGTGCGGTAACTCGTATCGCTGCGCCCCGAGACCTGCCATAGTCCCGTCAAGCCGGGCCTCACCTGCTGGTAGAGGGCGAAGTCACGGCCGTATTTCGGGATTTCTTCCTCGACGATCGGGCGGGGTCCGATCAGGCTCATGTCGCCACGGATCACGTTCCAAAGCTGCGGAAGTTCGTCGAGGCTCCTGCGGCGGAGAAACCGTCCGACACGCGTGACGCGGGGATCTTCCTTCAATTTGTGCGTCTGCTCCCACTCCCGGGCCAGTTCGGGCTGCTTGCTGAGGTAGGCGCGGAGCACGTCCTCGCTGTCAACGACCATGGAGCGGAATTTCCACAGGCGAAAAAGGCGGCCACCCCGGCCGATTCGCGTTTGGGCGAAGAAGACGGGACCTCTCGTTTCGAGGACGATGGCCAGGGCGATCAACACCGCGAACGGAAGAGCCAAAAGAGCTAAGAAAGAAGCCGAAAGGACGTCGAAGAACCGTTTTAGGGCCTGTGGTCCCTCATCGAGCAGTCCGGTGCGGACATTCACGGCGTACTGCTTCACCGAGGCATATCCGTACTGCATGTGAGGATCGTACGTGCCCAAGGAAAACGACCTGCCAGAGGTAATTCGGGCTTTAGAGCGCCCTTACTGCCACCGTAGCATAAACGGCAGCGGTCTGCCGGACCATGCGTTCGAGACGGAAATCGGCTTCGAACGACCTGCGGGCCGCGGCGCCGAACTGCTGCCGGCGGGCCGGGTTTCCAATCAGGTTGCCGACAGCCGCCGAAAGGGCCAACGGGTCGCCTGGGGGCACCAGCAGACCGGTCGAATTGTGGATGACGGCTTCGCTTACACCGCCGACGTCCGAGGCGACGACCGGGAGCCCGGCGCGCATCGCTTCGAGAATGCTGCGGGGGAAGGCTTCTGACCGGGACGAGAGGACGAATAGCTGCGCGCGCGCGAGCACGGCGGCCGGATCCTGCTGATAACCAAGGAAATGGACCCGTTCCGAGAGGCCCAGCGCGGCGGCCAGACGGCGAATCTCCGGTTCCAAGGGGCCGTCGCCGACGAGGTCCAGTTCCCACGGCTGCGACGGGAGCGTACCGAGCGCGCGAATCAGCGTGGCGTGATCCTTCGGCGCCTGGAAACGCGCGACACAACAGATGCGGACGGGGTCCTTGCCGGGGTCCGCGAGTTGCTCAGCGGGGATATCACGGATGCCGTTGTGGATGACCGTGATACGGTTCATCGGGATGAGTTTCTTCTCGATTGCCAGCCGGCGCTCATACTCACAAACGCATATCATTTGTCGCGTCCACCGGGAGGCTATGCGTTCAGCAATGGTGAACAGGGGACCGAGGATAGGGGAGAGGCGGTTGCCGACCGTGAGTCCGTGGGGTGTGTAGATGGCGGGCAGGCCAAGACGGGCGGCGGCAGCCCTGCCGATCCAGCCGGTTTTCGCGGTATGCGTCGAGACGATGTCCGGGTGCATTCCGGCGAGCGCGGCGGTGAGTTCGGAGAGCGCGCGGCGGTCGCGCAGGGGGTGGATACGGCGGCCGAGGAACTGGAGGGGGCGATAGGGCACTCCCGCGCTTTGGAGCTGATCGGTGACGGGGCCGGTCCCGCCGACGAAGACGAGCACCTGGTGACCGGCCTCCTGCATGGCCCGCGCGAGGTCACGGACGTGGATGCTGGCTCCTCCGACGGCATCGGAACGCGTGATGACGTAGGCGATTTTCAACGGGATTCCTTCCGGGAGAGGATCACGAGGAAGGCGAGCTTCCGAAACAGGGCGCAGGCGAACCACGAGACGACGGGCAATCCGGCGAACGCGGCAATCCAACGACGTCCGGGCCGGTCCAGTAGCCGGTAGCGTATATAGTCGATCTCCCTCAGCTCACTTTTGAAGTAGCGCCGGAACGTCCGGAAGATTTCACGGCGGCTACGGTAACGCGTATACACATCGATCCACAAAAGCTTTTCTTCAGCCCATTCACGGCAGGTGGGGGCTTCGGCTTTCCAGGTTCCGAGGCCGAGCCGGCGCAACGCCAGGGTGTAATAGAAACGCAGCCCGGAACCACGGGGCAGGCGATGGGCGAGTGGGATGCCGATGTGCCCTTCGCGCAGAACATCGCGGGAAGGGAAGACGCTCAACAGGCGGCCGCCCGGAACGAGGACACGGTGGATCTCGCGCAGAACAAGGTCGAGGTCGTGGACGTGCTCCATGACCTGATTGTTCACCACCAGATCGAAGTACTGATCGTCGAAGGGCAGGCGGTCGTCCCGAATTTCCAGGATGGCGTTTCCGAGCAGGCCCGAGCGCTCGGCTTGCGCGCGCGTCCTCGACCCGCCATAGTAAATGTCCGCGCCGAAGATGTTGAGCCCATCGGCGAGCCCCGCGGCAACGAGCTTTCCCGCTCCGCAGCCGAAGTCCAGAATACGGGCCCCAGGGTGCTCGTCCGCAAACCGCTTCGCGAAGTCGAGGACGAAACGGTTGGTGACATCGAGGTCGAGGGGCGTCTGCATGGAGCTACTCGCTATGACGGATTTCCCTATCCGAGAGTCGAGAGGATTCGAGCAGTTGCCTGTAAAGATCCTCCCAAAGTGATGCCACCGCGCGAAGGTCAAAACGAGCGATTGCGTGGGCGCGGGACGCCTCTGCCATCTTGCTTCGCTTTTCGATCGATAGTTCCGAGAAGTGCGACATCGCGGCGGCGAGAGAGGCAGGGTCTTCCGGGCGAACCAGGTATCCGGTTTCCCCGTCGACAACGACGTCACTCACTCCACCCGCGGCACACGCGACACAGGGCAGGCCGCTCGATGCCGCTTCGAGCAGGACCATCGGCAGACCTTCAATGAGCGAAGACAGCACCAGGCCGTCGCACGCGTTCATCAGCGAGGGGATGTCTTCGCGCATGCCAAGGAATCGTACGTTCGCGGAAAGCTCACGCGCAAGCGCGCGCAATTCGGATTCGAGCAGACCCGTACCAGCGATGAGGAGCACGCCGGAACGCTGCCCGGCCATGGCCCGAATCATCGTGGCGTAATCCTTCTTCCACATCAGGCGGCCAGCCGCGAGCCAAGCGAACTCATTGCCGAGCCCAAGCGATTCTCTCGTCCGCGCCCTACGCGCCGCGTCCGGACGATAGAGGCCCGTGTCCACGCCGTTGGGGATGACGCGCAGCCGTTTGGAAGAGACGGCGCGAACGTTGATGTGCCGGTCCGCTACAGCCTGGGAGACGGCGACGGTTACGTCCGAGAGGCAATCCGTGAACCGGTAGAGGCGGTCGCGGCGGTGGATGTCCGCGGAACGGCGCGCGGTTTCCGCGATGCTGTGCAACGTCGAAATCACGACCGGCGCGGGAACGATGAAGCGGGCGAGCCGTGCCGTCAGATTCGCGTGAAACATGTGCGCGTGCAGGATACGGGGACGCAGCTTTCGCAACAGGAGGAGAAGCCGGACGAGCGCGCGCGGGCCGGGCTTGCCGGGCTCCATCCCGAGCGAGAACACGCGGACGCCGCGCTGTTCGAGTTCGTCCTTGAAGGCGGACGGCTCGACGAGGGAGATGACGTTCGTGTTCCAGCCGCGCTCACGCAATGCGACGGCAAGCTGAGCGACCTGCGTCTCCGCGCCTCCGCGCGCAAGGTTCGTTGTAAGGAGCACCACGGAATCGCTCATAGGCGGCCTCCCGCGATGCGCTCGAAGAGACTGGAATAGGCTGCGACCATCGCGCTCACGTCAAAGTCCGCGGAGCGCTGCCGGGCGGCTTCGCCGAGCTTGCGGCGCCGGTCATCGTCCGAAAGCGACGCGAGCGCAGCAGCGAAGGCTGCGACGTCGTCCGGCGGCACGAGAAGGCCCGTTACATCGTGGTTGACCAACTCCGGGACACCTCCCACGGAGGTCACGACGGGCGGCAATCCGGCGGCCATCGCTTCCATTACCGAGATCGGGTTTCCTTCCCAGTGCGAAGCGAGTGCGAAGGCGTCGGACGCCGAGAGCGCCTCCGCTACATCGGAACGCACACCAAGCAAGTGTACGCGGTCCGCGATGTCGAGATTCCGCACGTCCTGTTGGACCGCTTCCCGGAGGCTTCCGTCGCCGACGAGGAGCAGTTTCCAGCGCGGGTTGCCCGCGAATGCCTGTGCGAAAGCGGCGACAAGGGCTCGTGGGTTCTTCTGCGGATCGAGACGCGCCACGGAGATGATCAGACGGTCCTCGTCCGAGAAACCGTGCGCGTGCCTCCACTCCCGCCCGGCACGAGGCAGGTAATAACTCTCCGTGTCGATGCCGTTGGGGATGGTCGCAGCGGGGTCGAATCCATAGACCTTCCGGAACGAACGCGCTACTTCGTAGGCCACGGCCACGGGGATTGCGCCGCGCCGGTACGAGAAGCCGTTCATCATACGACCGAGCCAATCCGTTTCCTTGTCCGCGACGTTGTGGACTGTGTGGACCACTCTTCGCACCCTCGCGGCGACGGCTGCCGGAAACGCATATCGAAGCACATACGAGTGCGTGTGCACGATGGCGGGCCGGAAGCTGCGGAACACGCGGGTGAGGCGGGGATACATGCGAAGGTCGAGGCCGCGGCGCTTACCGAGATGAACTGTGTGGATGCGGCCGCGATCAAGCTCGTCTTCGAATCCATGAGGGAAGGCGTCGAACAGGGAGACGACCTCGGTTTCGAAGCGGTCCGGGTCGAGCCCACGGACAAGCGACACGACCATGCGCTCGGCGCCGGCGCGCCTCAGAGAGGCAAGGACTTCGAGGACGCGGATCTTCACTCGCTATCCTGACTGTGCCAGCAGGACCTGGCCCACTCGGTCATGATAAGGGCAAACAGGAGCCATGTCGGCTTGTAATGTTCCCAGGTCAGGGTCGACACGCCGGCTGCCCAGACCACAAGCATCACCGCCCACAACGCCTGCTCCGGCGGGGGCATCATCCA
>JBDKSR010000148.1:0-3435 GCA_039680545.1 Bryobacteraceae bacterium | reverse complement strand
TCAACGGCAGCAGCGCCTGGTATTGCAACGTATCCACCACGAGTATGGAAGCGTACTTCAAGATGTAGGTGGAGGCGTCAGCCACCAGGGATGCCAGATCCTCACCCACGGCGAAATTCAGGATCGGGTAGCCCAGCGGCTCGAAGTCCGACTTAAGCGCCATCTTGCGCAGGATGGTGTTGTTCTGTAAAACAGCGGCGGGATTCTCTCCCGGCACTTCGAGCACGATGTCCTCGACGCCCATCGCCGCGAGTTTCGTGGTGAGCGAGGCAAGCTCGTCGGCTGTGGCGGCTCGCGCCACTACGGGCGCCTTGTACTTGCGTGCAAGGGAGCCGAACGCCTCCACGTTGTCCGCGGTCGCCGCATGGATGAGCGGGCGCTGGCCCTCGAGCGCTTTCAGCGCTGCTTCCATCGCTTCCGCATCGTCACTTTGCAAGATGATGCCGCGCCCGGTGCCGCCCGCCACCGCTCTAACCGCGGCGACGAACGGGGCTACCGCGCCAGTGGTGTTTTCGACCAGAGCGAGGTCAATGCGCAGCTTCTCGCCCACCCGCTGCAGGCAATACTCGCGTACCTCGGCTGTGCGGTGACGCAGTTCGTCGAGCGGCTGCATGTCGGAGAATGACACCGCGATGGCCGTCTGATGCACGAAGGTCTTCTCGTGGCGGAACATGACCGTCTCGTTGCCGACGGCCGTTTCCTCGCCGGCCGGGCCGATCTTCACCAGCCGTATGGGCGGTTTGCTCGCCGCACCGATGGTCTTCTTCGCATCTTCGGAGGCGTAAGGGCAGGCGGAAAGTTCCGCGTTCTTGGCAGCCAGCTTCATGGCGAACGCCATGCAGGTGGGTACGCCGCACTCGCCGCAATTGGTTTTCGGCAGCAGTTTGAAAATGTTGAGTCCCGTGAGCGCCATGGTTTCGCCTTCCTATTTCTCCACTTTCATCATCTCGGCGATCTTACGTTTCACCGTGGTGGCGGCGAGCGGCGAGTACAGCACAACCAGGTCGGCGCCGGCGTTGATGAAACTCATTGCCGTGGCGATCTCGAGCAGCGCGCCGCGATCGCTCTCGGGCCCCCACAACGGGAAGGCGCTTTGCGGAGCGCGGCTTTCTTTGGTCCTGGCTACTTCGAACCCCGGATTCACAAGCAGCGGCATGGCCAGCATGGGATCGCCCGTGAAGGCCGACGTGCGGATGCGTTCCATGACCGAGTAGGTGTATTCGAGGCCGTAGCCGAGCGCGCCGGTCATCGGGTCGACGACGATCTTCTCCGGCGCCACGCCCATGTTCGTGAGCAAAATGTTCAACTGCTTGGACATGTTCACGTCGATGGGCGTTTGTGCCACCACGGCATGGTTGTAACCCATGGCTGCTGCGGCGATGGTTTTGTAGTTGTCCGTCTCCACCCAGTTGAGCAGCAGGTTTTCGCCGGCGAAGGTCGCGGCGATGTGCTTCATGACGGCGTTATTCTTCTCGTAATGGTTGGGTCCGGTGACGATGATCGGCACGCCCACCGCCTTCAACACAGCCCCTACAACCTCGGCGGCCTGCTCGGGCGTGCGGTCGCCCAGGTCCGGATGCGTGGCGGCCAAGCGTACGCTAATTGCCTGAGCGCCCAATTTTTCGACGCAGTATTTGGCCATTGCCGCCGGGTCCTTTAGCAGCTTCCCGTAAGCGTCGCGCAGGCTCTGCGGATAATTCTTCGGAGCTTCGTCGAAAACTTCCAGTGCAATCGCGGGCGCGCGGCCCACGTCGCCTTCAAAGTGGCGGAACGGCAACGCAGCGGCGCCGCCGATCTCCAGTTTTGAGGTGCGAGTGCCCTCGCCGCCGAGCACCACCGTGCGGAAGGTAACGTTGACCTTCTCGGGCGGCACCGTGAATGTCTGGGGCACGATGATGGTCGCCGGAACCGAAGGTCTCTCGACCACCGGAGGCGCCTCCACGGTGCGAGGGGGCACAAACGAGGTTACTGTCACAGGCGGCGCCGGTTGTGGTTCTAAGATGACCTGTGCCGGAGTTGCCGGTGACGAAGATCTGCCCATGCTGTACATCAACAGCATGTTGGCCCCGGCGGTGAGGAGATTGACCGCCGTGGATATCTGCAGGGCAGCCATCGGATCCGAGCCGGATGCGTTGATAGCGCGCATCTTCTCAAGAACGCCGATGACGTAGTCTATGCCGCCTGCCGCAGGTGTCGACGCCGGGGCGGGTTTCGCCACTTTCTGCTGTGGTGCGGGTATAGGATCTCCGATGGGCTCGGGAACCGGGTTCACTGGTTTGGGTTCCGGCTCCGTCGCGAGCGCTGCCGGCCGCACAACCGGCTCCGCGGTGATCGCCGGTTCCGCAGTGCGCGGCGCGGAAGGTTCCTCCGCTTCCGTAGCGGTAATGTCTGTCATGGCGAGCGCCGGGTGATTCACCTTCTCCAGATGTGCGCGCACGGCAGCAATATCGGTGCCCACGGACTCGTCGGCAATCATATCGAGGAAGCCGTCCACGCCGATACGCTCACTGATGGCAATGAGGTCGTCTCGCAAGAATTCTTTCAACTCGCGCGGCATCCAGACGATGCGCGTGTGGCCGCCGTCGGCGGCGATGAACTTGCGGCTGGTCAAGTAAGCCTTGCCGACGCCGATCATCCCAGGTGTCTGCTGGCCTCCTCCGGCCAGGTTCGCCAACGTCGAAAAATGCATGCCCGCCGGTGTGTCGCCGGTGTATTCGCGATTGACGATCATGACGCCGTTCAACTCGGGCAACACGCTTACGATGGCCTCGAAGCATCCGCAACTGGTCATGGGATGATCCATCAACGAGTACGCGTTGAAGCACTTAATGGTCTGTTTTGAATTGGCGTAAACGTAATCGTTAATGGCGGCCCACTGCCCGCGCACCGGATCGATACACTCGCCTTTCTTCAGCGGCTGGTTCGGCCCGGTGGGGTCGATTTCGTACGCCGCCTTGCCGTCGAGCCAGTTATAGGCGCCGCAAAGCCCCAGCCGCTCCGGCGTGATCACGCAGACGTGGTTGGGCGCGAAACTCTGGCACAGCAGGCAGGAATAGAACGTGTCGACGCTTTCGTCGGTGAGCGTCTCCAGCCTCTGGTTGCGCGCACGGTAAACGTGACGCGCGTGGCCAATGCGGGACTCCACTTCGTGCCGGTCCGTGTAGATGGTCACCTGCACTTTGTCGACGATGGCTGGATAGTCGTTCTTGAACTTGGTGTGCAGGATGTCGCCCAGGTGGCGCATGGTGAAGCCCTTGGCTTTTGCGGCCTTGCTGATGCGCACCCAGTTGATGTCGCGCTGGCCCATGTGCCAGATGCCCTCTGCGCCATTGATCAGGTGGTGTATCTGGCGCTCCAGGATGGGTTCGAAGTCGGCCTGCATCTTGCGGCCCGCCACGTCCGCCCAAATGGCCAGCGGCAGCGCGGAGCCTTCCT
>JBDKSR010000147.1:0-7992 GCA_039680545.1 Bryobacteraceae bacterium | reverse complement strand
TCGCCGCCTCGCGCATCAGCATGAAGCCCTGCGCATAGGAGACGATCTTGGAGGCCAACAGCGCCTGACGGATGTCTTCAACGAATGCCTTCTTGTCACCCGTGAACTTCGTCTTGGGTCCCTTCAGAACGGCGGAAGCTGCCACCCGCTCTTCCTTCATAGCGCTAAGGCAACGGGCATAAACCGCTTCACCGATCAAGGTTACCGGGATGCCGAGATCCAGCGAACTGACCGCTGTCCACTTGCCCGTACCCTTCTGGCCCGCTGTGTCGAGGATCTTATCGACGACATACTCGCCGTTTTCATCCTTGTAGCCGAGGATGTCGCGCGTGATTTCGATCAGGTAACTGTCGAGTTCGCCCTTGTTCCACTCGGTGAAAACCTGGTGCATCTCGTCGTTGCTCAGTCCGACCCCTGCCTTCATGAGTTGGTAGGCTTCGCAAATGAGCTGCATGT
Organism: Bryobacteraceae bacterium; assembly: GCA_039680545.1. Classification (GTDB taxonomy): domain Bacteria; phylum Acidobacteriota; class Terriglobia; order Bryobacterales; family Bryobacteraceae; genus JAEHDI01. Next base: position 7,536 of record JBDKSR010000147.1, on the reverse strand, counting down.
CGCCGTATTCGATGCCGTTGTGAGTCATCTTCACGTAATGGCCGGCGCCATCCGGGCCGATCCATTCGCAGCACGGCTCGCCCTCGGGTGTCTTGGCGCAAATGGCCTGGAAGATTTCCTTCACGAGCGGCCAAGCCTTCGGACTTCCACCGGGCATCATCGACGGGCCGAAGCGGGCGCCTTCTTCGCCACCGGACACGCCCGTTCCGATGTACATGAAGCCTTTGCTTTCGAGGTACTTCGTTCTGCGGATCGTATCGGGGAAGTGAGAATTGCCACCGTCGATAATCAGGTCGCCTTCTTCGAGGTAGGGCAAAAGTTGCTCGATGAAATCGTCAACCGCCTTACCGGCCTTGACCATCAGCATAATCTTGCGAGGCCGCTTCAAGAGCTTCACCATCTCCTCAATGGAGTGGGCGCCCAGAATGGTATCTCGTCCCTTGGCAGCATTGTTCAGGAACTCGTCAACCTTGGAAACGGTCCGGTTAAAAGCGACCACGGTGTAGCCGTGATCGTTCATGTTCAGAATCAGGTTCTGGCCCATAACAGCCAGACCGATCAACGCGATATCTGCTTTTGCTTCCATGATTTCGCTCCAGTTAGCGTGTTAAAACTTCGAACCCTTCGGTGAGAGTGCCTGCGAGGCCCCATGCTCCAGCGGGTCGTCGAAGCCAAATCCTCTTATACCATGATTGGTCCTTGGCTAAGTCCTGAAACTACAATGTAATTGTGCGGCTTCGTTTCATGTTGGAACGTGTCAGCGAGACGATCGAACGGCACGAAATGTTTGCGAGAGGGGACCGCGTCGGGGTGGCCGTTTCGGGCGGGGCGGATTCCGTCTGCCTCCTGCATGTTCTCGCGGAACTGGCGCCGCAGTGGGCGTTGAAGCTGAGCGTGGTGCACGTCGACCACCAACTCCGGGGGGAGGAATCGCAGGGCGACGCCGAGTTTGTGCGCGAAATGGCGTCGCGAATGGGATTCCCATTCCACATCAGGGTCATCGATGTCGGCCGTCGCAGCGAGGAGACAGGCGAGAACCTGGAACAGGCAGCACGGCGGGCGCGTCGAGAGTTTTTTCGCGATTTACTCGATGATCGAACGATAGATCGCGTTGCGTTAGGACACACTCTTTCCGATCAGGCAGAGACGGTTCTGTTCCGACTGTTGCGAGGCGCCGGTGTGACGGGTCTGCGCGGAATCCTGCCCGTGACTTCTGAAGGACTGGTCCGCCCGTTGCTTGCAGTGAAACGCTCCGATGTTGAGCGTTATTTGCGGGAGAAAGACCTGGCGTGGCGGGAGGATTCATCGAACCGTGACCTCCGCTTTGCGAGGAACCGCATCCGGCATGGCCTTCTTCCGGACCTTAGCCGGGACTGGAATCCGGCGCTCACAGAGAGCCTCGGCCGCATGGCGGAACTGGCCTGTGAGGACGATGCTTTCTGGCGCCGTGAGACGTCCCGGCTTGCCACAAAATGCATCACTGAGGACACTCCAGCGGTCTTATTGCGTGTTGCGGATCTCAATAGCCTTGACAGGGCTTTGGCCCGGAGGCTCATCCGGCTCGCAATCGAGCGGGTAAAGGGGGACCTTCGCGAAATCGCCTTCCTGCATGTTGACGATGTGCTTTCACTTGTTGGCTCGACCGGCGGGGACGGTCAGGTAAGGCTGCCGGGCGTGGACGTCTCGCGTTCTTTTGGCTGGATCCGGTTTTCTCCGGTGACAAGCAAAGCCCCACGGGAGGACTTTAGCCTCACAGTGTCTCCGCCCGGGCGGTTCCAGTTGCCCGACGGCGGCGCCATTGTGCTGCAAATTCTTGAAAAGTCAGGCACGTTGGCCGCTGATGAATCCAGCTATAATAAAAATGGATATCTGGATTGGGATAGGGTTCAAGGGCCACTGGAGCTTCGCTATTGGAAGGCCGGTGACCGTTACCGCCCCGGTGGTCACTTGCGCGAGAAAAGAATAAAGGCATTCTTCCAGGAGGCGCGTATTCCCGTATGGAAACGGCATTCCTGGCCGATTCTTACCTGTAGAGGCACAATTGTATGGGCCCGGGGACTTGGTGCGGCCGCTGAATGCGTGGCCACTCCGGAAAGCCGGGTGGTGCTCCTGGTGAGGGAAACTGCGGATGCCGAACCTTCCCAGAATCTTACTGCGACGCTCTGACGTCTCTGTAATTGAGAATACAATGGAAGCGGGAGCCCCTCATCTGTAGGGAGGCGTGATGAATTCAAACGTAAAGACAGTAATCTTCTGGGTTGTTCTGACCTGCGTGGCGGTTCTTTTGTGGATCGTCGTGCAGACAGGAAAGACCCGGCAGGACCGGCAACTTACTTTCAGCCAGTTTCTGAACCAAGTGGAAGCCGGCAAAGTAAGCCGCGTCACGATCACCGGCAGTGAGGTGCGTGGCGACTATCGGGACGAGCCAGCCGGTCTGCGCACGATCATCCCGTCCAACTACCCCGACATTTACAACCTGCTCCGTCAGAAGGGCGTCGATGTAGATATCAAGGAATCCAATTCCAATAACTGGATCTCCATCATCATCAACGCAATTCCTTTCGTACTGGTGGTCGCATTCTGGCTCTTCATGATGCGGCAGATGCAGAGCGGCGGAAACAAGGCGCTCAGCTTCGGGAAGAGTAGGGCGCGGCTCCACTCCTCCCAACAGAAAAAGGTGACGTTCAAGGACGTGGCCGGTGTCGAGGAAGCCAAGGAAGAGTTGCAGGAGATCATCGAATTCCTGCGCGAGCCGCAGAAGTTCCAGAAACTGGGTGGCCGCATCCCCAAGGGCGTGCTCCTGATCGGGTCGCCGGGCACAGGTAAGACGCTGCTGGCTCGGGCAATCGCAGGTGAGGCGAATGTACCGTTCTTCTCGATATCCGGGTCTGATTTCGTGGAAATGTTCGTTGGCGTGGGCGCGAGCCGGGTCCGCGATCTGTTCGAACAGGGCAAGAAGAACGCTCCGTGCATCATTTTCATCGATGAAATCGACGCTGTCGGACGTCATCGCGGCGCGGGTCTTGGCGGCGGGCACGATGAACGGGAGCAGACGCTGAACCAGTTGCTGGTCGAGATGGACGGGTTTGAGTCGAACGAGGGCGTCATCCTGATGGCAGCGACGAACCGGCCGGATGTGCTTGACCCGGCGCTGCTGAGGCCGGGACGTTTTGACCGGCGGATCGTCGTGGGGCGGCCGGACGTAAAGGGCCGTGAAGCGATCCTCAAGGTCCACACGAAGAAGACGCCTCTTGCGGACGATATCGACCTGTCGGTGATTGCTCGCGGCACGCCGGGGTTTGCGGGCGCAGACCTGGCGAACCTGGTGAACGAGGCGGCGTTGCTCGCGGCGCGGCAGGGCCGGAAGGTTGTCACCCAGTACGATTTTGAAGTCGCCAAGGATAAGGTGCTGATGGGCGTCGAGCGCAAGTCGCTGATTATCAGCGAGGAAGAGAAGCGCAATACGGCGTACCACGAAGCGGGCCACGCGCTCGTTGCGGTGATTGTGCCCGGGGCGGATCCCGTCCACAAGGTCACGATCATCCCGCGTGGAATGGCCCTCGGCGTGACTATGCAGTTGCCGACCGAGGACAAGCACTCTTACTCCCGGGAATATTTGGAGGCGCAACTCGCGATTTTGATGGCCGGCCGGATTGCCGAGGAGAAGTTCATGAAGCACGTCACCACCGGCGCCGGCAACGATATCGAACGCGCTACTGAACTGGCCCGGAAGATGGTGTGTGAGTGGGGCATGAGCGAGATGGGGCCGCTGAGCTTCGGTAAGAAGGAAGAGCAGATCTTTCTCGGCCGCGAGATCGCGCAGCACCGCGACTACAGCGAAGACACCGCTATCAAGATCGACGAGCAGGTACGCAAGCTCGTCGAGGGCGCTTACAACCGTTCGCGCTCAATCATCGAGGATCACTCCGAAGCTCTCGCCAGGATTGCTGAAGCCTTGCTTGAGCGTGAAGTCCTGGATGGTGAGGAAGTGATTAGCCTTATACAGGGCGGAACTCTCGCAGCGCGGAACGATTCCGATGGGCCAAGTCACGATGACGGGACCTCCCAGGCGGTGATCCAGCCTGACGGCAGCCGCCGCGTCCCCGGTCTCAGGGAAGGAGAACGTCCTCAACCGGCGTGATCCCCCAATACCCTTATTACCTGTTTGACATCGACGGCACTCTGCTTGATTCGGCGTCCGACATCTGTGCCGCCGTGCTTGCTGTGCTTTCTAAAACCCCGGCCGGCCCCGGTTTGCGGGAGGAAGGCCTTCGCCGGTTCATCGGGCGTCACCTGATCGACATGTTCGAGGAGTTGCTCCCCTCCTACACGCAGGAACAGCACGAGGCATTGATGGCTGAGTACCGCTCCATCTATCTCGCTCGCGAACATTCCTCGACCCGCGTCTATCCGGGTGTCATCGAAGGACTGGCTGCGCTCGGCGGTAAGAAGGCGACTGCGACGACGAAAGGCACCCCGACCACCCGGCAGGTGCTTGAGAAGTTCGGTTTGCTTCAGTACTTCGACTACGTGCAGGGAACCGACGGCTTCCCAAGCAAACCGGCGCCGGATGTCCTGCTGCGATCGATCGAGGGGCTCGGAGCGACGCCCGGGCAGTGCCTGATGGTGGGGGACTCCGCCCCGGATATGGAGGCCGGCAGGCGAGCCGGCGTCAAAATCTGTGCTGTCCGGTACGGCTACGGCGATAAAGAAGAAATGCAGCGCTGGGAGCCGGACTACTGGATCGACGATCTGCGAGAACTCTCCGGCACATAACCTCGGGGAGGGTCGTCGGCGGCCTGGACAGTTGATATTATGGCGTCATGCGTCGACGTCAATTTCTGAAGAGTGCCTCCCTGGCAAGTGTTCTGGCCGGGGGTTCCTCCGGCACAGCGCCGCTGCGCGCGGCCGAGAAGAAGTTTCGTATCTCACTCGCAGAGTGGTCGCTTCACAGAGCCATCCGTGCCCGCATGACGACAAACCTCGATTTTCCGAGGATAGCCCGGGAACAGTTCGGGGTTGAAGGGCTCGAGTTTGTTAATGGGCTTTGGGAGGCACCGACCCAGGACTACGTTCGCAGTCTAAAAGACAACATGCAGAAGACCGGGACGAAGGGCGTCCTGATCATGTGCGACAGCGAGGGGCTGATGGGGCATTCGGCCCAGGCGGAGCGGCTGAGAGCGGCACGCAACCATTACAAATGGGTGGATATTGCCGCAGAATTGGGATGCCACTCCATTCGCACGAACATGTATCCGGACAAGCAGCCCACGACGCCTGCCGAGATCGATTCGTTTCTCGGTTACTGTGCTGATAGCTTCACGAATCTTTGCGGCTATGCAAAGACGATGAACATCAACGTGATCATCGAGAATCACGGCGGAGTGTCGTCCAATCCGGATGTTATGACGCGCCTGATGAAGAAAGTGAACCTACCGAACTTCGGCACGCTGCCGGACTTGGGCAACTTCCCGCCCGAAATCGACAAGTACGAAGCGGTAAAGAAATTGATGCCCTTTGCCAAAGGAGTCAGTTTCAAGTGCTATGACTTCGGCGCGGACGGCAACGAAACAAAGATCGACATGGCCCGTATGATGAAGATCGTGGACGAAGCTGGATACCACGGTTGGGTCGGGATCGAGTACGAAGGCAACCGGCTCACCGAGTTCGAGGGAATCCAGGCGGCCAAACGTTTTCTGGAACGAGTAGCTTAAGGCGGTCGCGGCTTTACCAACAAATTGGGGAGAGGCCGCGTGATGTCCGCGGCAGGATGGGGAGGAGAATCGCCATGCTGTGGTGGACCCTGAGGCAACTGAATTCAAACGACTGGGGTGCGGCCAACCGTGCCGCACTCCAACTCGGCACTTCCAAGGAAACCAAGGCAGTGGAGCCTCTGATCGAGGCACTGCGGCGTCCTTACGAAGCACTCCGATTCTCGGCGGCATGGGCGCTAGGTGAGATCGGCGATCCTCGCGCCGTTCCCCCTCTCATCGCCGCATTTCAAAGCCATCCCGCCGAGGCTTATGCGCGCGTCCTGGCCAAGTTCAAGGACTCGCGAGCCATCCCACCGCTGTTCGCTTTCCTTCTGCATGAGGACAGCTCGATACGCGACCTCGCGCGCAAGACGCTTGACGAAATCGATGCGGAATGGCCGAAGTCTGAGGCGGCCAAGGCCGGAATACCGTCGCTCGTCACCACGATTCGTGACGGCACTCCGGACTTGAAACGAGTGGCGCTCGAACTGCTAGAACTGACTGGGGAACGCAGTGCAGCAGTCGATACGCTGGTGGCTCTCATCCACAGTGACGTGAACTGCGTGGGCTGGGTTGTCCGGGTGCTGGACGATCTGGCGCCCGGATGGCGTACGACGGAGCGTGGCAAGGAACTGGTGCCGGCACTCGTTGCGGTAATACGAGGCCAAGGCTTCGAGCGTGACCTCGCGGCGGCAACATTGGGGGACATTGGCGATCCGGAGGCCGTCCCACCGCTTATCGACTCGCTTCGTGACCGTGACCGGGATCTGCGAAACGCCGCGGCGCGGGCATTGGGTAGGATTGGCGATCCGCGAGCTATTGCCCCTATTGCTACAGCTCCCTTGGATGCGAGGCTCGATCCGTGGGTTGCCAGCCAGGCTCTGAACGGGATTGATCCCCGATGGGCGGCAACACCGGAGGCGCATGCGGCGATCCTTTCCTTCATCGAGAAACTGACCGACAAGGACGGGTTCGTACGGGAGTATGCCGAGTCCACGCTTACTGCGATCGAACCGGTTTGGACGAGATCCGCGGAGGCGCGGGACGCCGTTCCATACTTCGAACAGAAATACGGATACCCCGACGCCGAAGTGCGTGAGGCGGCTGGCCGCGTGCTCGCGATGATTAGGGCGGCTGCCCGCTGAAGGGGTCGGCTAGGCGCGATTCAGCGCGGCAAGCTCGGTGAGGTCGAGGCGGCCTGTATATACCGCCATGCCAAGCGCGGCGTGGATCTTGAGTTGCTGCAACTCGCGGATCTCGTCGAGAGTCGTGATGCCTCCGGCGGCTGTGATCTCAAGACCGGTAGCCTGGCGCAGACGACGAAACCAGTCCAGGTCCGGACCCTGCAGCATTCCTTCCTTATCCACATACGTACAGAGGAACCCGCCGCAGAACGGTTCGAGCATGTGAATCACTTCTTCCGCCGTGAATGCCGTGGCTTCACGCCATCCTTTTACGACGATGCGACCCTGCTTGGAGTCGAGCGCGATGAGAATCCGCTCCCGGCCAACCGCATCGACTGCGGATTGCAGAAAGGCTTCGTTTACGCCACCCGCCGCGAAGGCTGCCGTGCCGATGATCACCTTCTTCGCACCCTGTTCGACCAGTCGCGTGGCGCGGTCCACCGTGCGGACTCCTCCGCCGACGCGAGTGGCGGCGTGGGCAGCGAGATATTCGACGATGGCATCGTTGGACCCGTTCCCGATTGCTGCATTGAGGTCGATGACCTGTATCTCCGGAAATGCGGCGAAGCGGTCCAGCATCTGCTGAGGCGAGTCGCCCT
>JBDKSR010000146.1:0-9312 GCA_039680545.1 Bryobacteraceae bacterium | reverse complement strand
CAGAGGCGCTTCGCCACGCGGAGACAAACAACCCGGCGACCAACGCCTAACTACAATTCTGCCCGGAGCGGGCGATGGAATCAGCCCGGCGCGACGATGAAAAACTGTCCCGCGGAGAGGACCCGGGACCGTTGGCGGGTGTTCCCGTAGCCGTAAAGGACGTCATCCTGACGAAGGGCACGCGGACCACCGCCGCATCGAAGCTTCTTGCGAACTACGTGGCTCCTTACGACGCAACCGCCGTCATACGGCTCGAAGAGGCGGGCGGAATCATCCTGGGAAAGACCAATTGCGATGAGTTCGCCATGGGGTCCTCGAACGAGAATTCGGCGTTTGGCCCGGTGCGGAATCCGGTCGATCCGGAGCGCGTGCCGGGAGGATCGAGCGGTGGGTCGGCCGCCGTGGTGGCGCAAGGGACCGCCGTAGTGTCGCTGGGTTCGGATACGGGTGGATCCATCCGCCAGCCTGCCTCGTTCTGCGGCGTCACCGGGATTACACCAACTTACGGACGTGTGTCGCGCTACGGCCTGATCGCTTTCGCAAGTTCGCTTGACCATATCGGACCATTCGGCCGGAATGTCAGGGATGCCGCGCGGCTGCTTCAGGTGATCGCCGGCCGCGACGAGATGGACTCGACGTCGGCTTTCGCGCCCGTGCCCGACTATTCCGCCGGTCTCGGCGGCACCGTGAAGGGCCTCCGGATTGGTCTTCCCCGCGAGTACTTCAAGGGCCTCGCGAGCGAGACCGGAGATCTGCTGGCAAAGGGCGTGGACAGCCTCAAGCGCCTCGGCTGCGAGGTGAAGGAAATCAGCCTTCCGGCAACCGATTACGCGATAGCCTGCTACTACATCATTTGCACGGCCGAGGCCAGTTCCAACCTCGCCCGTTATGACGGAGTGCGCTATACGATCCGTACGCCGCACCCCGAGACGCTCGCCGACATGTACCGGTCGACGCGTGGCGAAGGTTTCGGCGCCGAGTGCAAACGCCGCATCATGCTTGGCACATACGTGCTGAGCGCCGGCTATTACGATGCCTACTACTTGAAGGCGCAGAGGGTTCGCGCGCTGATTGCCCGCGACTTCGCGAATGCCTTTCAGGAAGTGGACGCCATCGTGACCCCTGTCTCGCCGTTCCCGGCATTCAAGCTCGGCGAGAAGATCGACGATCCACTCGAAATGTACCTGTCGGACATCTACACGATCACGGGGTCGCTTGCCGGAATTCCCTGCATGAGCGTTCCGTGCGGCAGGACCGCCGCCGGCCTTCCGGTTGGCATGCAGATTCTGACCAGGCATTTCGATGAGAGCGGAATGCTCCGTTTGGCCGACGCCTTCGAGCGGGCGGGCGGCGTCGAGGGCTAATCCTTGCGTTAGTTGCGACCAATCCACCCAATCTGCATCTATAACGGGGAAAGCCCGCGCGAGCGGGAAAATCAAGACAACTTGACCACATCCCAGGAGGGTTAGATGCCATTCACTCTACCGAATTTGCCGTACCCCGCCGACGCGCTCGAACCGTTCATCGACAAGGCGACGATGGAAATCCACCACGGCAAGCACCACGCCACGTATATCGCCAACCTCAACAAGGCTTTGGAGTCGGCGCCGCATGTCGCGAACCTGACAATCGAGGAACTGCTCGCCAATAGTGTCGCGGCAGCCCCCGAAAGCATCCGTACCGCGGTCCGCAACAACGGCGGCGGCCATTACCACCACGACCTGTTCTGGCGCATGATGGGGCCGAAGGCAGGCGGACAGCCGGGCGGCAAGCTGGCGGAGGCGATCCAGAGCACTTTCGGCAGCTATGACTCCTTCAAGGAGAGGCTCAGCGCCGCGGCTATGGGCCGTTTTGGTTCGGGCTGGGCATGGCTGGTGAAGAATCCCGGCGGAAACCTCGATATTTACTCGACCGCGAACCAGGACAGTCCGGTGAGTGAGGGTAAGTCCATACTGCTGGGCATCGACGTTTGGGAACACGCCTACTATCTGAAGTATCAGAATCGCCGGGCCGATTACGTGGCGGCCTGGTGGAACGTCGTGAACTGGAAAGAGGTCGAGAAACTCTTCCTGTCCGGCAAATAACCCTGCAAAATCGCACTGGGCCATCCGGAAATCAACTGACTGGAAGTAAAATGTTTGCACTCGTGCGCTAAGATTGAAGGTCGGCCTCAGTTTTCAGAGGCGATAGAGTGCGAGCGGGCAGATGACTCATCTCGTATGGCCCTTTCCATCGTCGCTTCCCCGGATCGGGGTCACTGCCGTAATTGACATCCTGATTGTTGCGTTCCTGATCTTCCAGTTTTTCATGCTGGTTAGAGGCAGGCGCGCGGCTCAGGTGCTGGTCGGCGTGGCGGTACTGCTAATTGCGTACACGGTGTCGATCCGGCTCGGTCTTGAATTGCTGCGCACAGTCCTCGCGATGGTGGTGCCCTACACCGCCTTTATCCTGATCGTCCTGTTTCAATCGGAAATTCGAAGGGCGCTGATCCGGATCGGGCGCAGAGGGTGGTTTGGCTTCGGAGGCCGCCTGCAAAGTCTCGAATCGGGCGACGACATCCTGCTGGCCTTGAGTCAACTCGCGGAACACCGGATAGGCGCGCTGATCGTCATCGAGCGCGACACGGGGCTGCGGACGTTCATCGAGAGCGGAGCGCCTCTCGACGCGCATCTCTCCAGGGACCTTCTGCTGAGCATCTTTCAACCCGGCGGCGCCTTGCACGACGGAGCCGTGATCGTGCAGCGCGACCGGGTGGCGGCAGCCGCGTGCTTCCTTCCGCTGAGCATGAACCCGACGCTGTCGAGGAAACTCGGCACGCGTCACCGCGCGGCGATCGGCGTCACCGAAGAGAGTGACTGCATGGCAATTGTCGTCTCCGAGGAGACGGGACGAATTTCGGTGGCCACTTCCGGGGAGATCGAGATGGGCGTCACGCTCCGGCGGGTGGATGAGCGGTTCGCCCAGCATTTTGGCCGGCGCGCTCCCAGCGCCGTGTTGCCGGACGAAGAAGCAGGCGACATCCCCTTCAATTCCGGGGGCGCAGGCTGGACGGGGACGAAAAAACCATGATGCGCTCGCTCGTGGAAAACTTCGGCTGGAAGGTCCTGTCACTCTCGATTGCAGTGGTCCTGTGGCTGGCCGTTGTGGGGGAGCCCCAGATGACGACGTCGGTGCTGGCGCCGATCGAGTTCCGGGACGTCCCGCGGGGGATGGAAATCAGCTCCGAAACACCGGACGCCATCAAGATCGACGTAATCGGCCCACCAACGCTCCTAAAGCGCGAAGCTCTGGCATCGGTCGCTGTCGTCTTCGACCTTTCCTCGGTATACCGGCCGGGCGAGAGGACGGTCACCGTGGACGAGAGCACGGTTGTCTTGCCGTCGGGAGTAAAACTCTCGCGTGCTGTGCCATCCCAGCTTCGCCTGCAAATCGAACACCAGGTGAGCCGGGACGTACCCATCGAGGTTCGATTCTCCGGACCGCCTCCGGATGGCTACCAGATTCGCGACGCAGATGTGGATCCGGACCACTTACGGATTACAGGACCGGAAAGCTGCGTGGCTAAGATTAAGTACGCCGAGACCGATCCGGTTGACCTCGACGCGGTAGTCGGCGAACAGCGGTTTCAAGTGCATGTGTATGTGCCGGATTCACGCGTGCGTTTCGCTTCGACGCCGGTTGTTACTCTGAGAATAGCAATGGAAAAAATCACTACCGGCGGGCCGCAGCGATGAAGCGCCGCCTATTTGGCACGGACGGAATACGCGGGGAAGCCGGCGCGTATCCCCTGGACGAGAAGACGATCTTCGCCGCCGGAGTCGCCCTGGGGAGGAAAGCGGCAAAACTGGCCGATGCGCCGGAAGTACTCATCGGCATTGATACTCGCGAGTCGAGCACTTGGATCGCGTCGCTGGTGAGCGGCGGACTGGTCCACACGGGCGCCCGGCCACGATACGCCGGCCTGATCACGACACCGGGCGTCGCCTATCTGACGCGAACCGGCCCGTTCACCGCCGGTGTAATGATCTCCGCTTCTCACAACCCCTACAAGGACAACGGAATCAAGATTTTCGGCCACTCCGGATACAAGTTCCCGGACTCCGAAGAACTGGCGATTGAGCAGGACATGTTCGCTCTGCTGGGCGAAGGGGTCACTGCCGTGCCGGAGACCCTCACTGAAGATCCGGGTCTCGACGCGGGTTACGTCGACTTCCTTGCCGGAACCTTTCCGGGCAGCCTCGATGGCATCCATATCGTCGTCGACTGTGCGCATGGCTCCGCATCGCACCTCGCTCCCGAGCTTTTCCGGCGGCTGGGGGCGCGCGTCGATGCGATGGCGTGTTCCCCGAACGGGCGCAACATCAATCTGCAGGTCGGGGCGCTCCACGTCGAGGCGCTGCGGCAGATGGTGATCGATCGCGGAGCGGACCTCGGCGTGGCGCTCGACGGTGATGCGGACCGCGCCATGTTCGTCTCGCATAGCGGCCGCATCGTGAATGGCGACGGCATCCTGTTGATCACAGCCCGTCACCTCCTCGAGCGCAGCGAGCTTTCCGCCGCGAGCGGCGAACCGATGGTTGTGGCGACGGTCATGTCGAACCTCGGCCTGGAGAAGGCCCTCGAACGGCACGGGATTCGTATGCTGCGCACGTCAGTCGGCGACAAGTACGTCATTGAGGAGATGCTGCGGCGGGGAGCCGTGCTCGGCGGAGAGCAATCCGGTCACATCATATTCCAACGTTACGCGACTACCGGCGACGGCATGCTGACGGCCCTCCGGACCATGGAAGCGATGCAGCACGCGGGCGCGGACCTCGATCAACTGACGCAGGAGTTGGAAGTCTACCCGCAACGGCTGGTCAACATTCGGGTCCGCGAGAAGGCGCCCATCGAAAAGATTCCCGTCGTGGCCGCCGAGATCAGGGCAGCGACTGAGGCGTTCGCGGGAACGGGCCGCATTCTGGTCCGCTACTCCGGCACGGAACCGCTCGCCAGGGTGATGGTCGAGGGCGCCGACGCAACTCGCGTGGACCTGTACGCGGAGCGAATCTCCGACGCCATCCGGCGCACCATCGGATCTCCCGGGGACTGACGTTCCGCCCATCGGGTATCATGGCAGTTCGATCTTCAATAAGGGTTTTCACTAAAAGGGAGGCAGTATGCTTGCACGTATTCTGATACTCTTTGCCGCCGCGACCATGGCGTGGGCGCAGGCAGGCAGACCCACCGTCGCGGGCAGCGAATGGGTTTCGCTTTTCAACGGCCAGGACCTCACCGGTTGGGTGAAGGTCGGAAACGAAAAGTGGGACGTCGAGAACGGTGTCATCCACGGACAGGGAATCACCAAGGAGTACGGCTACCTGCGCACAGAGAAGGAATACAAGGATTTCGACCTGTTTATTCGCTTCAAATGCCTGGCCTTCGGTAACAGCGGTGTTTTCTTCCACACCGATTTCAAACCCGGCACCGCAAACGTATCCAAGGGACTACAGTTTGAGATCGACAAGACCCTCGGCCATCACAGCGGCGGAATCTATGGCGACGGCAGGCAATGGATCGTCTGGCCTTCCCCGGAGCTTGAGCCGGTCATCCGGCCCGATGACTGGAACGAGATGCTCATGAAGGTCGAAGGAAATCACTATGTTGCCTACCTGAATGGCATGCTGATGGTGGATTTCACCGACCCGACACCGAAGTCTTTCGATGGATTCATCTCCCTCCAGCTTCATTCAGGCGGAGAGGGCAACATGCTGTTCAAGGACATCATGATCCGCGACCTCAGCAAGCGTTAGAGATCCGGGTTGCTTCGGCCGCGTCCGGCGCACCGCGCGCGGCCGGGGCACTGCAATTCAATGGCGCTGGCTGCCCGGCGGTGTAATGCTCCGGCGCAGGCTGGCGCTATCCCCAGGCATGGGTTTTCTATTCTCGCGCGTCACAACAATTTCCCGATAATCCTGCCAGTTGACGGCCACCACGTACACGGCGAACGCCACCGCTCCCAGAACCAGCAACAGAACCGCGGCCAGCGCCGCATAGTGGAAGGGCAACGTGCTCTGGTCCGGTTCAAAAAAGAGACGCCCGAAGCGGTGGCCGAAATTCATCCCGAAGAAGCCGGTTAGCACGGCGCCCGCGCCAAGCAGCAAACTCAATACAGCCAAACGGTTGATGGCCTCGGTGTTCCGGAACTGGTGGTAGGTGTGGAGGGACGCGTTCAGCTTCTCGATCTCTTCTTCTATCTCCGCCTTCATCGGGCGTATCCGATACTCGCCACACTGCATTGTGAAGTGTTCGAGTTCCTCGTCCTTGTTAGCCAGTTCGTCGAAATGCCAGTAGTTGGAGAAGTGCAGGAAGTCGGCTCGCAGGTCACTCGCCATGCGAATGTTTTCAACCCCGAGCCGCCCGTCCGCCTGATCGAGATAGAGTTGCTTGGAAACGAGCGCCGCCCTCTCGGCGAAGTCCAGCAGAGTCGCTCGATAGAACAACGCAACCAGCGCCATCAGGTAGTAACGGGTCTGGAACATCCGGTGGATGAGGAAGCCCTCGCGCAATTGGTGCTCGTCGCAATCGAATGCGCCGATGGTCGCGGTGATGTTGCTGTAGCTCGTGAAACCGTAATACGTCCCCTGATGGGCCCAGCGGCTGTATGTCTGCCGCTTCATCTCCTCGCGGATGAAATCGGGGTTGTAGCGATAGCCGGCGCCGTCACGGTCCACATAGAGGAACCGGCTGAGGAGATACTGATACTCCTCCGAACGTATGAAATCGTCGCCGATCGTGGCCGGATCGACCGCGAAATACGTATAGACGATCATGCGTTCGTCGAGAACCGGTTCGAACTCCTCCTGTTCGTAATCGGCGAAGTAAATAAGCGACGTGATGGTGTTCGACAGCGGCGGCAAAAAGCCGATCATGTCGCACTTTTCGAAGTGTTCCTCGGCAACAACCTCGCGCGAGCCGTTCCGCTCAACGGCCAGCGTCAGCCGGCTCGGAATACGCGACTCACGCAACTGCCGGCCGCTCGATGGATAGACTTTCCGGAGGCTCTCGTTTATCCAGAGAGCATCCGCCGCCGGGAGATGGAAGGCTTCCACTCCGATCGAAAGGATGCCGATGCCGTTGGCGAACAGGAACAGCCGCAGATCCGTTATCTGGACTTTCGCGCAGCGGCCCTTCTTGTCCTCCGCTTCGAGCCACACCGACTCCCCGGCTGGAATCGGGATCGTGTAACAACGAAGCAGGGACTCTTTCTCGCCTCCAAAGGCGTCGCACGTGTCAAAGAAGACCCTGCGCACGATTGGGTGGAAGAACACCATGTCCTGGTACGCAGGCGAATCCAGGTCGAATCGCGTGTAGGCCGAACGCTTCCAGGCCCCAAGGCGCGTCGCGACGGCGGACGTATCGTGGTGAACGGCGACCCACTCGTCCAAACCGTCAATCCACCTCGTATACTTCGTCCAAATGTCGCGGTGATCCTCCAGGATCGCCTGTTTGTCGATTGAGAACGGAAGCAAGAAATACGTATGAAGATGTAATAGGCCTGCCGGCATCGGGGGAATTATAGCGTGCTACGGCCCGCGAGAACAGGGCCATGCTCAGAAACGCAGCATCGCATTGAAAAGCAATTTGAACGCCTGATAGCTTTGCGCCCGGTATTGCGGCCTCATGCCGAACAGAATCACTCGCCCCGCTCCGTAGGGCAGATCGGCAATTGCAGTGGCCCCGGCAATGTACTTCTCTCCCAGCAGCCATCCGGAGGCCAGAACATCCCGGCTCGCGTACCGCGCCACCGGCGTCCCCTCGGGCGCCTTCCACGCGGGACTTGTCTCGGACCAAATTGCGATACGGGACGGCAATCCGTAAGCCAGCGGGCTGTTCGTGTCGAGTTCGACATTCAGCAGCGAGCCCGGCGAGTAAAACTGCTCTGGGGAAACTCCATCGAACACGCTGGTGACACCAAGACCGAGCGCTTGCTGGGCATAGGCGGTCGAGTGGTTCAAGAAGATCAGTGTTCCGCCGTCGCGCGCGAATTGGCGCAGCGCTTCGGCCCCGGCTTCTCCCAGGCCACCGCAGAATTCCTCCGGCATCTTACCGGGGTTGTACCCTTTCACGATCTCTCTGATCGATTGATCGGGAAATATCAGGACGTCATAGCGCTTGTGCAAGCCGCCCGCCAGGATGTCGAGGTTCCCGGTGCTTTTGTAAGCGAATCCAAACTCGTCGAGCAGCCATCGTGTCCAGCCTTCGTCCATGCTCGGCACGTGGCTGTGGTACAGTCCGGCGCGAGGCCGCTTCAGCCGCTTGAGGCCGTCTCTTTCGACGGTATGGAAATCCCCTCCGCGCGGATCGCGCCACACCGTCCCGCCTTCGTTCCAAATGCGGTTCACGATTCGCCAGGAGGTGGTGTCCGCGGCGGGCAGGACGTCAGTCTTCTCGCGCGGGGTTCCAAACTGCGTCACCCGTTCAAGGTGCGCCTCAAATGGCGTCTCGACAGTGTCCACGGCGACGCCCATCAGCAGAGGCAGGGTGTGCGCCGTGACATCGTAGGGCCGTTTGGGCGGCTCGCCTGGTCCGGAGCGCAAGTCCGGATAGCGCTGGCGTTCGAGCAGCGTCTTAGCAAACGCGCTGTAAGGTTGCCGCATCCGAATGACAAAGCTTCCGGCCGGGTAGTCAGCGCCGCCGGCGCGGAAAGCGGACTTCGCCCGCTCGATTTCGACAAGCCCGAAGTGCAACGTGTCGAGCAGCTTGCTGGTGGCTCCCGGATCACGCTGGTTGGCGGGAACAACGAACGCATAGGGAGACTTACGAGAGCAGGCCCGCTGCCCGATGCGATAGAAGTTGCGCACCAGACTCTCGCGCCGTGAAGCAGCTTCGACGAGCAGCGACTTCCATGCCACCAACTGGTAGTCAACGATGTCCCGAAGACGCCACTTGCCACCAAGCCACGGCTCCAGGTAATTCCAACTGGACTCGCGCGGGCTGTAGCCGGGGGCTGATCGCGGTACGTTCGCCGGATCGATCGTGACCGGGCTGGCGAGGCCGGCGCTGGCCGATTCGCTGAGTATACGTAGGCCGCCGTGATAGGCCTGATAGTGCCTTGCCGGCGTCCAGATATCGGAGAGAGCGTTCACGACGACACCGGTCTTCCCTGCCGCGGTCAGATCCGTCGCCATGGCCATCCCAAAGAAGTTGCACTGTTGGACGATCACGGGGTCGATGTTCGGTTCGATAGGATCGAGCCACGGCGGAATGAACATCCGCGAAGCACTCGGGCCCTGTTGGTGAACGTCATAGACGATATGCGGATGCCAGACG
>JBDKSR010000145.1:0-10613 GCA_039680545.1 Bryobacteraceae bacterium | reverse complement strand
TGGCTTCCCTGCACGCCAAGACGTGCATCGTACCGAACCCAGCACTTGTCGGTTACCGCACCGGTGCTGTCGTACTCCAGGGCCACAATCTTTCCGATGTACTTGGTCGTGGTCGCCCAGGTGAGTGTGATATCGGCAGGATCATCGTAGGCACAGAAGACGGGCTTGCCGATGTCGGCTTTGGCAACGCCGGTCAGCGTAGCCAGGAACTCTCCGGATTCGGAAACGCGGGTCTTGCGGTCGGTGGTCGTGGTCGCCTTCTCGTCGAGGGCGATGCCGGCGAACTGGCCGGCGGTCGTGGTCAACGGCAGCACGTCGCCGTCGATGTTCTGCATCAGGAAACCGCCCTTGTAGATGGCGGTGCTGGACTTGGCGGTGTGAACAATCGCCGAGATGACGCGGGTCATCAGGCCGATGTTGTTGGCGCTCAGAGCGGACATGTTTCTATCACTCCTTCAGTTCTTTGTTCGTTCCTTTTCTTTCCCCTTGCGGGGGCCGCTCCGCGGGTCTCGTGTTCGGGTCCGACTATTTCAGCAGTTCGTCCAACTCCGCCGAAGGTACGTCCACCTTCTGCTCGGACAGACGCTGCTCGACAAACGCCCGCTCGCTGATGCCGGTGAGGTAGTCCACCTTCTTGAACTCCGCGCGCAGACTGGCAACCTTCTCGGCGCGTTGAGCCTTGGCCTGTTCGGCGGCCTTCTCTTCTTCGCTCTTCTCGGGGTCCTTGCCGGAAACGGCCGGATCGGCGACCTGAGCCAGGCGTTTCTGCTGGCCCTTCTTGGCGTCCACGGCGCGCTGGATCTGACGCACGGCCGCGAGTTGGCCCAAGCCCTTGATGTCCTCGCGCAGACACTTGACATCGTCCTTGTCGAGGCCCTGCAGTTCGCCGGCCGCCAACGCACCTTCGATGGCCGACACCGTGGAGATGACCGACTTGGCGCCTTCGACGCTCAGGTTCGCGACGGCCAGGGCCACTTGCCCCTCTACGTCGGACGGAAGCGCTGCTTCCTTGAGAGCCTCGGCGATGCCGTTCACGCGCGCCTTCTCGTCATGCAGCGCGGCGTCCGCGATCTGCTTGAACACGCGCTCGTTTCCCTGCTTGACGTCATCGAACGTCGCCTCGCTGACCTTGATGTCACCGGGCTTGACGTCGGCGGATTCTCCCGCCTTCTGGGTGGACATTGTGATGTCCTCCTTTTCTGCGGGGTGGACCCGCGACTGGCCCATCAGGCGGCTCCGGCTGACGCCAGCCGAGCGAGCTGCCGAGAAGGGTACAACGTTTGTTGCGTGCCCAGCGCGAGCGGAGTTCGCTCCGTCGCAAGGCTGAGCGGTAGATTCCGACCGAGTTGTCGCGGCCGAAGGAGACGCCGGCGCCGCGGCTTCGTTGAATGTTCCGACCACATCGGCCAGCCCCACGTCGACGGCGGCCTGGCCGATATATGTGCGTCCGTCGGCCAGTTTCAGCGACGACTCTTTGGAGATGCCACGATTCTTGGAGACCGCCGAGACGAACTGGTCGTAATAGGCGTCCACGATCTCTTGGGTGACCTTCCGCGTCGCGTCGGTGATGGGCATGTCGGGGTGGCCTTCGCCCTTGAACTCTCCGGCCTTGATCATCTCGAACTGGATTCCAGCCTCGGCCCAGAATTTCGACCAGTCTTCCAGGACCGAGTAGACCCCTATCGATCCGATCTCGGCGCCGGATCCGCTGACGACGCGCGACGCAGCGCTTCCGATGTAGTAGGCGGCCGATGCCATCATGCCGCCGGTGTAGGCCACGATCGGTTTCTGCTCGCGAGCGCCGCGGATGAAGTTCGAGAGCTCGTCCACCCCGTAGACCGAACCGCCCGGCGAGTCGATGTCGAGCAACACCCGCTCGATGCTCTGGTCCCGGAGCGCCAGGCCGATCGCGCGCTCGGTGTCCAGCGTGGAGGTGAAGTAGCTGCGTATCCAGCCCGGGTATCCGTCGAGCGACTCGCGGACGATGACCCCTTGGATCGGGATGACGGCCGTCGAGCCGTTTCGCGTCGTTCCGTAGAGTCGCTTCTCGTCACGCGACGGAACGCCGGCGGCGTCGAGCGCACGGGGGGAATTTTCGTGTAGGGCAAGCAGAAGATGTTCGATGGTTTCGCGACGACATGCCCAGGGGTGGGCGAAGATGGAGGTGACGAACGAAAACAGCTTCTTCATCGGTCTCGTCCTTCAAACACAGTCAACCGCGTTTCCACAAAATTGGAATGGACGTGTAAGGAAGACTTACACGCTACGCAGCATCCTCGTCCTCGTCTCCATCCGTCTCGTCCTCCGTGTCGTTGTCGTCCGGATCCTGGCCCGGAAGCTTCGCCGGGTTACGTTCCGCGGAATCGCTCTCGGTGCCAGACGGAGAAGTAGCCGCGCTAGAAACCTTGTCCTGCAGGCTCATCCGCATGTCTTCGAGAGCCAGGTCACGCGCCATCTCCTCGTCCATCCCGCAGTCCATGTAGAGTTTTTTGCGCCGATCGAAGTAACGGCGGTCCTCTTCGATCTGCTCCCGCTCGATCTCGTCGGCGTCGGTGCCCACAGACGCGCAGATGCGCCCGCGCGAGGCCGTGCGGTTCTTGATGGCCAGCGCGTTCGCCTCCTCGGCCTTCAGTTCATCGACCGGCTGACGGCCGGGGAGCTGGAAGCCGACACGCAGAAAGCGTTCCGTGTCCGCGGCAAAACGGCCGGCGGACGGCATGCGAGCAGAAGGGCGCAGCATCAGCGAGGTGACGATTTCGCGGTGAATCGGCACCAAGATGTCGCGGCGCAGAATGTTCTGGTGATCGATCACGGTGACCCGGTCATCGCGATCGCCAAACTTGGTCGCTGAGAAACTGGTGAGGGACAGATCGTAGGTCAGACGCTCGAACGAAACGCCCAGCGCCCGGGCGATGGAGCGCAGACACCACGTCAGGAACTCGGCGATCCGCGGCGCGTCGGTCTGGAGGATCTTGTAGTCGCCCTTGCCCATGAAGAGCACCCGGTGCTTTTGTGTGAACTTGACGATGCGGCGCAACTCTTCCGTCTCGGTCTGCGACGTGGGGCTGGACGCCGACGAGTTGTAGGCGCTCAGTTTGTTCGCGACGCCCGACGAGTCGTCGGTGTTGGACCTCACGATGGCGAGCAGATAGGCGTGAGCCTCGGCCGCGCGCAGGAGCGCATCGAGCCACCGGTTCACCATTTCGAGCCGCACGATCGCTGCGCTGTACCAGCTGAGTCCCTTGGTCTGCCCGGCCAGGCGCGCCATGGTCGGATGCGACATGAGTGGGACGCGGACAGACTCCCCGGTGGCGTATACCGAATCGTAGGAACTGGCTTCGCGTTCCACCCAGCAGGCGACCTGCTCGCCATCAGCCCCGTATTCGAACCCGTCCCGAATGTTCGGGTTGCTCTGGTTGGTAAATGGCGTCTTGATCTGACGGTAGGGAACCACTTCGAAGCGAGCCGGAGACGACGGGGATCCGATCCGCTTTGGGACCAATCCGCCGTCGATCAGCAGATGCCGGATGGCCTGTTCGATGACCCGGTCCAGGCCTGAATCGAGCCGCCGTGCCCATTCATCCTTGATCAGGGCATTGGCCGCCGCGCTGCCCGAGTCGGGTTGCACGGCGAACGAGTGCCACATCTGGCGAACCTGCGAATCTACGATACCTCGAACGGTCGTGTTTCCGTAATAGGCCAGCGTACACCGGCGCCGCTGCTTCCCGGAGTCTGGAATGAAATCCGTGTCCGGATGGGTTTCGTCATCGACCCCTCCGACATAGGACGACTGCTCGGAGGGAATCATTCCACCGCCGGAAGATGCAGCAAACGGACCCTTCGGCATCTTCGATCTTCGGAAGCCCGCACGGCCGGCGGTATATCCGGCCGCGTAGCCCAGCTTGGAAATTGCCCATGCGGTTGGGGCGCCTACTGCGTTGAAAATGGGAGCAAGAAACGATCGAGCCATTGACGTCCTCCTAGAAGACGCCGCTTGGCGTATCGAGTTCCGCTACATCGGCTCCGCCTGATCCTGAGGAACTCGAGGACGAAGCCGATTGCGCATCCGCCACGGCCTTGCGCAGATCGTCCAGCGTCTGCCGATAAGCGACCACGGTCCCGTTGTCGGAGGTAGACTGAGCAAGGCCGGCGAGTGTAGCTGACGCGCAGGCAACGTACTTTCGAGCATTGGCGAAGTCATCGGCGAGCAGGTAGGTCTTGACCAGGTCGAGCTCAGTCTTGAGCTGGGCGAGCGTGATGGCCATCTTCGCGTGTCCTCCGCCTTCCAGCGCGGAGAGAATTATGGGCGGTAGGCTCCCGTGAGGGACACAACCTACCGCCCGCCGCGGAGGACGGCTTTCAGTGTTCAGTCAACCGCGTTTCCACAAAACGGGAAGAGGCGTGTAAGGAAGACTTACAAGCCCGAAGGCGATAGCGGATAGTCAGGAGGGAAAGAAAACCTTGTGGGATGGCAGGAAACGGGCAAGGAACGGCACCGTGGACAAGGCCGGATAGGGGATGGTCCTATCCGACCTTTGGATTCTGTTTTGGAGCGCCGGGCTTTCGATAGACGACAACGCCGGCTAGGGACGGTATCCACCAGTCGCGACCGTGCTTTTCGGCGCGGATCTTGCCCGACGCGATCATAGCCTGTACCCGGCGAATCGACACGCCGAGTTGTTCGGACGCTTCAGCGACGGTCATGTTGAGCCCCTTCGCAACGGAGGGCCTTCAGGAGAAGGCGGTCGAGTTGCGTCTTTGTTGCCTTCTTCGTGGAGGGCAAGCGGATGCTGGCATACTCTGTTCTCGCCGCAAGATTGCGCTTGACGGCGATGTAGTAGTGCCACTTCTCCGTTCCCCTGGTCACGGGTCCAACGATCTCAAATGCCTTTTTCACCGCTCATACCTCCGGATCGAAGACTGTTTCCTAATCTCCTCGAACTCCACAATCAACTACTGGTCCACGAACGGTGCGCGGCTCGCGCAATCAATCATTGGACTTTTCCTGGAAAAGAGCCAGTAGTTGATTCGGGTTGCTCAGATTGCCTCTCACTTTTGGTCGCAAGAGGGGTAGACACTTGTGACCGCGCCTCCGCTCAGAATAAGAAGGGTCGGCTGGATTGATTCCTCATACCACGACCAGCCGATACACATCCCGTCTTCGCCGCGTAAGTATGGGGCTATCCAAGAGAGAAGCGCATCAATCTCTCCGCTGTAATTCTTGAGGTCGCTGCGGCTGAAAATGTACCCATATTCTTCGTCGTAATGGCTGTCAGTCCAAGGGATATGGTAGGCGCTACTGCACCTTCCTATTTGACTCCACCTGTCCAATGTGAAGAACGGGTGATTAGGGAGTTCTTCTGGTTCAGCCCCCTTATTGAACAAGAAGCGCAATACTCCTCTGACAGAATCCGGCGCTTCGTCTTTTAACTGCGCCTTCAGTAAAAGCTCCGTATACATACCCATGCCGTAAATCTCCGTTTCTGCACCGTGCGGTGCGTTCAGGTAATTCCCTTTGTAACCCCCGAGTCTATCAGGGGTTGACCCCCTAGACTTCATGGGGTTAGCTGCTCAGGTTGCCTTCCACCACTTCGTTTTGCGTCACAGACCGAGTTTCTTTTTCTCGTCGTAACTCAGCCCGCTCAGGTCCAGCCCGCCGCTGATCGTCTTCGGCAGCACGAGGTCCTTCGCAGAGGTCAGCCCGCGCAGGTCCAGCCAGCCGCTGATCGTCTTCGGCAGCACGAGGTCCTTCGCAGAGGTCAGCCCGCGCAGGTCCAGCCCGCCGCTGATCGTCTTCGGCAGCACGAGGTCCTTCGCAGAGGTCAGCCCGCTCAGGTACAGCCCGCCGCTGATCGTCTTCGGCAGCACGAGGTCCTTCGCAGAGGTCAGCCCGCTCAGGTCCAGCGGACCTGGATACACCTCGTTCTGTTCGATCTCTCGCAGCGCCCACGACAGGAACTTACCGAACGAGGGCCAGCGATTTCGGATGCGTTCGTTGCATTCGTCCTGCGTTACGCGGTCGTTATCCTGCACTCGCGCTTCGATTGTTCCATCTGGCAGATAGTGTCCTTCTCGCCAAATTTTCTGGTCGAGTTTCAGCTTCTCGACCGTGGCTTGGTGATGGTCAAGAACGCCGACCACCACGTCACCAGTCGCGGGGTTATGGAAGAACGATGCCAGTCTACACATTGAATGTCTCCTTTTGCGGCAGCGCCGCTCTAAGGTAATTCCGGTTGTGCATCCGCTGCACCAGCAGCGGATTCCTCGTTTTGCTTTTAACCACGTCGAAAAGCGTCACTGGCTAACCCTTCTTTGGCGGAGGTCTCGGCGGGATGCTCCTATTGTGCTTTCGCGCCCACGTGCCGTCGATGATGCGTTGAGGATCTTTCAAGTTTTCTGGTAACGGTATCGGTGGCAACTTCTCGGCTTGCTCGACCTCGTAGACCGTCACGGGTATCCCGTTTGCCGCCCGCGAAACCACGTCAGCGTCTAACGCCTTTCGCGCTATCGCCCTCATGGCGTTCGGGGAATACATCTCGGCACAGTCCTTGAGGGCCTTGCGTAGATTCTCAATGCGTTGCTCTAGTCCTGCAACCAGTCGCCTATTCGACTCGTCCTTCAAACACGCATCGCACACGGTCAGTTCTGGACGCTCTTCGGTTCCGTGTTCACATGGCATTGGCGTTATCCTCACTCAGAATCCCGTTTAGCTCTTTTCTGCGATGCCTACAGGGATAGTCATCGGAGATTGGAGCGCAGCACTCGTCACACCACTGATATTCACCATCATACGACGAGCAGAGTTTGTCCATTCCCCTAGGCACATCGAGTCTGAGGTCATCCGTTTCAAGGTACTGTTCGAATAGACGAATCACGGCCGCGGCCTGTTTGATGGATAGTTTTGCAGTGTCGAACACCATGCCCCCGGTGGGGCGACCTCGCATGACCTCGTACAAATCGTCCATGCGCTCCCGGTAATACACACGTGTCCAGTGAGCCGGGGGAACGTCAATCATCACTAGGAAGCCGAACATCTCTCGACTCTGCGCAACCGTAAAAGACTCAGAGCCCTTTCGAGGTAGCGGCTTCTCTGTCCATCTCTGAAGTTCTTGATAGAACCAGCGAACCTCCTGGTTGTGATCGCTCACTACGTTACACCATACCTCATCCGAAACAGGTATACTCGGGGTTGTTATCGCCCAGGAAGGCGGGCAATTCTTGTACCTGTATTCTTTCAATCCAAGCGTCTTTCCAACATGGGCGATATGATCTTGGATGCGTTTCACGGTTCCCTTTGGGACTCGCATCGCCTTCTTGAGACTGACCGAGAAAGAGAAGTAGACCTTAAAGCTCATATCGACCTCCGTTTTGCGCCACTCGTAACCCTTCTTTGGCATCCTCCCTCAGAATCCGCGCAGGCTGCATTGCCTGTCGCGCTGCGCGGACGTTTGGTACGCCCGTAGACACGTCCGGTGCAGACACGTCCTGTGCGGCAGCAGCGATCGGCCGCTCCCAGATTTCCCACACCAAAAGCACTTCTGGTTCTTCTTCATCGCCAAGCTCCTTGTCTTGAGTTGCCTTTACGTCTTCGACAGCGGCGGCAGTCCGTTCGCTCGCCGTAGATCGTTCTCACGATGCCACGCCTTGCGCTTCCAGCGCGACCAGTATTTCCACGGCAACCTGCTTCTGCATCCATGGTCCTCGGTGAAGTATCCCATTGGCGTTCCTCCAGTTGCCTTTCACCACACTGGACAGGCCGCTATGAACGCGGCAGCAGCTTGAGGCACTATCGCGTTGCCATAGCCCTTAATGCTGCTTCGTGCCACTCTGACGGGTAGCCCATCACGATGCAGTAGGCCAATGGCACGTCCTGCCAGTGGACTCCCCTTGAGAGTAGGCGTGTCGCCACAGAGGGTGAATGCCTCTTTCTCGCAGAGAGGTGTGCGTTCGACGTGCTTACGTCTTTCCCGTCCCGCGCTACTGGGGTTGGCAGCGACCCAGAACAATCGCTCTCTTTCGTGTGCCGCCCCGACGCAAGCAGCCTGAAGGCAACACGCCCCGCAGGCGTAACCGTTTGCCTCAAGGTCATCGCACAATCTATCGTACCATCCCCACTTAACAGCAGTTGCAACCTGTTCGCCAAAGATGATGTCAGGGCGTGACTCGCGGATGAGCCGCGAGAATATCGGCCAAAGGTCGCGGTTATCCTCGCCGGCTCTTTTCTCTCCTGCGATGCTGAATGGTTGGCAGGGGCAACTTCCTGTCCAAACAGACCGATTTCTTGGCCATCCGGCGAGCTTGAGGGCAAGTGACCACCCACCGATTCCTGCGAAGAAGTGCGCCTGCGTGAAGCCCTTGAGTTCATCGGGCTGAACAAGAGCGATGTCGCGGGTATCAACCTCCCCATGTGGTATCAACTCCTCGTGAATCAACTCCCGCAGCCAGGCCGCAGCAGTTTTGTCCCACTCGTTGTAGTAATTCACGCACCTGTGACCTCCAAGTAATTGGGGTTGGGTTAGCCCTGGCCCATGCCAGAACGCCGCTCCCAGGTCTTTGGCCAGCGGTCCAGGATCTCCTGGTCCGCATGCGCCCACAGATCGTCCTTGATGTAGTAGCTGCTTCTCAGACCCTCCAGCAAGGTCAAGGCGTCTCTCAGGAACTTCGTCCAGTCGACCGGAGTCGGCGCCTTGCGATGGTTGAGCGGACCGACCTTGAACTTGTCCACGTCAGGCGCCAGGGTTCGGATGGCGTCCAGGGCCTCCGCCGGGTCCACGACCGGTTCGACTGACACCCACGTGTAGACGCCCGCGCGTTTGGCGATCCGGATCGCCGCTTGGCGCTGGCTTGGCGTGTTGGCGTTCGGCTCCCATTCAGCGGCCCGCTCCGCAGTGGACCATACACACGAGACACCAAACTCAACGCCGTATTTCTTGAACAGGTCCAGGTCTCGCAAGGCGAGCTGCGGATTCTTCGTGAGCACCCGTATGGGAATCCTGCGTTCACCAAGTTCTCCAACGGCTTGCCGGGTTATCCGTTCGGTTTCCTCCGCCTGCTGGTAAGGATCGCAGGAGAAGCAAAAGAGGACCGGTTGAATCACGAATGTTCCCTGCACATTGGACCGTTCAATCAGCCGATCAGCGTCCTTTGCCAGCGCAACAAGGATTCCAGGCCGGGGCACGCCGGCGGCGTGGAAGTCTTTCGGGTTGCGATGCAGACAGGCCGGCGCGTAGCAATACGTGCAGCCGTGCGTGCATCCGGAGTACAGGTTGCAGGCCAGCGGAGCGTATTCGCGGGCCTTCCCCTTCGGTTCGTAGATCGCTTGTGTCATGGTTCGTACCTCCAGAGTGGTTCTATTCCTAAGCGGTTTGTGCGTTGGCCGATCCATCGGCCGCGGCGCCGGACCAATTCTGCACCGGCACGGGGTCCGACCGTTTCCCAGATGGGGGCACCCAGTGCCAGACTACCGCATGCCAGTCGAAGTCGTTGTTCACGACCGAATCACTCATTCGAATGAGATTTGCCTTGGTCAACCGGTTCTGCGTCCCCATCCAGTGCACGATGAACCAGGACTCCAGGTAATGCCAATCGCATTTCACGGCGCGGCCGTGGAAGGCGATCGCGTACATCTTTTTTCCGTCCTCCGACTCGTAGTAGTAGACCACCGCGACGCCGGGCAGTTCATGGGCGATCCGCGCGCCGTTCGGAATCCATCTTGTTTCAAGCATCGTCTTCACGTTCGTCTCCTCCGCTACCAGTTCGGGTAATTGGTTGTCGTGTGCCACTTGGAAGTAGCCGGCACCGTGCCGACAGGTTCGCCTTCCTTGATGCTCCCGCTGATTCCGCCGCGCTCTCCGAACCGCGTGTAGTAGCAGGCGTAGGCGCGGCCGTTGATGTCGTCGCCGCGGGCGAAGACCTCGCTTACGGGGGCCATGCGCCCGAAGACATCCGGCGCCAGGTCGCCGACGCTCAGGCTCTCAACGTCCGCCCGTGTCGGCCGGGTGACCAGAACTCCATCTATTTCGCGTTGATTCATCATTTCTTATCCCCTTCCTGTATGTAATATACGCCACGGCGCATATTAAAGTCAACGCCTATTTCGATAAAATCGAAATATTATAATCCGTTGTTTTTATTGGAGTTACGCAAGCAATGGGTCATTTTCAGGGCCGGTGTCGTCCTCGTCCTCTATGCGCTGGCGGGAGACGGACCCCGCCTGTACCGAGCACACGGCCGCGAAGCCAACCCGCAGCCGGTGCACGTCCAGCCCCAACCCGGTGCAAATCAGTTCCCGCTCCGACGCGCCTACGATCCACAGCAGGTCCGCCAGATCGTAGGCGCGGATGCTTCCGCCGTCAGCGTCCAGGATGATCGGGCGCGGCAAGGTCTTCCCTTCACGACCGTAGAGGTTCTGAGGCGTGCAGGAGAGCGCGGCCATAAGCTGATCGCGGGTCACGTAGCGCATTGCATCTCCCAGGAATTCCGGTTGCTCACCTTGCCTTTCACCACGTCGAAAAACGCCAGCGCGTTGGGGACTCGCACCCCGACAGATGATGTGGGCCACGACGTACCTCAAACTATCGCGTACGTCGCTTTGCGGGTTGTCAGGCTCCCTA
>JBDKSR010000144.1:0-3351 GCA_039680545.1 Bryobacteraceae bacterium | reverse complement strand
CCTGATACACTAGCTTCACTAGGACTATATGGACGAGCGGAAGTTTTTCAACGAGTCACCCGCAACCCGGCCGGCACAGCTTCAGTGTCCCTATTGCCGGACGACAGAGACGTACGAACTGCATTGGCTATTACGGAAGAAGAAAGACAGGTTGCCCCCGGGAGGCGATGAACGGGATCGCGCGAAGTTTCAGAAGGCGCAGAGCTACATGGTCCTTCTGGATGACAAGGTGGCCTGCCGGAACCTGCGTTGCCGGAAGCGATTCGACATCTCCGGGATCAAAACGATGGCGTTTCTTGTCGAGGACGCGGGGCTTCCAAAACCGTAGCGTTTTCCGGGGGAGGTAAGCAGGCGGCATGCCTACGAACCCAGACTGGACTCCGATGCGCTGGCCCGGCGCATGGACAGACTCCTCGCTGCTCACTTTACTGAAGGGCACGCCGATCGACTGCCTGGTCGTGGACTGCGATTCTCCCGAGTGTGAACGCCTGACGCCTGTGCTTGATCAAGCGCGTCGACTGGGCCTCGCCGTTGCCGGACTGACGGAAGCCGGAACCGGGAACACGGCGGGGCTGGCGGCCCTGGCTTCACCGCAATCGCTGAAGGGCGCCGGATTGCCCGTGATCCCGTGGATTCCTCGCGACGGCTTGCCGGCTGCGCCCGCGTCGCCGATTCTGGCGTTTACTGGAAACGTCTGGCCCTCGGTCAGGCTTCGTTCCAGGGAAGATCGCGACACGGAATCCGCAGGACCCACAGGCGGCCCATGGATCGATTCGAACGGGTGGTTCGTGCGGATGGCGCGCACCCTCGCTCCATCGAGCGCCGTCTGGATTGTTGCCGAACCTCCCAAGGAGAAGTCCTTGCGGCGCCCCGAACTGTACGCTCTTGCGGTGACCGACCCGGCAGTCTGCGGAGGACGTTGGGTTGTTTCTCTCGACGAAGAACTTGCCGCCGGGATCGCCGCGGGCAACGCCGAGGCTCGCTCCTGCTGGAAGAAGATCACGGACGCGATGGCGTTCCATCGCCGGAGGCCGGAGTGGAAGGATCTTCGGCCGGTTGGGGTCCTTGGTCTCCTCTCCGATTTTTCCGGCGACAACGAGTTCCTCTCGATGGAAGCGGTGAATCTGATCTACCGGCACAGCCTCGGATTCCGCATCCTTGACCGCAGGCATCCGCAGCGTTTGTCCTTTGACGGTTTAAAGGCGATTGTCTACGCGGACCAGCAGGCTCCTGAGAAGCAACTCAGCGATCAGCTACTCGCGTTTGTGAAGGGCGGAGGGCTCCTTATTGCAGGGCCGTCGTGCTCTTCGTTCGCGGCTGGAGCAACAGCCGCCGAGGAGAGTCACAGCCGTTTCGGTTTATGGAACCTGGGAGCCGGTCGCGTAGCTGTCGCCCGCGAGGAGATCTTCGATCCTGCCGTGCTGACCGTCGATGCACACAACCTGCTTAGCCACCGGAATGACCTTGTGCAGGTCTGGAACGCGGGTTCGATGATCATGCTCTATTGCGGGTCGGCCGATGAGCGGAAGGCGGTTGTCCACATCATCAACTTCTCGGCATGGCCGGTCGAGTTCATGTCTCTCCGGGTGCGGAAGCAGTTCCGCACCGCGCGCCTTTGGGTTCCGGGGCGTTCCATGGCCATACCGTTGCGCCCGGTTCCGGACGCCAAGTCAACAGAGTTCCACCTGCCGCCGCTGGCCTCTTGCGCGGCGATAGAAATGGAGGCGTAAATGCCTGGTGCGGACGCATTGATACGGGAGAATCTGACCCGGCGGCAATTGCTGTCCCTCGCGGGCGCGGGGACATTGGGCGCACTTTCGCAACGAGTCTCGCTTGCCAAAGCCGCGCCGGTGGACCGCGTCTCGATTGCGAAGTGCCCTTCCTACGGAGCGGAACTACTCCCGGCGCTCAGCCGGATGTTCGATCAACTCGGGGGCGTCGGACGTCTTGTACAGAACAAGACCGTCGCCATCAAACTGAACCTGACCGGAGACGCAAACTCCCGGCTCGGGCATCTCCCCGCCGGAGAGGCCCACTGGGTGCATCCACGCGCGGTCGCTGCCGTCGTCCATCTGCTCGGCAAGGCAGGCGCGCGAAGGATACGGCTGCTCGAAAGTCCCTGGGCAAGCGCGGAGTCTCTTGAAGAGTTCATGCTTCGGGCCGGTTGGGAGCCTCGCGATTTTTTGAACGCCGCGCCGGGGGTCGAGTTCGAGAACACCAACTGGCTCGGCAAAGCGAAGAAGTACTCGCGATTGCCGGTTCCGGGAGGCGGCTACACCTTCCCGGCGTTTGATTTAAATCATTCGTACGCGGATTGTGATGTGTTCGTGTCGCTCACGAAACTGAAGGAACATGCGACCACCGGAATCACCCTGGCGATGAAGAATTCCTTCGGGATCACGCCCTGCACGATCTATGGGGATGGAGCCGGGATCGATGAGCCGAGTGAGGTTCCCAAGGGAGGCCGCACGCTATTGCACTTCGGCCGCCGCCAGCCGTCGAAGAGCGCACCGCCGGAGAACGATCCATCCACATCGCGGGACGATCGCTATCGCGTTCCGCGGATCGTCGCCGATCTCGTCGCGGCCCGCCCAATTCACCTGTCCATCATTGAGGGGATCTATACGATGACTAAGGGAGAAGGGCCCTGGATCCGCGGGAGTGTGCCTGTGCGTCCCGGCGTTCTGGTGGCCGGACTGAACCCCGTAAACACCGACGCCGTTGCCACCGCGGTTATGGGCTTTGACCCGATAGCCGACCGCGGCAAGCCACCCTTCGAAAAGTGCGACAGTACGCTGCGCCTGGCCGAGGATCACGGACTCGGATCGCGCGACCTCAGCCGCATCGATATAATTGGAACGCCGATCCAGGATGTGCGCTTCGATTTCCGGAAGCATGCTCAAGCGCATGTTGTGCGCGGCGTTTGAACCATGTCCAACCCCTCGACAATTGAGGCAGGCGCTCCGACTGCGAGCACTGCCTACGCCTATCTGATTGCTGTCGTCGCGGCTCTTTCCGGGCTGCTTTTCGGCTTCGACATCGCCGTCATCAACGGAGCGATCGTCTTTCTGCGCGAGCAGTTCGCCCTGTCCGATTTCCAGACTGAGGTTGCGGCCGGGGCCTTGCTACTGGGCTGCGCCGTGGGCGCTGCGGTGGCCGGCGTCCTCAGTGACCGTTTCGGCAGAAAGCGGATTCTGATTTACTCCGCTGTTCTGTTCGCGGCTTCGTCGATTGCCGCCGGGTTGCCGCGCGGGATGGACGAGTTCATCGCGGCCCGGTTGCTGGGCGGCGTGGCCGTTGGGGTCGCATCGATGCTCGCTCCGCTGTATATCGCCGAAAACTCCCCACCGC
>JBDKSR010000143.1:0-10076 GCA_039680545.1 Bryobacteraceae bacterium | reverse complement strand
CCGCGAGTGATTTCAAGCGCATAGGCCGCTCCTGCATATTGCGCTTCTATTGGGACAACGAAACCACGCCATCCATCGAAGTCCCCATAACGGACTTCTTCGCCGTGGGTCATGAGCTATTCGCGCCGGTAAACTCGCTCGCCGTCGTTGTGAATCCGAAATCCGCTCTGAATTGCTTCTGGCCAATGCCCTTCCGTAGGCGCGCCAAGATCACTTTTTCCAACGAGAGTGATAAGGATCTCTCGCTCTTTACGTACCAGATCACCTACGCGGAAACAGAAGTACAGTCGAACGCAGCGTATTTCCACGCACAGTGGCGCCGGGCCACGACAGACCGAGCACATCCGGAGTATACGATCCTCGACCACGTCAAGGGCGCGGGACGCTACGTGGGCACGTTCCTGGCCTGGACGCAGCTCTCCGACGGCTGGTTTGGCGAGGGTGAGATTAAGTTCTATATGGACGGTGACAGCAAGTTCCCGACGATTAACGGTACCGGCACGGAAGATTACTTCCTGGGTAGCTACGGCTTCCCGGAGACTTACTCGACGCCCTATGTCGGCTGCACGCTCAGTCACGCCGGCAAGGATGGTCCTCCGAAGTGGAGCCTGTATCGATGGCACCTCATGGATCCCATCAGCTATCAGAAAGACCTTCGCGTCACTATACAGGCTCTCGGCTGGTGGCCCGACAATACGTACCAGCCACTCGCGGACGATATCGCTTCGGTGGCCTATTGGTATCAGCAGGAACCACACGCGGAGTTTCCGAAGCTTCCGCCACTCCAACAGCGCTGGCCACGCTGAGCGAGCCGTCCACGGAACAACATCGGCCAAGCGCTGGGACGTATAATCGCTGTTGCCAGGAAACCAAAGAAGAATTCATTGAGTGAAGGAGACCTGAACCGTGCGTACAATAAGCACTCGCCGTGCCTTCTTGGGAACGACCGCAGCGACGATGGCGGCCGCGCAGACAAGCCAGGTCATTCCCGGATTCGACCAAACGAAGACGGAGGCCGACCGGTCAAAGGCATGGCAGCCCTTCAGCGACCGTAAGATCAGGGTGGGCTTAGTTGGATACGGGGTCTGCAAGTTTTCCGCGGCTTTTGAATTCCAGCATCACCCCAACGTCGAGGTGGCCGCCGTCAGCGATTTGTATCCCGATCGCTGTGAGGCACTGGCCAAACACGTCAGATGCTCGAAAACGTACCCTTCGCTTGAGGAGATGGTGAAGGACGATCACATCGAGGCGATCTTTGTCGCCACTGACGCTCCATCACACGCGAAGCATTGTATCGAAGCGCTAAGTCACGGCAAACACGTTTGCACAGCTGTTCCCGCATTCCGCGGCGACATTGAGGATGCGGAACGGCTGCTCGAATGCGTCAGGAAGAGCAAAGGGCTCGTGTATGCAATGTTCGAGACCTCTGTCTTCCGCGATGATTTGTATGCCATGGAAAGACTCCACGCCGCGAATGTCTTCGGCAACATTGTTTACTGCGAAGGAGAATACTGTCACCCGCACACTATTGGGGCGCCTGCGCTCGGATCGTACAAGGACTGGCGTAAGAACGGGTCGCCCATGTGGTATCCGACGCATGCGACGGCTTACTATGTCGGCGTCACGCACGACAGCCTCGTGGAGGTGAGTTGCCTGGGAACGGCGCCCTTCGATGTAAGCCAGCGAAAGCCCAACAGTATCGGCAACGTCTTCAACTCCGAGGTCGGCCTCTTTCGGACTCGACAGGGTGGCCTTTGCCGCATCATCATATGCGGTTCTCAAGGCGAGTATCTGGAGGCTGGGCGGCTTCGTGGGGAATACGCCGGATACGACTGGCACAACGGACGGTGCGATGGGTTCGTTGGCGATGCCGCGGGAAAGCAACGGCTCGAACAGGCCAGATCGAGAGGTCTGCAGACAAAGAAGTATGCCCTACCGGCGGGAGTGACGCCGGGCGGGCACGGCGGATCTCACGGCTACCTTTGCGACGATTTCATTGACGCCATCCTGCGCGGTCGAAAGCCCGCGGTCGATGTGATTGACGCGCTGAATATGACCGTGCCAGGCTACTATGCCCATCTCTCCGCAATGAAGGGCGGCGAGACCTTGAAGATTCCGCAGTACTCACTCTAAGTGCTGCGATGCGCGCACGCCAGCCGCAGCTACTGGACAGGGTTCAGAAGCGGCATGTACACGCCACCCACAACCGGCCTCGCACGGTACTTACGGTGTCTGCCGTCCGTCGTGTAGTAGAAATCCGTCATCGGAACACGAGACGGTGTTTCATTCAGAAGGTTGAATAGCGGGTCAATCAGAGCATCGAAGTCGGATCTGTCACCGGTGAGTGTGGCGGTCCATACGAGCCAGTCCACCTTCGCATAGGTTTCGCGGCTATCAAGAGGCAGGCCGTACTTGTTCTGTGCTCGCCGGTAGAATGCCATCTCGGTCGCAGCAACTTCTTTCGGAAACAGGTTAAGACCTAGTGCCCGGTCCCAGACCAGATTGTATTTCTGACTCCATGTGCCGGGCCTATCGAACGCTAGTCTATAGTGATCGCCATCCCGAGCCATCTCGCACCAACGGACGGCCATCGATCGGGCGGCATCGATGTAGTCCTTCTCCACGGCAGGTTGCTTCAATGCCCCGGCGAGTTGCGCATAGGCACCGAGCGCCACGATCGCCTTGATCGAAAGGTTCGCGTTGTGAGCGAGGTAGCCGGCGAAGTCATCGGTCGAGAGCTGGTTTTCGGGATCCATTCCCTTCTCCCGAAGATAGGCCGCCCACTTTGTAAGCACGGGCCAGTAGCGTTCTGCCAACGCCGCCGATCCCTCCGCTTTCGCCAGCGCCGCTGCGAGGATCAGCATGTTGCCCGATTCTTCAATAGGCATCTGCCCGTCTTCCGACTTCTCACCGTCACCGTATCTTTGTCCGTTCGCGAGCGGGTACTGGCCGATGTCGTGCGGGGCGAAGGGGAAGCGCCACCTGGCGAGGCTCGAGTATTGGAGGATAGGTTCCAGCATGGCGCGCATCAGCCGCGGACTTAGCGCGATGAAGAGCGGTGCCGAAGGATACGTAATGTCCACTGTAGCAATGCAACCGTTCGATGAGATTTCCTTCGAGAAATAGAGCGGCGTGCCATCGATATCGGCAACAAGCTTGTGCCCGGCTAACGCCTGACGGTAGGCCAGAACCGCGATCCCGGCATAACGCTCGCCTCCTGCCTTTATCAAGCGAGTGGTGAGCACCCGGTCGTAATCCACCGCTCTTTGACGCAGGGCTTCGAACTCAGCGGCGGATGTCTGAAGAAGTTCGCCAATACCCATGCCGCTCCGCCGCCACCACGGACGCAGATTCCGATCGAGGTACTGAATCGAGTACAGATCGTCATAGGCCATCATGGCCCACCGCTCGACCGGTCGGGCATCGAGATGCGGGATCGTCCACGCGGCCGCCAGCGTCACACAGTCCCGCCTGTACCGGGACGGCAGGTCAAGTAAATCGGATTCAGGAAGCTTCCCGGTCCCTTCGAATTGTCTCTGCATGGACGGCGTGCCGCTGGCAAGATTGGCGCCCAAGCCAGGTGGCAACGCGAGGTAAAAGTAACCCCAATCGATGCGCAGATGGTCGCCCGAGCGGGAAAGTATCTTCTGCCCGACGCTACCGACGCGAAGCGCGGAGACGCCTCCGGCGCGTACGCGCGACCAGTACACGTCCTGATCAAGGCTGTTCACTGCCATCTCGGAGGTAGCATCGAGATAAACAGCCACAGAGTGAGGCTTCCCATCCACCGACCGCACGTTCCAGATCACGTATGTGAGAGGACGCGAAAGAACGTCGAGGTCGCCGGCGAACGCGGGTGTCAGGAATGTCAGGCGCAGGGCCAGACCCGCCGCCTCGAATTCGTAAATTGTCCGCGTGGGAGTTACTGTACGTGACATCTGTTTCATGGCGGGAGTCGCCACGTCATCGCCATCCGCATCCACACCAATGAAACGGAACGGTTTCCCGTCAACGCGCAAAATCCCGCCAATCGGCTGAGGCGACTCCGTCCAGTGCCTCGTGTCATCAGCCGTGAGTTCGTCCGTCATCGACCACAATGAGAAGTAAGGATCGTGGGTGATCAACGGCGTCGCGGGGGGCCGAAGGCCAGCCTGCGCCCAAAGGGAGAGGGGCAGCAGAAACAGAACGGATTTCATGATCATCTCACCTCCTCGTTGCAGGTATCATGAGCGACGTCGCATTTTGTCCCACGCGGGCATGGATACCAGGAACGACTCGTTGTACTGTCTTCATCGGCGCTTTCGTTCCGAGGGATTCCGCAGAGTCACGTCACGGACCCGGCCTTCCCGCCGTATCGTGATTGTGCGTTGACGCAGCGCATGTCCGTAAAGCGCCACACTCAGGGGGATCTCGGTCAATTTGTAAGGGAATTTGCCGAAGTGCCCGGCCTGGAGCAGCGTCTCCCAATGCGCCACGTGTCCTTCAAGGGCGACCGTATACGTCTTTGCCAAGTCCACGTCGCAAGCCACAATACGCTGTCCAGGAGGCCGGCTTGAGTCAAAGCTGTAGTGGATGCCCGAAACCTGTGCGAGACGGTTGGCATACGGTCCGTCTTTACTATAGGGCTTGTCCTTGGCTGGGTCAGGGACATTGTCGTCGAGGATCTCGACGATGTCTCTCCCCTTAAACTCAGCAACGATCAGATTCCAGTCATACACACCCATTGCGTGCAACAAATCCACCATATCCAGACGGCCTGCACGCAACGGGTCCCCCCGGTAGAACTGGCGATTCATAATCGCCACATCCGCCCCGGTTGCCTCACGCATGGCGTCCGTCATCCAGTTCGCGAGCCCAGCCTCGGTCCCATGCATATCGAGTTGGATAGGAGCCTCCCCAACCGGAGTAAAGCGATAGTCCGTGAGCTTGCGTTGTTTCAGAGGTTTCGAACTTACCGTCCAACCAGTCGCGACACGCCGCGCTGCTAACTCGCGGTCCGCACAGAACGGCCCTTGATAGACTGTATGGCCGTCAAGTCGCATCACGATATCGCGATCAAAAGGGATCACGCCGTTTTCAGGAAGAATTGAGAAACGGGACAGATTCTGGGAATTAATGGTTACCCGCGTCTCCTCGACACCCGCATCCACTCTGCCAAGCCGCCCCGGGCGCTGCATAGCATCGACACGTACCCAATAAGCCTGCCCGTGAAGCGGAGTATCCACCACAAACGTGAATGTCTTTGGCGCGGCGCCAAGCTGATGCCCCTTGAACCACGCGAAGATCCAGTCAAAGTCCCGCACCGGGCTGTAATGGTTTCCGCCCGGTAACAGATCAAACACCATGCGGGGATTCAAAGGCCGCATTCGGTCCACGCAGGACCGAGTGCCTATGAGGAAGGCGCTCTTGTCATTCTCACCCGCAATCCACCAGAACGGAGTGAGGCTCCCGTTCTCGGCCAATGACGGCCAGCCATACGCGGGTGACAGCGGCGCTACTGCGGCAAACACCCCTGGGTGATGCAAAGCGATCCGGGCGGCTCCTGTCCCTCCCATCGAGTGGCCTGTGAGGTAGAGCCGATTACGGTCGATCCTGTACTCTCGCGCAACCTCAGCAATCACGGCAAACACATCGTGCTCGGCCATCCCCCTGAACTCGCGCGCGCCGCGTCCGGACGGGCAGACAACGAGCATCTGATGGCGGTCCGCCGCGGCCTTGATGGCGCCGGGCTGATACCTCGGGTCGTCGAAGAACGCGCCCTCATCCCCAGTTGTTCCGTGAAGCGCAATTACGAGGGGATAGCTTCGGTTGCTGTCGTAGTGTTCAGGCAGATAGATTCGATAGGGCTGTCGAGTCCCGTCAACGACGGAAAGGTAAGTCAGCGCCAAATCCTCTCCAGACGCGATGAGAGGGGCAGCAGAAGAGTAACAAAGCAGCAATACCGCAAAGAGCCGCGGAACCAGTCCGAGTAAGCAGTGAAGAACCCTGCCCTTCCGCACGCGTCCAGGATTATGCATCACGGCACAATCACCTCACGCTCCCCATGCGCTGTGCCGCGCGTCACCGTCTCCCGGTGTGGGTAGTCGTCTCATGCCCGTCAACACGTTATAGATACAGATTCGGATCAAGCAGTGAATGGATGACAGCTTCGAAGGTTCTCTCATCCACCCGCACACCCGGCCAGTCCGGATAGCGTTTCCGGCGATTCGCCTCGTGCCTGTCTGCCAGTTCCTTTGTGGGAAACTGCAACCGTACTTTTACGGGCACGGGGACGCGATACGGTGGGATCTTCCCCATGCGCGCAACAGCCTCTTGTACGCCACGTGTGATCATCCCGGCAGTCACCTTCGGGGAAATCACCACGGCCCGTTCCTGCGCGAACGCCTTCTTTACCGCCACGGTGACGATCTGATCGCCCAACAACTCCCGGGCTTGCCGGCACGTGGCCTCGCAGCCGGTCACCATGATAACTGGCACTCCGTAATGTCCGGCCACCGTCGCGTACACGTCCATCTCACCGATTTCGCGCCCGTTGTGCCAGTACCTGCGATGCTCCTCACTTACTCCGCTGAGTGTGTGCGCCAGGACTCCGTCCGGAGTACCTTCACGGGCATGAGTACCCAGCAGGATGACACCCGAAAACGTCTCATCGAGGCCGTGGAGGTTCGGCAAGCGTTTCTCTCTGGCTCTGCCCCGAATCAGGAGTGCAGCGGGGTTCAATGTGAGAGGCGAAATCGTAAGGCTCTTGGCCGTATCGTCACTCACAACGATCTCAGTCGCTCCGGCGCGCTGGCAGCCCTCAACGGCGGCGTTGACGTCGCTCATGAGAAGTTGCTGCCCTTCGGCGTAGAGACCGTGCTCGTAGTCGTGCCCCCAATAGGTCACGACTCCACTTGGACCTTCACTGTCCACTGCGATGAAGATCTTAAGAGGTTTCTTCGCCGATGTCTGGGAAAATGCCGGTACGGTGAGCAGGGCAACAGAAAGAAGTAACAAGTATTTTCGCATTGAATCTCCAGCTGGCACTGCATGCAATTGCCTCAGGTTCGCCACGAGCGTCCGCCCGCATCGACGTGGAAGCTTCACCTGACGGTGATGTCAAGTTCCTCCATGTAGGGGACAGGTTCCCGCTTTCTCTCCGTGTGCAGGATGATTCCAAGTTCGTTATCGCCACGGAAAGGTGGACAGTCGGCGAGCGCCACCTCGAACCAGGCTCCAGGTAACCCAATCTTTTCACGATCGCAAGCGATCCGTCTCACCTTGGAGTAAGGCACGGGCCGCCCGTTCACGTCGATCTCAATACGGTCCTCGGGATCGATGAAATAGATCGGAAATCGTAGCGTTCCGTTCAGCTTCTCTCCATTGCGCCCGTCAGCCATCCGGAACTGATATGTGCGCCGTACGCCCGCTTCCGAAAACTCGAGAATTTGTGTCCGTACGGTTCCTAGTGGACTCTGGCGTATCCCGTACCACGGATAGTTTCGTTCTGGCGGGGCTCTGCGCTTGGCCCACTTGTGCAGTGGCAAGTAATGATAACGACGCACGCCTTCAAGCACTTTACCCGGGGAAGTAACAACATTCATCCAGGCGTACGTTCTCTCCCGTTGGGCCGGCCCCGTAAAGCCCCCCTTGTCACCCATCTCGCAGGAAATGTTCCAAAAGTGGATTCCATCGGCGCCCCAAGCATAGTAGTTGTAAGCGAATGCCCGCGCTTCATCCGCCGTCAGCAGCATACCGTAATAGTTCGGATGGAACTGCGCGCTACCCCGGTCCACGATTTTCGGCAGACCGTTCCAATATCCACCCATCATGTTGCCCATCGAGACCAGAAGCTGCGTGCGACCCTTTGTAAAGCGCGCAAACTCGTCCGCTTTTATTTGCGGGTCAGCCTCATTCCATGTCGAGATGGTCAGGTAGTCAATCCACCCGTTGCGGACCCATGTTTCCGGATCCAGCCCGGCCAGCCAGCACGTCCGTATCGTATCCGGGACGCGTACTCCGAGCACCGCCTTCTTTCTGCCCCGTTTCGCGGCAGTTTCATTAAGCATCCTGCGCACTTGTCCCACAAACTCCGTCATGATCGGAGCCTTCTCCAATCCCTGATCGCGAGGAAAGAATTTTGCCCACCGGCAGAAATCGAGTTCCAATCCGTCGATATCGTAGTTTTCGGCTAGCTCCCGCATGACGGCGAGCCGGTGGCTCCTCACTTCGGGATGGGAGTAATCGAGCGCGGTCTCGTTTGTGCGTCCGTCAGGCTGTCGGATCACGTACTCCGGATGCTGAATCGCGAACCTCGGGCACAACGGTACAGTCTCAGCAATCGCCATGTGGTGGGTGTCGCCCATGCGTACTGCGGCGAGCATCTCCATCCCCCTTGCCCGTATTTCACTCGTCACGACCTTCAGAACGTCGGTACCCTGAGCCCGAAACGCACGAATACCGGGAGCGTACTTCTGATCGAAGGCCTTTCCAAGCCGATCGCCGTACACCTCGCCCACCTTGCTGTCATACAAGCAGATGTCCGGAGTCGCAGCCAAATAGACAAACGTTGTGATGGGAGTCCGCGCCACTTCCCTATGAATGAAGTCCCGTATGAATCTCTCGGTTCCCTCCGCCGGAGCTTCCATCAGGCTCTGCGCATCATCATTGAACACGATGCGCCGTTTCGTTTCGGCCGGCAGGTTACCTGTAAGTAAAAGAGATCCCCACATCAACAGTATCCCGATCGCCTTTTCTCTCATCTCCCTTTCCTTCTTGCCGGGCAAGGTTTCCAACGAAGTTCAATCACCCTGCGAAACAGTCAAAAAGGGCGGAGGCCTTCGCTTGACCTCCGCCCTGAGCATTCAACAACAACAGCAGGAGTCCGGTATCGCTAGAACGATATAGCTCCCATCAATGCTATCTTGCGGATCGGGTCTCCGGAACCCGCGCGTAGCATATCTGCCGTCCCGGTGATCATGCCGGCATCAGGATCGGTGACCCAGACCGACGGATTTCCATATATCGGATGGTTTAACAAGTTGGTGATCCGCGCTCCAATCTGCAGATTCAACTTGTCCGTGATCGGTATGGTCTTGTATGGATTGAGAGAGACGATCCATGCACCAGGACCCACCAGGGAGCCGACTTCGACAGTGCCGAGCGTACCTGCCGCCGGAATCGCGTAGCACGCCGGATTGTACCACTGCGCACCTGCACCGAGCTGCTTTCCACCAGTGTAAGGATCGCAACCCTGAATCAGGTTGGGACGGCCTTGCCACTGGTCGATGCCGCCCGTGTCATATCCCCAGTACAGGGGAGTGAAGGGCAGGCCTGAGCGCCATACAAAGACACCGGATACTGCCCAGTCGCCTAGAATCGCGTTTAGGACCGGTGAGACGCCTGAACCGAACTTCCTCGACTTGCCGTACGGAAGTTCGTACACCCAGTTCAAGTGGAATGCACCTTTCGTCCACGCATTGGTCTTGCCCATTTCGCGGGCCCGGTCGTAAGCGTAATCGATCCAGAACGCCGGCTGCGATTCGGCGCCCCACGTCGAAGTGTGACCGACTTCGGACATGTCCCTATTCAGCGAGAACGACGCTTGCAGGTAGAGTCCGTTACGGAACGGGTGTCTGAGAGAGGCCTCAAACCCGTGATAATTGGCGTTTGCACCATTCGATCGAGCCGTGATATAGCTGAATCCTGAGTACGGCCGCCGATCCGCAGAGTACTCCTCGGTGCTCAATGTCAAAGGAGTATTCGCATCATAGGTATAAGGCAGGTTCGTCGATTTATTACCCAGGTAACTCAGACGAATGCCCCAATCGGTAAACAGCG
The DNA here is from genome assembly GCA_039680545.1 of Bryobacteraceae bacterium. Lineage (GTDB taxonomy): Bacteria > Acidobacteriota > Terriglobia > Bryobacterales > Bryobacteraceae > JAEHDI01. The sequence goes on along the minus strand of JBDKSR010000143.1, from coordinate 257 downwards.
ATTTCTCTACGGTTAGATTCCAGTTCTGTACGTATCCCGACCGGTAGTCGCGGTCGACAGTCGTTGCGGTGCTTACCCCAACTGCCGCCTGGCTGGCCGGAAATCCATTCTCGAACGTAAGGACCGGAACTCCATTCTCAAACCAGTTCGAGTACTCTTCCGTTACCTGGAATGGTCCTCCAGTCTGGAGTTCGTATGTACCCATTTCACCGACGTAGACTCCGTATCCACCACGAAGGACCCAATCACTTCCCGGC
>JBDKSR010000142.1:0-5549 GCA_039680545.1 Bryobacteraceae bacterium | reverse complement strand
GCGCCATCGAGCTTCCCAATCGCCTCGGCGCCGGACGCCGCAGCGTCAACGTGATAACCCCCGGCCTTCAGAACTGTCTGTAATGTCAATCGGGAAGTGGGGTTATCATCAACGAGCAAGACTCGGGCGAGATCCAGTGCCTTACGCCTCGGCTCGGTGTTACTCTTTACCATCAACTACCGTAATCCTTTCTCGGTACCATAACTATAACTCAACCCCGCGAAAAAGCTAGTAAATAATTCTTAATGTGGCTCAAGCTATTGTTTTATATGATACTTCTATCGTTGTAGTAGAAATTAGACAAACAATTCAAATTATGGGAACTAATTGACTCAAACCGGTGTCGCGATCAGCGTCCCTGGAACACTCGATCGAAGATCCGATCGACGTTCTTGAGCTGCCGGTCCAGGGAAAAAGCCGCAGCGATCCGCTCTTTGCCGAGAGCGGAAACGATCTCGGGATCGCTCTCGACGGAAGCCCGGAAATCGCCCTCTTCCTCCCACGCTTTCATGGCGTAGCCCTGCACCAAACGGTACGCTTTCTCGCGAAGCATGCCGGAGGCGGCGAGGTCCAGCAAGAGCTGGCCGGAGAAGACAAGCCCGCGTGTCAGGTCGATGTTCCGTTTCATGCGTTCCGGATACACCTGCATATTCGCAACAAGCCAGGTCGTTTTGGCAAGCAGGTAGTCGGTCAAAATGGCGGAATCGGCCAGGATGACGCGCTCCACCGAAGAGTGGGAGATGTCGCGCTCATGCCACAGGGCGATGTTTTCGAACGCCGCCTGCGCGTTTGATCGCACCACCCGCGCCAGTCCGCAGATCTGCTCGCAGGTCACCGGATTACGCTTGTGCGGCATCGCTGAGCTGCCCTTTTGACCCGAACCGAACGGCTCCTGAGCTTCCCGCACTTCGGTCCGCTGCAAGTGCCGCACTTCGAGCGCGATCTTCTCCAGCAGCGCTGTGATCAGGCCAAGGGTGGCGATGTAGTTCGCATGGCGGTCCCGGGAGATCACTTGCGAGGAAACGGGAGTCGCTTCAAGGCCCAGCTTGGCGCAGATGGCGTTTTCGGCTTCCGGCTCGAGGTGCGCGCAGTTTCCGACGGCCCCCGATAATTTCCCAACGCGCATTTCCGCTGCCGCCGTCGAGAGCCTGCGATAGTCCCGATCGGCCTCATCGAACCAGAGCGCCAGCTTCAGGCCGAACGTGATCGGCTCCGCGTGGACCCCGTGCGTCCGGCCGATCTGCGGCGTATTGCGGAATTCAAAAGCACGTTTGCGCAGCGCCGCGCGGAGTTTGTCGACCCCATCGAGCAGAAGATCCGAGGCCTGGCTCACCATCAGGGCTTGTGCGGTATCCACGACGTCGTTCGACGTGAGCCCGTAGTGGAGCCAGCGGGACGCTTCCGCGTGGCCCGCGGCGGCCATGCTTTCGGCCACGCAAGTGGTGAACGCAATGACATCGTGTTTCACCTCGCGCTCAATTTCGAGGATTCTTGCCACGTCGAAGCGCGCGTTCTCGCGCAGCAGGCGGGCTGCCTCTGCCGGGACCTCGCCCCGTTCGGCCAGAACTTCCGAGGCCGCCAATTCCACTTCCAGCCAGGAGCGGAACTTGTTCTCGTCGCTCCAAATTCGACCCATTTCGGGGCGTGTATATCTTGGAATCATAGGGATCAGAATAAAAACGCTTCCGTCGGCCGGCGCTGTTCGGCGATCACGAGCTTGGTAAGAACCTCGCGTCCTTCGAGCGCTTGGCTGGCCGTCAGCCGCGCGATTTCAGGGTGGTTATTGTGTTCGCTCAGATGGCCGAGCACGAGCACCGATGTCGTGCTGTCCATACCGTCGCGGATGAAACCGGAGGCTACGTCGTTCGAGAGATGCCCTTTGCGTCCCATGACACGCTGCTTCACCGACCACGGATATGGCCCGACTTTCAGCATCTCGAGGTCGTGATTTGACTCCAGGACCAGAAGATTCGTGCCCCGGAGGTGATAGCGGATCGCATCGGGAATGTAGCCAAGGTCAGTGACCAGGCTGATTTTGATGCCTTCTCCGTGGAAAGAGAAACCGACCGGATCGATGGCGTCGTGGGGAATGGTGAAGGTGTCGACCTCGATATCGCCGATCGTGACCCGGCTACCCGCCTGATACGCGACCACGTTGGGTTGGACGTCGTTCCACGTGATCGTCGGCGCCGTCAGGTGCGTGAGATAGACGGGGACGGGGCACCGCTTAACTAGCCTTGGGAGCCCGCTCACATGATCGCTGTGCTCGTGGCTGACGATAATGCCGTCGATGTTCTCGGGCGATTCGCCGATCGACGCCAATCGGGCGATCGTCTCGCGGCGGCTGAGACCGGCATCAACGAGAATCCGCGTACGTCCGGCGGATATGAACGTGCAGTTGCCGGAGCTGCCGCTAGCGAGCACACAAACCTTGACGATAATTGCCTCCCAGAACTTTTCTTGTAACAAGAAACCGGCGGAACAACAAGCAAACCGGCGAGCGTTCAAGCTGGTCGCTATGTCGTAGACCGCAAACTCTGAGCTTGCAGGAACACTTCCTGCAAATTGGACAGAACTCCCACATCGGCTGCGGCCAGCCCCCGGTTCACCGGGTCCCGCAGTGTAAGAATGGCACGCAGCCTCTGTTGAAGCTCCGGGTCCCCGGTCGTGCCAGCCAAGTTGCCTGCCTTATCGAAGAATTCGGTCGCGCGCTCACCTGCCACGCCGAAGTTTTTCCGGTTCACCTCTACGTACATCGAGGCCGCTAGGTCCCGCAAGTGCGAGATCTGGTCCCTGGTGTGAAGCACCGCCAGTTCATTACGCGCTGCGTCAAGGTCGGCAGACAACCGTCGCGCCTTCAGGAACTGTGGGATGAAACCGAGGAGGAACACCGCTAAGAGCGCGGCCAGACCGAGGGTCACCTTCCATTTGTTTGCCATCATGCGTGTCTATCCTACTACCAGCATGGCTCTTTTGGGCCAAGAATGTTCCGACACCCCCTCGGACGTTCACAAACTTGACTCTCACACGCCACTTGACTTTACTAATATGTACGTACGACAGTGTAAATACGGATGCGGATCGAGTGAGATCAGGCGAAGAATGAGACCAACAAGACGAAGCACGGCATCGACTTTGAGACAGCGGAGTTAGTTTTCGATGATCCCTTCTGCGTGAATTTCGTAGAGCGGGTGACGGACGGGGAGGAGCGTTGGCACGCAATCGGTTCGATTGAGGATGTGGTCATTCTGGTAGTCGTGCATACGTATCGGGAAGAGGGACCAGAAGAGGCAATTCGCATCATTTCAGCCCGTCTGGCGACTCGCCGGGAAAGGAGACTCTATGCCCAAGCTATCGGCTGAGAAACGCAAGGAACTTCAAAAACTCGCTTCCAAACTGGATCAGGAGATCGACTTGACGGATATTCCCGAGATTCGGGAGATTCCGTCAGATGCAGTGATTGGGAAATTCTATCGGCCCAAGAAGATAACTGTTACCATCCGGCTCGATGCCGATGTCATAGCGTGGTTGAAGGCGAGGGGCGAAGGGTACCAGACTCGAATCAATTCATATCTCCGGGAACTGATGCAGCGGAGCCGCTAAATGTACGTGGCGGATAGGCAACCACGTTTGTGTATGCGGACCCGGGGCAATGCCCGGCGTGCCAACTGTGTAGGCGCCCTCGCTTTCGAGCCGCGAACGGGTCCGTCCGGAGGGGGCCGGGACGCCGCGAGGCCGCAGGCTTTACAATAAAGAATCCATGAAAGCACGCGTTCACGTGACCTTGAAACCAACTGTTCTTGATCCGCAAGGCAAGACCATCTGTTCGGCGCTGGCTGGGCTCGGCCATAAGAACATCACCGACGTAAGGCAGGGGAAGTTCTTCGATATTACGCTCGATACCACCGCCAGTACGGAGGAGGTCCTTAAAGAGATCAAGCAAATTGCGAGTGATGTTCTTGCGAACCCGGTGATTGAAGAATACCGGGTAGAGATTTTGGACTAGGCGGGTCTATCCGATGTCCGGTATAGTCGGCTACATCGGTCACCGGCGCGCGGTCCCGATCATTCTGGACGGCCTGCGCAGGCTCGAATACCGGGGATACGACTCGGCCGGCATCGCGGTAGTCGATGAGGACCGGAAGCTATCGATCCGCCGGACCCCAGGGAAGCTGCACAATCTCGAAGAAACCATCCGGATCAGTCCCCTGGAAGGCACGTATGGTATTGGCCACACGCGGTGGGCCACGCACGGGCGTCCGACGGAGGAAAACGCTCACCCCCATCGTGACTGCAAGGGTGATGTGGTCGTCGTTCACAACGGCATCGTCGAAAACTATCTTGGGCTGAAGAAACAGCTTGCCGCCGAAGGGCACGTCTTCCAGACCGATACCGATACGGAGGTCGTTGCCCACCTGATCGAAAAGTACTTCGAGGGCAATCTGGAGGATGCCGTACGAAAAGCAATACGGCAGCTCACCGGATTGTTTGCTTTCGCGATCATTGCCCGTTCTGATCCGGAGAAGATCGTAGCCGTCCGATCCGGGCCGCCCGTCGTGATCGGACTCGGCGACGGGGAGTACTTCGTCGCCTCCGATGTGCCCGCCATTCTGACCCACACGCGCGACATGTTCTTCTTGAGCGACGGCGAGATGGCTGTGCTGACGGGCGAAGGCGTCCGGCTTACGGACTTCGACGGGCGGCGTGTGAAGCACCAGGTAACCCACATCCTGTGGGACCCCATCATGACCGAGAAGGGCGGCTACAGGGACTTCACGCTCAAGGAGATCTACGAGCAGCCGCGAGCCGTGCGGGAGACTCTCTCCGCCCGGGTGAACCCGGACACCGGCGCGATCGTCCTCGACGAACTTGGCATCTCCCCCGAGGAACTGCGGGAGTTCCGCCAGGTCAGGATGGTGGCATGCGGGACAAGCTGGCATGCCGCGCTGGTGGGCAAGTTCATGATCGAGAAACTGGCCCGCGTGCCTGTCGAGGTGGACTACGGAAGCGAATTCCGTTACCGCGACCCCGTCCTCGGTCCCGAAGTGCTTACGGTTATTCTTTCGCAATCCGGAGAGACCGCCGACACGATCGCCGCTCTGAGGGAGGCGAATCAAAAGGGCTCGAAGACACTGGCGATCTGTAACGTGCCTCGCTCGATGGTGACTCGTGAGGCCGCCGGCACGCTTTATACGGACGCCGGTCCCGAGATTGGAGTCGCCTCGACGAAAACGTTCACGGCCCAACTCGCGGCGCTCTCGCTTTTGGCGATGTACCTCGGGCAATCGCGCGAAGTGCTTTCGGAGGACGTTTCGCGAACCCTCGCGGGCGAGTTGCTCCAGATCCCCGCCAAGCTCGAATCGTTGCTCTCCCGGGAACAGGTTGAAGAGGACCTCGCCAGAAAGCTATACCGGGCGAAGGACTTTCTCTTCCTCGGCCGTGGCGTCCATTTCCCCATTGCCCTGGAGGGTGCGCTCAAGCTCAAGGAGCTGTCCTACATTCACGCCGAGGGCTATCCGGCGGGAGAGATGAAGCACGGGCCCAACGCG
>JBDKSR010000141.1:0-2824 GCA_039680545.1 Bryobacteraceae bacterium | reverse complement strand
TGGCTACCAGTTCCTCACCAGGCTTCAGCGGCTCGGAACTTTCGCGTATCCGGATCATTCGTGCAGCGAACTCCGGAGTGATCCAGGGGCCGCCGTACGGCCAGCCCGTGCCCATTGTCACGTCAAGACTGATCCCCTTCTTGCGGCATTGCTCGGCCGCGTATTTGAGCATCTCGAGGTGTTCGGACGACAAGAACGGGAGGTTCTTAATTCCGGCCTGCGGGTCGTCTAGAGACATCGGGTACATCGGTAGCAGCACAGCCCCACTTATGTGGGCCCTTTTCATGTTGTCGAGATCTCTGTCGATCCCCTCGCGCGTCACCGCCGGCCCAAACCAGGCCCAGTAGACACTCATCCCAGATGCCGCTGGGGGGGTGTGGAACAGTGTCGCGATGCTGGACGTCGAAGGCTGTATTCTCTTGGCCCCGGCTGATCTTGGGCTTCCATTGAGGCTGGAGTTTTGGCACAAACCTACATTGGCTGCTATCAACAGGAAGGCTGCGAGTCGCGAGTATCGTTGCGTTACTAGCATAATTGTCTTCCAAAACTGCATTAACTCACCCGTTTCCGGTCCTCAGTTGCCTGCGGAGTAAGTCAAAAGACGTACAGGCCCGAAGAGCCCTGAAGGGAATGGCTTGAACTGCTTCCACTCCAGCGGATCAGGGAACCGCCATCCGAACCTCGCACGCAGCGCCGAATAGTCCGGTTGGGGCATCCCCAGCAACGCGTTGATCCAGAGATTGGTCACCTTCACTTGGATCGAATTTCGGCCGCGCCGCAATTGCGAGGTCACATCGACCCGGTACGGCCGTTTCCAGGCGACCCCCACCGGGGCACCATTCACCACCACATCCGCAATCTCGCGCACCTCGCCAAGATCGAGTTCCACTCGACCCACACGAGGAAGATCGACATCGACTTCCGTCGAGTAGGTCGCTGTACCGGAAAAGTGCAGCATGTCCGCAATCTCCATCCACGAACCGAGGTGCTCCAATCGCACCGCAGGCCGTTCCCCGGCCTCGATCGTCCACACCGCACTCACCTCCATCGGGCGGATCTCCTCTCGGGGCCGCGATCTCACCTTGGGACTGCCAGTGTCACCCACCCGGACTACCATCGATCCGTAGGGATCCAGGTGCAGCTTGCCGTCCCAGCCCGATGAGATACTCCCGGTCATCGGGTCCCAAAGCTCGACCTCGCTCCCTCGAGCACGAAACTTCATTGGCAGGAGCTTCTCTTCCGGTCCCAGGTTCGCTACGAAATAGAAGTCCTGGTCCGGTAACTGACGATGGACGAAGGCAACGTCGTGGTCTCCCTTTTCGAGTTGCAGGTCAGCAGGCAGGCAAGCGAAGAGCGCCTCCCGGTACGCCTCCCCTTCCTCCTTCACAAAGAAAGTGCGCCCCTTGCCGTACTTGCCGCCAGCAAACATTTGCTGCACCAGGCCCTTCAGCTTTTCCGTTTCCGACTGATAGGATTTCCACCCGTAGGCTACTTCGGGCAGCCGCTTCGTCGCGATCAGACATCCGCCGGAGTGGACAAACTCCGCCAGTTTCTCCAGATCTGCCGGCGGGATGCCAACCAACCCCGGCAACACCACCACGCGGTAATCCCCCAAACCCATCTTCAGATGTCCGCGCTCGATCTTCGCGTCCGGCAGCGTCGAGCTGTCGATACCGTCGAAACTGTAACCGTTGTTGATCAGCGTGGACACGACTGGCATGTCCCCCTTCATCGCATTCTCCAGACCGAATTCCGGATAACGCCCGCCGTTCAACAGGTCGCGCACACCATAGAAATAAAGGTTCATGAGACCTGTTGCCGGCGTACGGGCAAATGCGTCACCAACCGGCAGGTAGAGGGCCACATCCGCCACCGGACGCCCCTGCTGAAGCAGGTAGCTGACACGTTGTACGTACCGGCCGAACAGCGGGAAATACGGCCACCACGTCTGGTTGTGATTCAAAATAGGACCGTTGTACCCTACCCAACCAGGCTTGCCCGCCGACTCCGGCGTGTAGTAGTATGCAACGCCCATCAACGTGTTGATTCCCGATACGAAGTGCATGTCCGAGGCCAGCTTTAACTGCTCCAGCGTCTCGCCAAAGCGGTTGGGACGTGCCAGCCAGGTCCACGCCTCCGCGCCAACCACGTTTTTCCCGTGCAGATGGGCCCCAGAGCTGGCCCAACGCGACGCGTTGAACATCCGCCACTCATAGTGCTCACCGAAAACGCGGTCGACGTAACGCGAACTGCCCAGCGTCAGAGGCGGTTGGCCGTAAGGTTCACCCGATAGTTGGATTCCTTTGCGATAGCACCACTCCTGAAGTGGTTTGAGAAAATTATTGGTAGCCAGTTCCGATAAGGTTCGCCAGTAGTCGTACCGCACCTGCCGGCCCTCCGGTGTGGCTTCCCCGAACAGCAGTGGCAGCAGTGGCTTCAAATCGTAGCCACGCCGCTCTTCAAATTGCTTCAGCAGACCCGGCGTCCAATTGGAGTCGTATACTTCCAGACTGTCAAACCAGAACGACCGTATTCCAGGAACTTTGACGGCGCTCCAAAGTCTCTCGCCCGCGGCATCAAGGTGCCGCTGTAGCGCCGCCTTGCTGTAATGGTCCATTTGGAGGCCTTCGTTGCCGACCGAAGTGGCCCGCACCATCCTGCCGGTTGGAGCGGACACGACGCTGCGGTCTCCGAATCTGGCTACCAGTTCCTCACCAGGCTTCAGCGGCTCGGAACTTTCGCGTATCCGGATCATTCGTGCAGCGAACTCCGGAGTGATCCAGGGGCCGCCGTACGGCCAGCCCGTGCCCATTGTCACGTCAAG
>JBDKSR010000140.1:0-2913 GCA_039680545.1 Bryobacteraceae bacterium | reverse complement strand
TACCCGATGGGTCCCGGACGGTCGAATCCGTGCTTCGTGATAATGTCACTGAATTCGCGGAAGCAAAGGAGTGCCACGGACAGCAACACCGCAAGAAAGACCCATTGGTGTGCCCACAGCGTGACGTATACCATCAGCGGGATGAGCACTAGCGCCGTGGCTATCCGCTTCATCGGGAGGTCACACCTGTCGTGAGAAAGCGAGGTCCCGCTGAGGATGGCGCGCACTTGGGACTCAATCCGCCGAATCGGCGGTCGCGCCGTTGATAGTCGATGATGGCTCGCAGCAGTTCCGTGCGCGTGAAATCCGGCCAGAGGGTCTCCGTGACGTAGAGTTCGGCGTACGCGATCTGCCACAACAGGAAATTGCTGATTCTCATCTCCCCCGAAGTCCGTATTAGTAGGTCCGGGTCGGGGAGCCCGGCCGTATAGAGGTGTGCGGAAATGGCGTCTTCATCGACTGCCAGGCTGTCGAGCCGCCCTTCCTTACGCGCCGATTCAAGGATGGAGTTCATGGCGTCAACCAATTCGGTCCGTCCGCCATAGTTAATGGCCAGATTCACTTGCAGGCCGAGGTTCGACGACGTGGCGCGAACAGCGGCTTCGAGTTCTTCCCGCGCGGGACCCGGCAGCGCCTCTACTCTGCCAAAGGTCCCCAGACGTATATCGTTCCGAACCAGATTCGGCAATTCCTGCCGCAGGTAAATCCGAAGCAGACGCCACAGCGTGTCCACTTCCGCCCGCGGACGCTTCCAGTTTTCGACCGAAAACGCATAGAGAGTCAGTGCCTTTATGCCCATCCGCACGCATGTTTCGACGGTGACGCGCACCGGTTCCACGCCCGCCTTGTGCCCTGCGACACGCGGCAGGTTACGGCGCTTTGCCCAGCGGCCGTTTCCGTCCATGATGATTGCGATATGTGCGGGAAGCCGGTTCGGGTCAATGGTCTCGGCGAGAGCCCACTCCTCGCCGCCCGGCTGCAGCACTTCGAACAACGCTTTCATGCAGTCAACTATCTATACTACACTGTCACCGCGCAAATCACCGGAATGCATATCCCCTGGAGCGCCATGCAGTTGGCGTGAAGCGCTTGCGGCGGAACTCATACCGCTGGAGCGAACAGTACTCGCAAAGCGGCGACGACCAGCGCCGAGATTCCCAGAAACGTGCCGAAGGGCAACTCATACGTCGAATAATCCTTCTTCGTCGCTTTGATGTAGATCAGTCCGGCAATCGACCCCACCAGCGACCCCACGATCATCGTCTGCAAAGCTCCATGCAGGCCGAGGAAAGCCCCGACCGTCCCGATCATCTTCACGTCGCCGAAGCCCAAACCGGAACGGTGCCGCACTTTCTCATACAGGAAACCCACGAACCACAGGATTCCGGTTGCGCCGAACGCTCCCAGCAAAGATTCCGCGAGCGACGTCCAGCGTCCATCCCAAGGCGGGCCGATGAATACATAGGCAAGGCCGGGCTCCATCGGCGTCACGAGCGCCAGAACAATTCCAATCGCCGCGCCACCGTAAGTGAACTCGTCGGGAAGAATCCGCTGTTCGAGGTCGCTGAACATCAGGCCGATCATCAACGCCGCGAAAACGCACAGCTTGACGGCCGCCGTATTCGGCCCCAGGATCGCCACGGCCGCAAAGAACAATAACCCCGTGAGCACTTCGACAACCGGATAGCGCAGCGGAATCCGCGCGCCGCAGCGCCGGCACTTCCCGTGCAGAAGAATGTAACTCACGAGCGGGATGTTGTCGAACCAGGCGATCATTGCCTTGCACTCCGGGCAATAAGAGCGCGGACACACCACGGAGAGGTCTCTAGGCATCCTGTAGATGCACACGTTCAGGAAACTGCCGATCAGCAATCCAGCCAGAAACGCGATTCCAGCGGCCATCATTTCAGCACCTCTTCGTAAACACGCACCGTTTCGCGGACCATTCGCTCCACAGAAAACCTTTCCTTCACACGCTCGCGCGCCCGCACAGCCAATCTCCGACGCAGATCCGCGTCGTCGAGCAACCGGCGCACTGCGGCTGCGATCTCCTCCGGACTGTTCCCGGCAAACAAGCCCGTCTCGCCGTCTTCGATCACTTCACAAAGGCCGCCCACGCGGCTTGCAACCACGGGCACGCCCGACGCCATCGCCAGCAACACGGCCGAGCCTAGCCCTTCCTGCTTTGTGATGTAGACGAAGACGCGCGCGCGGCGAAGATCGTCGTCAAGGCTATCAGAAAAGTGTATCGGAATCCCGGAAAGCTCGGCCGCCCGCGCCACGACGACTCGTCCCTTCATCGGGTCCCAACTCCCCGGCGCGACAATCAGGCCGCCCTCCGCCTGCTGTTCGTTCAGGGGCACGCCGTCGTAGACCACTGTAATCTTCTCCGGCGGGACTCCTGCATCAAGCAAAGTATCCTGAACGCATTTCGAGATGGCGATGTACTTGTCCGCCCGGCCGTACTTCCAGCGCGAAAGGAACGAGCGCTTCACCGGGAACGCCACGCGCCGCGCAACCACGAGAGGCTTGAGCCCGAGCACGGCCGCGATCGCATGGGAACGCCCGCTATGGACGTGAACTAAATCCGACTCGCGCGCCAGATCCGCGAGCGACGTCATCCGTGGTTCTTCACACCGGATGCCCGCACCCGCCGCTCTACGCACAAGTTCTGATTTTGACGGGGCCGCCAGCACCGGCATCCAACCGGCCGCCGCGAGTCCTTCCAGCAAACGCAGGACCTGCCACTGCCCGCCCCGCATTTCCCTGCCCGTGTCGATGTGCAGGACCCGCATATCAGCTCATGTTTCTCGCTTTAGCGTATTTGACGAAGTTGTAGAACGCCGCCATGTAGGCGATGGTCAACCCTTCGACGCCATCGAGAAATCCGCGCTGGAAGAGGTATGTTCTCAG
>JBDKSR010000139.1:0-18293 GCA_039680545.1 Bryobacteraceae bacterium | reverse complement strand
ACGTCAGGCTGGTCCGGGGAGGGGAAGACCTTTGCCGCGTCCTCCTCCCAGCCGAGCACGAGGCCGCGTATGTGGTTGAACTTCTGCTGTGCGCGGACTTCGATGAGTTTCTCGAATATCGCTTGATCGAGAAAGGCGAAGCGGTAGCACGTATCGCCCATCCAGAGGTGCGGCTGATTTGTCTCTGTGTACCCCCAATGGTGAACGTTCCGCGGGCGCACAAAGCCAGGCGAATCGCTGGGCAGGGCTTCAATCGAGCCCATCTTTCCGTCGAACCGCGCGATGTTGCTTGTGAGGCGATAATCCCACTTGCCGGGGTCCGTCGGAGTGAATCGGATCACGAATCGGTTTCCGCCGTCCCAGAATGCCGGCATGAGAAACGTCCGGTAACGCGGCGAACGGAACTCAGCCTTGAGTTCGACGCTCAAGTAGGGATTGGGGTGTGCATTCAGTTCGTCCGCGGAGAGTTCGAAAGCGATGTCGCAGGGTGAGTAAGCCGGTGTCGGTTGACAGGGGGTCTGGGCCATCAGGCCCGCGCAGAACGCAAGAGCCGCCACCGTTGAATGCAGCCTCATGAGGAATAGTGTAACGGGTGGCCGCAAGCGCCGTAACGCTCAGCGTATGCGGCGTATGAGACGAACGGAGACTGCGGTCGGCGCGACGCGGTCCACAATCACTCCTGGAGGGAGGTTCATGGAGTCCGGACGGATTCGCACTTCCTGGAGCCCCTGATCGGCGCGGCGAAGGTCCACGCGCGCCACAAGCGCGGAGGCGTCCAGTGAATCCATGAGCCAGCGGCCGCCGCGTAACTGGACTTCGATATGGTTAGTGGATTGACTGGAAATTGCCATCCCAGGAGGGACATTGGCGAACTCGACCGGAACACTCAGTGTCCGCACAGTAGTCTCAGTCGAGAGGACCGACATGCCCAGCACCAGGCCCGCAATACCGAGCGCGGCGAACTTGTAACGCAGATTGCCGAACAGAGCTTGCGAAAACTTGTGCGGTTGGGCCTGCGGTGCGCGCATGCGCTGTTCGCTGAGAATCCCGGCAAGCGTATCGACGTCCGTCATCGGCGTCATGGCCTTTCCGTTCATCAAGGTCACGGCGCCGCGTTCTTCGGACACTACAACGACCAGCGCGTCGGTGCGTTCGGCGAGCCCCATTGCCGCACGGTGCCGGGTCCCATATTCCGGCGGAACGATCTCCCGCTGCGTCAACGGCAACACGGCGCCCGCGCGTGCGATTCGGTTCCCTTCGACGATCACTGCGCCGTCGTGGAGGGGTGATTCCTTCCGGAAAATCGCGAGGAGCAGTTCGGGCGTGATCTCAGCGCCGACCGCCACTCCGCCGCTGATCAATTCGCGCGGCGAATCATTGCGCGCGATCACGATCAGCGCACCGAGCCGTTCGGAAGCCATGCGGAACGCGGCCGCCGCAATCTCCCGGTTTCCGGTGCCGAACACCTGGATGGTGGATTGCAGGCCAAGCCGGACCATACGGTCCAGCCTGAGGAGCGCATCGCGAAGTTCAGGCTGAAAGCCGAACAGAAGAATCACGAGCAGCAGCAAGCTGAAGGCGTTGAGCACCCAACTCGTCACGATGAGATCAAACCAACTGGCCAGGCGGGAAGCCGCGTGTACACCAACGATCCACAGAATGACGCGGAGTGCGCGCGTTTGTCCTGCCCAGCGCAGCACTGCATAGAGCACGAACGCCAGAACCAGGAAGTCAAAAGCGGATTGCCAGCGAACAAGTGCCATTCGGAAAAAGATGGTAACACCGAAACCGGGGCCCGCGCCACGCTACCGGAGGCCCGTTGATGGACTCGATCACGAAGCTCGCCGGAGCGATGCGCACAGCGTCTGGATGTCCGCCGACCGCTCGCGAATCAACGACTCCGCGAGAAGCTTCAGCCGTCGGATGTGGTCGGGACTTGCATCGTCCATCGAACCCGTCTGGGCGTCGAGCCGCAATTGAAAACGCCAATAGCGGGGCGGTTCGCCCGGGCCCGATAGCAATTGCCGCAACTGATAATCCACGGTGTTGCTGACGCCGTCGAAGACGATATTGAGCACCGGCTGGGCCCACGATGCCAAACCCCAGTCCTTAATGTCCTTGTGGCGGAGCGGGCACGTCGATTCCCCTGTGCCGATTGAGACTACGAGGAAGTTGTCCGCTTCGGGGTTCCTCGTGATAGCTTCAACCAGCGCGCACATGGACGGGTTGTTGGCGTACACGCCGCCGTCGATTAACGAGTAGTATCCAGCCGTTCCTTCCGCCGGCAGTTTGAGGGGTTCGAAATAGGTTGGCGCGGCTGATGTGGCCCGCGCGACCAGGCGCATCGGAAAGTCGTATTCCGGATTGACGCAGGCGTTGGCGCTTTTGAAGAAGAACGGAAAACGGCGCTCGGTCTCGTACCCGGTGATGAGCACATCGGTCAGTGCCTCTTTGAGCCGCGCTTCACCGAAATATTGCGCGAGGACCCCTTCGAGGCCTTCGGCCGGGTATTTTTCGTCCAGCAGGTTTCCAGCGGCGTGAAGTCTGTGCCACGTGTTTCGGTGGAAAATGCGGTGACCTTCCTGCTCGTAGAGAGAAACGAGGTCGCGCGCGGAGTAAGCAGGTTTTCCGCTAGCGTCCGGCCTCGTGAGTGCGAGCGCCAGTATCCCGCCCGTTGATGTGCCTGCGATCAAGTCAAAAGACTCGGCAATGGGTCGCTCAGTGGCCTTTTCTATTTCTGCCAGGACCATGGCGGGGATGACCCCTCGAATGCCCCCACCGTCAATGGATAGTATTCTGATCGTTCGTGACATCGGAATGTCTCAAACGCACTTTAACACTGCGATGTTGGGTTTCATGCCGGCGTGAGCCACGCCCACGGCGCGCGCAGATCGGGATCTCTTTGTGGATCAGTGGATTAACGAGGAGGAGGGAAAGGGGCCTCCGGCCTGTGACCGAAAGCCCCGAAGTTTCAGATTCCAGTACTAATTCTTGCTCTTGAGCAGGGTGACGCTAGCAGGATTTGTCTCTTCGCCGCTACCCTCGGCTGTGCTGCTGCTCCCGCTCTTGAGGTCGAACTTGAAGAAGAAGCCGTTGATGAAATCGTCGCTCCAACCCTTGTGGGCGTTGTCGGTGACTATCAGGTTCTTCGACTTGGTGTAGCCGGCGACATACAAAGCGTCGGCATCATCCACCGCGATGCCGTACCCCATGTCCATGCTGGAACCGCCGAAATACGAGGACCACACGAGGGCGTCCGTGCCGGACAGCGACGTGTCAATCACCGCCGCGAAAGCATCGGAAAGCGAAGACTTGGCCGACTGGATCGGTTCGCCCGCGATCGGAAAATCGGCTGAGTAGGTGTAACCCGTCACAAAGACCCTGCCGGTTTCGTCGAGCGCGATGGCGTACGGAACGTCTACGTTGCTGCCGCCAAAAAGTGACGAGTAAACCAACGTCCCAGGCAGAGCACTGAAGTCGAATTTCGACACGAAAATGTCGGAGGTCCCCTTCAGGCTGTCCTGATACGACGATGCCGTAAGCGGAAAGTCTTCCGACAGCGTATATCCCGTCACGTAGACAAAGCCCGCTGCATCAATCGCAATGCCGTATGGCATCTCGAATTTGCTTGCGCCGAACAGCGTGGAGTAATCGAGCGCGGCGGTGCCCGTTTTGGATACATCCATCCGGACTATGAAAATGTCGCCGTTACCCTTGGCTGCCGTTTGGTATGCCTCTGCTGAAATCGGGAAATTGCTCGAGAGCGTGTAGCCGGTGATGTAGGCCTTCCCAGCCGCATCAATCGCGACACTGGTCGCGATGTCCGTACTCGTGCCGCCAAGATACGTGCTATACACGAGACTGTCCTTGGTCGTATCCGTTATGGAGGGATCGATGACATACAGGAACGCATCGTAAGTCGTGTCCTCGTCATCGTCTATCGCATTGACCGTCTGGTACGCGTTGTCCGTCGTCGGGAATGTCTCGGAGACTGTCGTCCCGGTCACATAAATCTTGCCGGCGTCATCCACAGCCAAGCCATAGGCCCACTCGTTCTCTGCTCCTCCGACCGTCGAGCCGTACCACAGCGCGTTGTCACCGGTGTCGCCCGGATACAGCTTGTACACGAACGTATCGCGCGATCCGTTGTTGTCGGTGTCATGGGCGTTGCCGCCCCAGGGCATGTCTGACGAGTACGTTGTGCCGCAGAGGTAGATGAAACCATCCTTGGCAACGATCGCGCTCGGCTCTTCGTCCGCCGACCCGCCAAGGAACGTGGAATACACCAGGGAATCTTCTCCTGACAGCTTCGGATCGAACTTCGCGACGAATACATCGCGCCCGCTGTTCTCGTCGTCGTCTTCCTCATCCTCAATGGTGTTCGCTTCCGTAATCGGGAAGTCGACCGAGTATGTGTAACCCGCCACCCACATGTATCCGTCTCCGTCCACGGCGACGGCGGTTGCGACGTCGGTCTTGGAGCCGCCGATGTACGAGGAGTACACAAGGACAGGGTCGATCACGAGCGGCTGCGATGCGTCATAGCGTCCCACAGAGAACCCGACTTCATTCTTTCCGAGCAAGCGGTAGGAAACTTCAACGGAATTCCGTTCCCCGCCGATTTCCTGGTAGGCGACAGGTTTCAATTGCCGCACCTGCTCCCGGCCAAGTGTCATCACCAGGTCGCCCGCCGCGTCGAGGGACATCTTGTCCGCACCGGAAAACTGCATGTGGATACGGCTTGGAACCGACCCTGGGGAGACGATGAAGTCGTGCTCCACCCGTCGTTCCAGGCCGTAATAAAGGAGATCGATCCCGGGATACACATTTCTGTATGCCACCCGGGAGTAGTGCGGCACGCCCTTCGTCCAACGGTCCGGCCGGTTGCCGAGGAAGTAGTCGCTGCGCGAGCGAAGCTTGTTCACTCCCTCAACCAGGGGCTCCGGATTACCGCCGCGTAGGCTCATGCGCAAGGTCCGCTTGCCGGCAGCAAGAACGCTTTCGCGTCCGGTCAGGAAAAGGGTGTAATCAGAGGACTTGGTATAAAACCTGACCTGTTTATCGGTCTGACCGGTATTCGCCTCAAACCGCAGAGGCAGGCGGTCCAGGTATGGATTCGTACCGCCAAATGCGGACGCTGCGATAAGCAACGTCAAGGCCG
The DNA here is from genome assembly GCA_039680545.1 of Bryobacteraceae bacterium. GTDB lineage: Bacteria > Acidobacteriota > Terriglobia > Bryobacterales > Bryobacteraceae > JAEHDI01. The sequence continues at coordinate 13,132 of JBDKSR010000139.1, read as the reverse complement.
CCGGGCCGACCAGTCGAAAAGAACAGTTCTGAGACATCACACTCTACTATAAAACGTGCCGGTTGCCTTTTGGGTTTCACCGATCGATCGCCCGTTGGCGTCAAAATTGTTCCCAATGCAAGACGTCGGACAGGGGCCGCTTCGGCTTGGCGGGTGTTTCGGCCGGGTAACCGAGCGGAATCAGGCTAATCAGCCGGAAACCCTCCTTCGCGCCGGCGAGGCGGCAGATTTCGGGCGCATATGGCTTCTTATCCCCCGCCACCCAGCAGCCTGCCAGCCCGTGCGCGTGGGCCGCCGTCAAGATATTCGTCGTGGCTGCGCTTCCATCCTCAAGAAAATACTTTGTTTCCCGCGACAGCACGACAACACAGGCAGTGGCGTCTGCGATGAACTTTCCGTGGTCGGTGGCTTCGGCAAGGGCGCGCAGCCGGTCGGGCTTTGTCACGACGATAAACTCCCACGGCTGGATGTTGATGGCCGTAGGCGCGAGGCGGGCGCAATCAATTAGGTCTTCCAGGACTTCCCGCGGAATCGGATCGGTCCGGTAGGCGCGCACGCTCCGGCGGGTCTTTAAGGCTTCGATGGCATCCATAGGTTTATGTTTAAATCTCGTGATACCACATTGGAGGGTTTCCGGATCACGTGAATGGCCAAAAGTTTGACACTGCCGCCCGCCGGAAAGTAGACTAAACATTGAACCGATGCAGAGGAGCGGAACAACCATAGGATGCTTCTTCCCAGGGAACTAATCGCCTATCTGTCCCGCCAGTTGGTCGCCAAACTGACTCCCCAAATTATTGAAACTACAAACCGTGACGCTGCGGTCGAGCTTGTGGCCAATGTAATCACGGAGGAACTCCAGGTCGAGGACCGTCTTAACGACGAAGTCCGGGAGATCCTGAGCCAGTACAGCGACTACATGCGGCGCGAGAATGTCAGCTACCAGGAGATGTTCCGCCGCATAAAGAACACCCTGATCTCTCAACGGAAAGTGATCCGGGCGTCCGGCCGCGATTCGGGCGACAACATGAAGCTCTCGCGGGACAAGGTGAACGACATCTCCCACAAACTCGTCACGGCGCTCCGGAAGTCCCGCGACGTGCGCGTTAAGAAGGACTCGAACGACGTCCGCCTCGAGATTGTGCAGCAGATGAGCGAATTGCTGCATATCGAAGATAAGGTGGATCGCGCAGCCCGCCTGAAGATCCGTTCTCAAAAACGCGAAATCGCCGAAGGAACCGAGGAGTGGGACCTGCTGCATAGGCGCTATTACGCCGAGGAACTGAAGAAACTCGGCATCGACCTCACCCACTGACGCCTGCGCTCGCGGTAGTCGGCAGCCTCAACATGGATTTTGTGGTGTCTGTGGAGCACCTGCCCGCACCGGGCGAAACTGTGCTGGGCCGCGACTTTCAGATGATCCCAGGGGGCAAGGGCGCCAACCAAGCGTGCGCCGCCGGAAGGCTAGGCGGGTCAACTGTTTCAGTACGCATGGTGGGGCGAGTGGGCTATGACCTGTTCGCCGATCATCTCAAGGCAAGCCTCTCGGCGGCAGGCGTGGACGTGACCTTTGTCCATGCCACACGTTCTCAGCCGACCGGTGTCGCGCTCATTTGGGTGGAGCGTTCCGGGCAAAATTCCATCGTGGTCGCCTCGGGCGCCAATCATGAACTGCATCCGCCGGATGTCGGCGCGATGCGGCAGGTGTTTCGCGGTGCACGGTACGTGTTGTTCCAGTTGGAGACCCCACTCGATACCGTTGCGCAAGCCCTCATAGCGGCGCGGGAAGAAGGAGCCCGGACCATTCTCGATCCGGCTCCGGCGCAGGCGCTTTCAAAAGAGTTTCTGTCGGCCGTGGATATTCTGACACCGAACGAAAGCGAAGCTTGCATTCTCTTGGGGCGCCCGGTCACTCGGGTTTCGCCTGCCGAAGCTCCCGCGCTGGCACACGCGTTGCAGAAGTTGGGCCCACGGACGGTGATTCTGAAGCTGGGTGAAGGCGGCTGCTTCTGCCTGGACGGCGACCGGGAGGTTAGCGCTCCAGGTTTTCAGGTTGAGGCTCGCGACACGACTGCAGCCGGCGACACGTTCAACGCCGGATTGGCCGTGGCGTTGGCCGAGGGAAAGCCCATCGAAGAAGCGTTGCGTTTCGCTAACGCCTCAGCCGCGATCAGTGTCACGCGCCTGGGTGCGCAGGCATCGGTCCCGGCACGCCGCGAAGTGGAAGAATTTCTCTCGACCCGGTAGGACATCTGCAGCGTCCCCGTTGTTGTTCCAGGCTTCCGTAGCGCATACACGGCGTACTCTGCGTTCTCGAAGACGGGGACTCGATCGGCCCGGCGGTTCTTCGACCGCACGACCACGTAATCAATTCCCAACGAGAGATACAGCGGAATCCTGTCGGCCCGGAACTTGCCGTCCATGGTCGTGCTCCATCGCTGCCACCATTCGAGGCCAAGGTGCGGCAGGAAATTAACCTGGCCGCCCGCCTTCCAGTCCACATAGACAGCCCGCAGGGCGCCGGCGCGGAAAACTCCGGGATAGAAAGCGCGGCCCGCGTCCGGGAAATGGAACATGGCGTCCTTGGCTGTGTTCGTCCTGGCCCAATTGCACAACTCAGTCAAGCCCGGCGTTCGAAGCTCGGTGTAGTTCACGACCTTTCCCCAGCGCGGGATCAGAAACAACGGCGCCAACACCAGCGCTGCAACCGCGCCGGTAGCCCACCGTTTCTGCCGTGACACTGCCCATGCGGTTAGGGCCGCCATACAGGCAAGCCCTGCGGCGAGGGCCGCCCTCCGCAAAAGCAGGGGCTGGCGGAAATCCGGGGGAAGGATCTCGAGAACACGAGTGTGGATCGGAATAGCGAAAGCGATGAGGAACCAAACGGCGCTCTCGGTGCGGCGTCGTGCTTCAGCGGCCTTCACGCCCGCGATGGAAGCGAGAACTCCCGCGAAAAGCGTGATAAACAACACCGCGCGTAAAGGCTGGATCTGAGGAGTAATGATCCAGTTGAGCTTTTCGAGCAGCAAGTACGAAAGTGGCAGGCTTAGCACGCCAAGAAATGGCAGACCCACGAGAAAAGGTTTCAAATCTTCGGGGACCGACTTCCGCACTCTCCAAAACGCCGCGAGCGAAACCAACCACAGGAATATGTAATGCGCGTACCAAAAACCGGGCCATACCGACACCCAAACGTATGGCGCACGCATCCGCTGCAATTTCTCGAGTTCCGGGCCGATCCGGCTGAAAAACGGCTGCGTTTCAGATACGCCCGGCTGGAGACGCGACAGAAAAAGCAACGCCACCACGGCACAGAGCATCGGCAGCAGCCCCCAAATGCGTCGTCCCATCACAGTGGGTTTATTGGGCCAGAGCGTCAGGAGGAAGTAGAGGCCCCAGAAGTTGTACACGGACGGCGGATGGTAAAGAAACGCCAGGGCGGCGGCGATACCGGCCCATAGATCCCGTCCCTGCGCGACCAGACCGGCTGCCAGGAGCAATAGGGGAACCGCAAAACCACGGGGTACCGGTTCGTATTCGATCGTGAGCACCGTGGGCCCTGGAATCGAGGCGCCAAGCCCGTAGATGGCCGCGACGCCCATCGACATGCGTCGCGACAGCCCCATCGATGCCGCGATCAGGAACACGCCGAAAATGCCAAGTGCGCGGAACAGAAGTTGCTGAAATCCGAGCACGGCCTGGAGGTCCAGCCCCGTCAATCGCCTCAGGGCGAGCGTGGCTTCATCGTAAATCGTGAACGAGACGTGAGGTGTCAACGCGACAAGGTCGCGCGTGAACAACGTGGGGTCCTGATAGCGCTCCAGGATTGGGACGTAGATTTGCGAATCCGAATACAGGAACGTGTGGCCGGGGAACACCACGTACCCAAGCGCAGTCAACAGGATGATGGTGGCAGCGACCAGCAGAAGTTTGCGCATTACTTAGCCGGTATCTTCTCGAGTTGCTGCTTCGCCCACACACGTTTGGGATTCAATTCCAACGATTTGCGAATCGCCGCCCGCGCTTCCCCGTTCCGGTTCAACTTGCGCAGAGCGATGCCGAGCCACAAGTATGCCTCGGAGGACTTCTGATTCAACTGAATTGCTTTCCGGCAATCCTGGACTGCCAACTCAGGACCTCCGCCGAAGGCCTCGGGCAGATAATAGTTCCCGATCGCGCGGCTCAGGTAAGCGTCGGAGGATCTTGGATCGAGCTCGATTGCCTTGTTGATCGAATCCAGCGCGCAGCGGCCCCATTTGAGCCCGGAAAACACATTAGTGGGGATCACTTGCCCACAAAGGGTACCCAGGATCCTGTGATGTTCCGCGACGTTCCCGGCGAGCGCGACAGCTCTCTCGGCCGCAGGGATCCCCGCCTCAGCGACCGCCTTCGCATTCGCCTTGTCATGCAGTTCCATCCTGACGCTCGAGAGGTAGGATCTTGCCAGGGCCAGCTTGTAATAGGCCCGCGCATCCCTGTTGTTCTTTTGGGCAGCGTCAGCTAACTTCGCGACGATTGCCTCGAGCTTCCTCACGTCTTGCGCGTCGCGAGCGGCGTCGAACTCCGAGCCGGCAAGCGTTGCGGCAAGCAACAGGATTCCAGGAATCACCGCTATGCGCATAATTCTCAATTCTATAGGGATGCCACCCGCCTGTGCACAACAAGAAAATACAAGCCGAGCACGAAGAGCAGGCAGCCGTTCCAGGCAAGAACCACCGGCGCTGAGAAGATCGGCACCAGTGAGCCGGTGGCCAGGCTTCCAAAGGGCATGCCGCCGCGGAAGGCAACGTTGTACACGCTCATGACGCGACCCCGCATTTCGTCCAGGGTGATCGTCTGCACGAGCGACGTGACCAGGGAGAAAGCCATCGTCATGGCAATTCCGCCCAGAGCCACGATCACGCAACTCAAAACGAGTGACTTCGAAACGGCAAATCCGAACACGCACATTCCGAAAGCCAGAAGCGTCAGCAGCGCAGTGCGTCCCATCCTCCGAATATTTCCCAAACCAGCTACCAACAAGGCTCCCAGCACGGCGCCCGCGCCCGTCAGAGACAGAAAGAGCGTGTAAGTGCTTGGGCCGTGCTGGAAGACAACCTTCGCAAATACCGGAAGAAAGACGATGAGCGGAGTGCCAAGTGCGGTCATCAGGAAGGCCAGCGCGATGAGGGGCTCCATTCCACCTTGCTTGCGGATAAACCCGATCCCTTGCTTCATGCTGTAAAGCATCGACTCCTTGGTCGGCGACGGGATGAACCGGACCTGTATGGTCAGAAGGGAAATGATCACCGCCACGAACGACAAGCCGTTCAGTCCGAAGCACCACGCGGCGCCCAGTTTGGTGAGGGCGAGCCCGCCGATCATCGGGCCGATGATCCGAGCAAGGTTGAACTGGATCGAGTTGAGCGCGATGGCGTTCGAGAGGTGTTGCGGGGGAACCAGGGTCGGGATCAGAGCCTGGTAGGCTGGCCCCCCAAAAGCCTGCGCGAGGCCAACCGTGAAGGAGAGCGCCAGAATGTGCCATACCTTCACCACATCGAGGATGATCAACGCCGTCAGGAGGAAGGCGCAGCTCATCTGAATGTACTGGGAAACCAGAAGCAGACGGCGGCGATCCATGCGATCGGCCACGACGCCGCCGATCAGCGAAAACAGGAAGATCGGAATCTCGCCCAGGAAGGAATCAAGGCCAAGCAGGAAGGGAGAACCCGAGATCTGAAGGACGAGCCAGCTCTGCGCGAGCTTCTGCATCCAGGTTCCGACACTCGAAGTGCAGGCACCGTACCAAAGCAGCCTGAAATCCCGATATTGAAAGGCCTTGAGAACGCGACTGATCAAGTTATCACCCGCCTATGGAAGGGCCTTCGGGAACATAAACAGAAATTTTATCAAGCTATTGCGGAGAAGCGCCCCGCAGCCGTGCGGGATGCGTGAATCTTGTCACGACGCCAGGATCAATAGACGTCGAAGCAGAAAACCTGACTGGAGCCGTCGGGACTGATGCCATACTGGCCGTTCTCCAGCGGTTCATTGATTTCCAGTTGGTAAAGATTTTCAGCCAGTTCCGTGACCACCATGCGGTACCTCCTGGAACTTTCCCTCCTTTTCTTTGAGAACTCGATCACGCGTTTACCATCCTTAACCTCGAACCGGTAGAGAAAGAGCTTAATCGGCGTGATAGAGTTCTTCTGAACCAGGAAGATCGGCTCTGCCAGAGGGGTGCGTACGGAAGAGGCAGCGCCCTCGACCGTGTATATGGTGTCGTCCTTCTTGGTTTGCTCCCAAGCCTGAACCACCTCGGTTACGACGAGATTGTCCGCGTGTACGAGGTAGAGAACATCGGGCTTTGGCGGGCGCGGACCGTTGTACGTTTCGGCCGCTCGGCCGGCCGGGAAAGTGAAGGTGAGAAGGCACGCGAGAAACAGGAGTCGGGAAGCCGTCATTGGCTCCATTTTATCTCCAGACCGCGGTGAGCTTCACTCCGGCTTCTTCACGAGCCCGGATTGAATGCTGAGAAGCACGCGGTCAAGTTCGTCCGATGCCACCGGAGACGTCAGAACATATCCCTCTCCGTGGGGAAGCGCCAGCGTGCCCTCTCCGTCGACGCCCTCGCGGAGGAATACGAAGGCGTTCACGCGAGTGCGAATTCGTTCGAGTAGCGCGATGCAATCGATCCCGGGCAACTTTGTCGAACAGAATAGCGCCTGAAAATGAAACCGGCTCGTGAGATCGGAAGCTTCCTCGCCGCTTGCGGCCGGCACCGCACGGTGACCGCGTTGGCCAAGAGCGGCAACGAGCGCACGGCGATTCTCCTCGTTTGGTTCAACTACGAGGGAGGTAATCGGCCGGGCCTCGTGAAGGAGAACGTCTTCGGCCATGGCCGCGGGCGCCGTCTTCGGTTCAACGGCTGGGGCAGGACGGTTGTTTTGGAATAGCTGCTCACGCACGAGTTGGCGTTCCCGGAGTTCGATTCCGATCGCAATCTGGTTGGCGAGGTGCTGCGCCACGGCCTGCACGTCCTCGTCGAAGTGTTTCTTGGTCAGCGCACCCTCGATTTCCAGGACACCAACCATATCGCTCTGAGCGAACATAGGCACAAACATTGCGGTACGGGATTGGCGTGAAGAGCGCTCGGTCGCATAGAACGGGCTCTGTTGAATATCCGGAATCACGAGGAGACTCCGGTTCCGCCAGCAACTCATCGCGGCCTCAGGGGGAGACCCGGACCCGGCCGCTGTGAACGGGTCGTCATCTTCGACGCGGCGCAAGGTCTTTGTCCCGTGATCGTAGACGTACACCATCGCCGTGAGGGAGCCGATGGCGAGAGGCAAGGCGGACTGGAGGATACGTAGACTTTCCTGAGTCGAGTGGGCGGCGACAATTTCTTCTCCGATGCGGTAAAGGCTCCGCAACGATCTTCGTTTTGCCGACATGTGCCGCTCCCGCAGCGACCAGACCACAAGCAAAAGGCAGAAGACGCCGAGCGTGGTAAGCGTTGCCCATGTCGGTATAGGCCAGCTCCGTTCCAACAACTGAACCATTCCGGGATTCCGAAGCAAAATTTGGTAATAACGGTTGTATGGCGGCAATGGAGAGTACTGGGATGCCATACCAGTGACTCGCACCAAGTCGCCACGTCTGAAGTCCGGGAAATGATCCCCTTGCGGGTTTGACAAAAACGGCAGGAACACGGTGACCGGTCTGTCTTCATCCCCGATATCGAGAAAGTATCCGCCGGAGTTCGCCCCAACCTTCAGCACCGGCCCTTCCGTGGTGACGCGGGTACAGAGGTAGCGGAAATCGTTCAGTTCCCTGATCGAAACATGTTTCGCCGGATAAGGTTCCCGCTGCGTGATTGTCTTAATGGCGGATGGATATAATACCGGCAGCCCCGCGCGTGCGCCTACTTTGCCTCGGGCCTCAATGAGATCACCTTTGGCGATGGACTCAAAGTCGCCAATCTTGCCTGCCAAAGCAAGCCCATAGCCCGCCTCGTCTTCGATCGGCAGCAGGGAATAATCGACAACCGGGATTGCCCTCATCGGCACAACACCCCGGACAACAATCTCCTGTCCCAGGTGCGCCGGGCGGTAATCGGGTCCGACCCTCGACCCCGCTTCCTTAAGCGTAAGCGTGACTTGGGCCGTCACGGGCAACACGAAAAACAGCAGCGGAATTATCCTTGAAAATTGCACGAAACAGGGATCTGTTTGCGAAGCCAGGGTTCAAGCTTCGGGCTGAGAAAGCTGTCGATCTCAAGGCTTGCTCCCAGCAGAGAATCGTGAGTTGTCAGCAATCCGACCACGCGGCAACCTGCCGCCAGACCTGCGTCCACTCCTGTCCGGGAGTCCTCGAACACGATACAGTTTTCCGGGTTAACGTTAAGCAACTGAGCCGCTCTTAAGAATATATCGGCTGCCGGCTTCGGTCTTTCTACCTGTTCCCCATCCACAACCACACGAAAAAAGTGCCGGATGCCGGCCCCATTCAGCATGAATTCGACATTCGCCGGTTCCGCGTTGGATGCCAGTGCGATCGGTATGTCCTTGTGTTCTTCAAGGAAGGCCGCGACGCCCGGAACCATCCGATCCTTTAGCTGCCCGGCCATTATCTCTCGAAAAAGGCGTTCTTTAGCAGCCCCGTGTTCAACAATTTCCTCCGGAGAGAGCCCTGGACCAAACAGGTCCCGAACGAGGTCGTCATTCCGCTTCCCGAACATCCGTTCGGGAAGGTCTGCGTTCGCCCGAATGCCGTTTTGTTTCAGGTACCTTTGCCAAGTTTCAGTGTGGACTGGATTTGTATCGACGATCACGCCGTCGAGGTCGAAAATGAGCGCCAGTCCTTCCGCTACGGCGGCAAGTTGCTTCATGCGAAGCGTGATGATAACACAGCCGCCTTTAAACCCGGCGCATTGCAAAGGCACGGTATAATCACCGTCGAATGGACATCTTCGAAGAGCTGGTGCGCTTGCGCCGCCAAGGACGGCGGTGTGCTCTCGCTACCATCATCGAGGCGCAGGGGTCCATCCCAAGCTACCTGGGCGCGAGACTGCTCGTTCGAGATGATGGAACGCTTGCGGGTACGGTCGGCGGAGGTTGTCTGGAAGCCGCTGTCCGAACCGCCGCTCAAGAGGTGATTGGCACAGGGAAGCCGAAGCGCCTTAGCTTCGACTTAGGTCAGGACGGGTCGTACGAAAACGGGCTGATTTGCGGGGGCCAGGTGGAGATCATCGTGGAGCCGATTCTTCCTCAGCCGAAGCTCTTTATCTTCGGGGCCGGGCACATATCGAAGAGCCTGTCGCAGGCCGCCGTGATCGCGGGTTTCGAGACGGTGATCATAGACGACCGGGAGTCTTTTGCGAACCGGGAGCGATTTCCGGAAGCTGCCGAAATCCACGCCGGTGAATACGAAGCGATCTTTCCGGGACTGACGATCAACGATTCGAGTTTTCTGGTTATCGTCACGCGCGGCCATCGCGATGACCTGCGGGTGCTGCGGCTTGCGGTGAATGCCCCAGCGCGGTACGTTGCGATGGTCGGCAGCAGGCGGAAGGTCCTCACGATCTTTCAGGAACTTGAAAAAGAAGGGGTTCCACGGGAGGCGATCGAGAAGGTATACGCTCCCATGGGGCTCGAACTCGGTGCTGTCACGCCTGGGGAAATCGCCATTTCTGTGGTGGCGGAGATGATCGCCGTGCTGCGCGATGCTCCGTCCGGGTGGCGGTCGTTGTCGAAGTCGCTATCCACCGGAGCACGGATTGGGGCGACGCTGAAGTGAATCTAGCTGCGCTAATCTTGGCCGCGGGGGCGTCCAGCCGGATGGGTTCACCAAAAGCGCTTCTTAGATTAGGCGGGGAAACGTTCGCGGGACACCTGGTCCGGGTATTCAAAGAGGTGGGCTGTTCGCCGGTTATTTTGGTTCTCGGGCACGAAGCGGATGAGATTCGCGCGGCGCTTCCACCAGTTGAAGGCGTTACGGTTGCGGTGAATCCGGACTACGGGCGGGGGCAACTTAGCTCGTTACAATCCGGTTTGGCCGCGCTCACTGGGAACCTGGACGGTTTTCTGTTTACGCCGGTTGATCATCCGGCTGTCCGCCCGTCCACCGTAGCTCGGATTGTTGAGTGCTTCGAGTCCCATAGCGGCGAAATGCTCGTTATTCCCCGGATGGATGGCCGGGGCGGGCATCCGGTTTGCTGCCCGATTAAACTAGTGCAGGAATTTGTTGAACTTGCGGCGGGAGGCAAGGCGAGCGACGTCGTTCGCCGCCACTGTGACTCAACCGCTTTTGTCGACGTCGAAGACCCTGGAATCCACATGGACGTGGACGATCCGGAAGGCTATCGGCGCATAATGGAGGTCCCACTTCTGCCATGAAACTGCCACGCATCTCACTTCGCTGGACGATCGTTGGCGGATTGCTGTTAGCGGCGGTGGCAGTCGTGCTGGTGCCGTTCTTGAATGCGGACCGTTACAGCCGGAGAGTCCTCACGTCACTGGAAACGGCGCTAGGACGGAAGGTCGAGATCGGAGAAGTACATTTCAGCCTCTTCCGCGGACCGGGTTTCACGCTGGATAAGGTCGTGATCTATGACGATCCCGCGATCGGGGCCGAGCCGATTGCCTACGTGACTTCGTTGGAGGCGCGCGTCCGGCTGCGGACGCTCTGGACGGGAGAGATTGAGTTTTCCAGCCTGCGACTCTCGGAACCAAGCGTCAACATCGTGAAAAGCGCGGCCGGGCCCTGGAATTTTGAGCCTCTGCTCGTGAGGGCGGTTGGGGCCAATCTTCCGGAGTTGCACGTGCGGGATGGCCGCTTGAACTTCAAGTCTAGCAATACCAAGTCGGTCTTCTACCTTACTGGGACCGATCTCGACATCGATCCCCCTTCGCGCCCCGGTGGTGCTTTTCAAATCCGTTTCTCCGGAGCGCCGGCCCGCACGGATCGCCCCGCACACGGTTTTGGGGAGTTTTCAGGACGGTGCCGCTGGCAACCAACCTCCAAGGGCCGCGGCGGGCTCGACCTGAACGTCAAATTGGAGCGGAGCGCGGTGAGCGATCTGGTCACGCTGCTGCGCGGCCAGGACCTTGGGGTGCAAGGATTGATGACCGGTCAACTGCGGCTGCGCGGGCCGGTCGATGACCTCGAACTGAGCGCCGATATCCAACTCGAAGACATACACCGATGGGACGTGATGCCGCCTTACGCCCAGGGCGGGCCGTTACGGTTCCGGGGCAAGTTGAACCTTGTCTCGCAAGAACTCGCAGTTGAGACCGTGCCGGAACCGAGTTCCGCGCTGCTCGTTCGATTCCGTGCGGCCAACTACCTCTCCAAACCTGACTGGGGGGTGAATGTAGCCTTCAAGGGGTTGCCGGTTGCTCGGGTGCTCGATGTCGCGCGCCATATGGGGTTTACGTTCACGCAGTCCATGGAAGCGGAAGGCGTAGCGGCGGGTGTTGTCGGTTACTCGCCCGCGCAAGGAGTACAGGGCAGTGCCGATCTGCGGGGTACAAAAGTGAAGGTGCGCGGCGGTGCTCCTTTCGTACTCGAAGAAGGGATGCTGGTGGTGTCCGGCAACCGGATACACCTCGCGCCTGCTCTGGTCCGCTCGGGTGATGGCAAGTCGGCGCGGATTGAGGCGGATTATCAGCAGGAACCCGAGCTTGTCGATCTGAAGATAACGACAGACGAATTCACCATGGGCGGCGTAGGGGAAAAGTCGGACCTTGCTTCCGCATTTGGGCCCGTTCCGCTCGTCGGAGACTTGCGAGACGGGACCTGGGGCGGGGCGCTTCGATACAACAAGGTCTCACAGCAGCCGGGAGAATGGTCGGGTACGCTGCACCTGGCTGGTGGTACTGCCTCGATTACGGGTTTTGCCGAACCACTAATTGTCGAGAAAGCGAACGTGTCTCTCAGCGCGCGGGGTGTTTCCGTGACGGATGCCTCCGCCCGGATGGGCAAGATTCATGTCGAAGGCGAATATCACAATGTCCCCGATTCCGACCGTCCGGTAAAAATTCTGTGCAAGGTGAAAGCGGCGACGGCAGCGGACATTGAGCGGCTGTTAATGCCCACCCTCAACCGGAATCAGGGATTGCTCTCCCGGGCGCTGGGAATCGGACGGACATCGCCTCCGGATTGGCTCAAGAACCGCAGGATGGAAGGCAACCTCCAGATTGGGAAACTAACAATCCACGGGCGAGAGTTCTCTTCGGTACGCGCACACTGGTACTGGAATCAGACGCACATCGATTTCACCAGGATCGCGGCAAAGTACGGAGACGCCCGCTTTGACGGGCATCTGATGGTCGATATCGGGGGGCCCGAACCGCGCTATCAGTTGGGCGCATCTCTCGATTCCATGACTTGGAGAGGCGGCACGGTCGGAGGTGATGTGCATCTCAATACCTCCGGCTTCGGCAGAACCGCGCTGGACCGGCTCACCGCCGAAGGTGAATTCCGCGGCCGCTCCGTTGCACTGACGCGTGATGCCGACATTCCCTCTTTTTCGGGATGCTATGACATCGCCTGGAGCAGAAACGGGCCACGCCTTCAGTTGGACTGCCTCCGTCTGGATCTCGGAACGGATGTGCTCACCGGCCGCGGCAGTTCCTCGGAGGACGGTCGCGTGGCGGTCGATTTGACCGGCACCGCCGGGCCTGTCCGGTTGACCGGAAACCTGGAGGCACTCGATTTCCGGTTGGAAAGGCCGGCCGCCGAAATACGATAGCCGGTTCGCTACACTGTAAGCTGACAACGATCCGATTCGCCCGAACGAGCTATACAGAATGGAAACACCGCGATTACTGCCCTGGACGGACTCCGGTCTGACGAGCGCTCTTGACGAGCAGCGAGTGACCGCCCGAGAACAATTGAAAGCCGCCTGGCAATTGCACGTCGAGCGAGTCGAAGAACAGCTCGCCGCGGGCTGGAGGGACCAGATCGACCGGGTCATCGAGGACCGGTTCACGGAGTTGGCGGCGCACGTTGAAGAGGAGTTCCGGCGGGAGCTTTCCGCCCGCGTTGTGAGTGAAGCGGATGCCTTGCGGCGCCAGACTGCCGAGCAGATTAATCAGGCGGCGCGGCGGCTGCGGCAGTGCGAGACGGGCGAGGAACTTCATGCCGCTCT
>JBDKSR010000138.1:0-5421 GCA_039680545.1 Bryobacteraceae bacterium | reverse complement strand
GAAGTTCGATTACAGTTCTCCGGAAGTTCGCGCGATGGTGGACGAAGTCGTCCATGGGACCTTCATGAAGGAAGGCACGATGATCGCGTTTCCCACCTATTTTCCGGGAGCGACGGTTCCCATCGTGCCTGACGAGAGCCATATCACCGCGCTCGATGTGACCCCCAGCGGCCTCGTGTACGGCGGTACGAGTGGAAAACGCGCGCACGTGTTCGTGGGCATGTTTCACGGTGTCACCGGCATGGTCCTCGACTTCGGTGCAGTGGAGGGAGCCACTCACTGCGCGGCGGTCTGCTGCGGAAAGCAGAACGTTCTCGCTTGCGTCAACGGGCCGGGTGGCGGGAAGATCGTCTCCGCCAAGCTCGCGCGCCTGCCTTTCGATCTCATTCAGGAGTGGGGCTTCGGGAAAACTACCCTCGATGTACTCGGCGAACCCTCGCCCGGCGAGCCTATCGTCCACGCGATTCCATGTCCCAAGCGCGAGCATGTAATCGGCATCACCCCGCATCACCTGTTCACCGCCGATATGGCGTCCGGCAAAATACAACGCGGTGCGGAGGTATCGGGCTCGGGCCGCCTGGCCATGACCACGCAGGGTACGGTTGTCGGTCTGGACGGCACAACGCATCTTTGGAACTACGACCCAGCAGGCGGCACGCTTAAGCGAGAGGCCTACCGTCTACCCGGCGGCAAGTGGGGCAAGGCGCAATTCCGTTGGGCGAAGGACCCCGTAAACGGCATCCTTTACACCGCCGACGACGACAGACGCCTCTTCACGTTCCACGGCGAACGGGGCTTCAGTGGCCCGCTGGCGAAGGCGCAGGTCGCCCCGATCGGTCCGATGGCCGCCACATTCGATGGGCGCGTCTTTGGCTTCTGTGGTCCGGATCTGGCGAAAATGTTCTGCTACGATCCGCACACCGGACAGATTTCCGATCTCGGCGTTGCAGTCTCCGTCTTCGAGCGCCGCCGTTACGGCTATGTGTTCGGCGATGCCGTCACTGGCCGCGATGGTGAAATCGTCTTCGGCGAAGACGACGATTTCGGCCACGTTTGGCTGTATTTTCCGAAGATTCTCAAAGCCTGACACAGGCTTTCTAATTACTTCGGTTCGTACGACGAGGCAAGCCGGATCGACTCGCCCGTCGCGAGCGTCTTCTTCTTTGACCAAACGGTCAGAGTGACCTTGTGTGCGCCCTTGCCTGTCCACGAAAGCTGCGTCCGTTCCGCGTCCGCGCTTGGGAAGCGATTGACCAGACGTGCCGCACTACCGCTCAACAGGCTCCATTCACCGTCCGGCACCGCGCCTTCGGCGTAGTTCTCAGATCCCGATGGCTCCTCCTCGGGATCGATGATTTTTCTGCCGCCCGGCGTGCCGTCCTTGCGGCGCCATGCAGCCGATGCGTCATCGATTGGGCTCGCATCCGCCTCGAACCGCGACTGCAGAACCGCCTCGATCGGCGACGTCGAGGGATTCTCCAAGGTAGTCTCCGTCTCGACGGTCGCACCTGCCAACCGTATCACGCGCGTCATCCTCAGGCCATTCAGGCACCTGCCCAAAAGCTTCACTTCCGATGCCGACGGCTCTCCCTCAAGCCGCCATTTCGCCTCGAACGGACGGCTTACAAAATCGGGATACGCGAACGCTGCCAGGCCTCCCACATCGGGGGCGGTCCTTTCACCGAGATCGATGCGCCGGACGGCATCGCGCCCCGTCTTCTTGTCGATCATCCGGATCACCCGCCCGGTCAGATCCGGCGCGACGTCCACGCGCAGCCGTTCATTCTCCAGCGTGACCACGCGGAACGGCTTCATAGACTCGGCGAAGTACTTCTCGTCCCAATCGAGTCCCCACCACTCGTGCAGCCGTTGGATTCCGTAGCCCCGCACAGCGCTCAGGAAGCCGTCGAAACGCTCTTTCAGCCCGTCCAGGCCCACGGGAGCGTACGAGCCGTTGCGCACCTCAAACCGCATCGCCTTCAGCAACTCCAGATAGTCGATCGACAGCCGCGCTTTGCGAACCCTGGCGAGCACCGCCTCGTTCTCCGCCTCCGATTCAGCCTTCGCGAACAACTTCTTTGCCGCGGGAAGGAACTCCTCCGAATACTCGGGCACGACGAAGATCCAGATGTGCGTCCCCTTGCCGCTGGGAGGCATACGCACCTCGTTGTGCAGCAGGTTGAAGTACTCCCGCATGGTCTTCGCGGCCCGCCCGTAATACGTCTCGTGAAACTCGTCAATCAGCCTATTCGTATCGACACTGGGATTCCAAAGCAGTTTCGCCATCACGTACGACCGCAGTTCGGCGTTCTCCCCTCCGCCTCCCGTTGCATACGCGCCCTGCAGGAACAGTCCAACCACGCCGTTCCTCCGGTACATGGGTAAGTCCGCCATCAGTTCGTCGAAATCCGGGAACGGGATCAGGTAATGCGCGAAATTCGTGTTGTAGTGCCAGATGTAAAGTTGATTCGTGATCTTGGACCACGCCCGCAGGTTCTTCACAAAGTAAGCATTGCGACTGCACTTCTCGTATGGATGCGCCTCGCACGCGCCGATGGGACACAGCCGTATGCGCACGTTGGGACGCGGGCGCACCTTGAGCGGCGGCTTCTCCGTGTACCAGTACGCCAGAGTGTCGATCAGCTTGTCAGGGTTTGTCTTCTCAATTTCCTCGGCGAGCGCGTTCACGTAACGCAGAATCGGCCCGGAATGCACGCCGCCTTCTTCTTCCTCGACGCGCCGGCACCGGTCGCACTCGCACCATCCCTGCCAGTCATTCTGCGATACCGAGAAGATAGTCGCCTCGGGGTGTTCCTTTATCCAGCGGCGAACCGCCTCCACCCCCAAACGAAGCACGTCCGGGTTCGTCAGGCAGAGCTGCCCGCGATCCACGCGCCGCTTTCCGTCGATCAACGAATAATACTCGGGATGCTCCCCAAAATACTTATCCGGCGGGAGCATCTCGTAGAAGCTGTGTACGAACGGGTAGTACTTCACCTTGCCGCCGGTCGACTCGTCGAGTTGCGTGTGATCCCCGTTGGTTTTGTTCCGCGCCGCCCAATCCTTGTTGAACGCTTCCGTGAAGAACGGCTCCCGGTACTCGAACGCAGGCTTCCCGGTCTCATACAACGCCGGCACCGTGATCGTCTTCATTTTTGGAATCCGGCTCACGTCCGGCGAGAACCAGCGGCATCCCAGCTTCTCCAGGAACGCATAGACGCCGTACATCGTGCCTCGCTGCCGTCCGCCCGCGATCACGATATGTTTCTTTGCCGTCTTCAGGACGAAGCCCTCGGGTCCCAATTGGTCGAAGGCAATCTTGAGCTTCAAACGGTCGGTGATACCACTCTGCCCGACTAGAATCAGTGACCCCTTCGGCTTGGCTGACTCCGCGACGATCGGCAGTTTTGCGCCCGACATCTCTTCGAGGAACCTCTGCAGTTCCTCCGCGCCGCGTTTCTCAGACGGCGAGGCCTGGTCAGACAGGCAGATTGTGTAACGTGAACCACCATCGCGCGCAATGACGAGAGGACCGGCATTCGCCACCACGGAAAATGCGAGCAACGCAGGCAACAGGACCACCCGGTTCATAGTCTTCCTTCCCCCTGCACCGGCTCATCATGACACAACCGGCGGACGTTGTTTTATTTTGCTCTGCGGAGACGATAATCCTCGACGAGCGGCATGTGCACGACCTTGCACATCTCGAAAAGGCGCGACCGCGCCCGCGAACCAATCCGATCGGCCAGTGCGATACGGTAGCGCGCCCCCGGCATGTCGCCGGACCGCTCCAATGTGTTATCACCCGCATCTGGATCCACGAGGTTTGTCGTCGCGATCAGCGCGCGGCGGTGGTTGCAACGATAGGTCACGATCGATGTGATCGTATCCTCCACCCAGTCCGTCACGCGGTGCGCGCCGAGGTCGTCGAGCAAAAGGACTTCGGCGTCGAGCACGGACCGGTACGCTTCCTTGTCAGCGGACCCCGAAGCGGCATCGTAACCCGAACGTATGCGGTCAAGCAGGTTCTGGTAGTCGTAAAACAGCCCTTCGAAGCCTCGTGCGATTAGCTTCCGAAGCGCGGCCACGGCCAGGTGCGTTTTGCCCGTCCCCGGCTCGCCGATGAACAGCAGCCCAGGTTTCGCGAGCACCGGGTACTCCCGCGTGAAAGCGCGGACGGTGTTCAGCACGCCCGCCAGCCCCCGGTTTGCAATCGGATTGTCTTGCGGCAACGCGAAATTGTCGAAGGACGCGTTTCGATAGAGCGGAGGAATCCCCGCGTTCTCCTCCAGGTGCGCCGCGCGGCTTTCCGCCACGCAATCACATCGCTCGGCGCCGGAGATACCGTCCTTCTCTCCGATCACCCACCCGCTGCCTCCGCATTTAGGACATACCGTTTCCGCCATGGTCAGGGACTATTATCCGCCACTCGGTCGCGTTGCGTGCGAACGTCCCTCGCCACACGGTCATGGTAGAGTCAAAATGTGCCGGTGGCACCTTCGAAAGGGACATGAAGCGGACTAGTATTCGAGGCTTGCTGGAAGATCGGGGAGTACGTCTCACGCGCCAACGGCGAGTCCTGCTGGAACTCATCGATCAATCCGGATTGCACCTCGACGCCGAACGTCTTTACGCCCTCGCGAAGCAGAAGGACCCCAAGATCAATCGCGTCACCGTCTACCGGACGCTGAAAATGCTGAAGGAAACCGGCCTTGTGGACGAGCTCGATCTTATGCATTGGTCGGGCGACCAGCACTATTACGAAACCCGCATGAAGCAGGAGCACGCGCACATCATTTGCTTGCGCTGCGGCAAGGTCGAAGAGTATTTCGGTGATTCCCTGCAGCGGCTCCGCCGCCAGGTTGAATCTCATCTCGGTTTCCAGATTCTTCTCACCCGCACCGAAATCGGAGGTTATTGCGCCCACTGCCAGGCGTTGCGTGAGGAGGAAATGTATGCCGCGGCTCAATCAGCTCCTCTGCCTCAGAACGATCACGAAACGGGGACAGGACGGCACAAGTAACGGTTCCCGGCGCCTCATGGCGCGGCTCGGAAGGTCCTCATGTACATACCAAATCGGGAACGGCGGTCGGCAACGCAACGCGGCAAAGGACTCAGGCGGATGGAAGTGGTCGCGGGCGTCATCGAACGTGATGGGATGATCCTCATCGGCCAGCGGCACCACACCGATTCCCACCCCCTCAAGTGGGAGTTCCCCGGCGGCAAGCTCGAACCCGGTGAGTCCTCCGCGATGGCTCTGCAGCGGGAACTTGAAGAAGAACTTTGCATTCAGGCCAGAATCGGCCCGTTAATCGATAGTTACGAGTTTCAGAGCGGACCCCGGCCGCCTATCCTGTTGTTCTTCCACCACGTCTCGGAATTTTCCGGTGAGCCGGAAAATCAGGTATTCGAGCAGCTCCG
>JBDKSR010000137.1:0-1611 GCA_039680545.1 Bryobacteraceae bacterium | reverse complement strand
TACGCGCGGAGGCGGAGTGGCACGAGGCTATGGCAGATCCACTCGCGGCCCTGGAACGAAAGCGGAAGTGGAAGGCGATCCATAAGCAGGCACGTGCGATCAGTAAGTCGCGCCGCTGATGGGGTGGTGCTCCATTCGGATTCACAGGAGAGTAACGCCGGGACGGACGAGCCGCTTCCAAGTTGCCGGAAACGACTCGTCCAGCATCGGTACCTGAAAGATGCCGGAGACGGACACACCGGTCGTGGAGGCATCACGCAGCGTGGTGGCTGCGACGTAGCCTACTCCATTCCCAGCCCGCGGGGCTAACTTCCGAGTGGCCCGTGACTAGGACCGTGTGACTGCGGGACGGCACGTCTAGCCGTTTGTCCCGGCAGGCTTTGGTACTGTGGTGCCCTTCGGAGAGATGGGACACTGGGAATTATGTCCAGGACACGTGCTCTTCGTCGAAAGGGTGGATTCCTGAAGCATCACTCTCTTAGCCTTGCTGCGATAGGTATTCTCGTCCTGTGGGTCGTCCTGTATCTGTACTCCGACCCGACAACGCATCTGGGCTCTTTTTTTGGCAATGCAATCGCAGACTGGACCGGTGTGGTTGTTGCCGTGATCGCGACGAAGTATTTTTACGAGATCGGCTCAGCGGAGAGCAGACAGCCGGGCCGCCCCTTCCGGAACCACCTCTTTGAGCGCCTTCGGGATCATTCGCTGACCATCTTCTTGGCGCTGACGGGAGCAGGTTGGACGTGGCTCTACCTGAACGTAGATTCCGAAGCGAAGTGGGGACAAGTCGTCGGGAATCTCGTGTCTGAGTGGACGCAACTGTTGGGCCTTGTCCTTATCACAAAGAAATTGATTGAGGACAGATCGAAAGAAAGCAAGTAGGACCAACCTGGCCCGCGCCCGGACAAATATGCCGGCGAGACGGTATGCCTGAACGAACTAAGCCTGGATCATCAGCTATCCGGAAGTGATCCACGCGGACGTATCGTGCTCCTGCCGGCAATCCGCTTGTGAGGCCCCATCAACGGCGATCAATAAGGCGTGCCCCAGTCGTCCCGCCACTCTGCTTACGTCGTCCCCGCTCACACAACCGCCACGCATCCACCGTCTTTGCTATCGTGTATAATCCAAGGCTTCGATGAACGAGGAATTTCCAGCGATCGACTTCCAGAGATTCTGGCGCAGACTCCAGCGAATCGGGTTAAACGCATACGAGGCGCGTTCCTACCTCGTTCTGGTCGGCCACCCGCGGTTTAAGGCGCTTGAACTCGCGGCGCGCGCGCATGTCCCGCGGCAGAAAATCTATGAAGTTCTCGACAGCCTCGTCGAAAAGGGCTTCGCGCAAGTCGTGCAGGAGAAGACCAAGCTGTTCTCCGCCGTCGAGCCGAGTCTTGCCATCCCCGGCTGTCTCGCGCGCAAGCGCGAGCAGATTGAGCACGAACTCACCGAGCAAAGCCGCGCCGCCACCGGCCTCGTTGAAGATCTCAGCGCCGCTTATTCCGAAGGGCAGGGTGGACGCGGCACGCTTGATTTCCTGCAGATTGTGAGCGAACCGGGGCAGACTGCCTCGCAGTATCGCCGCATGCTATCGGAAGCCGAGCACGAGTACCT
>JBDKSR010000136.1:0-8602 GCA_039680545.1 Bryobacteraceae bacterium | reverse complement strand
GAACCAGAGCTATGTTTTCGAAGGCGTGCCGGGCATTATGGGCCGCTCCAACCTCCGCGGACACGATCCGGTGGGCGGATTCAACCTGGTCGAAATCAATGATGGGGTGTTGACCTGCTCCGAGCGTGTGACCGGCCAGAAAACCCTGCCCGCGTGGCACTCGGTCAAACTCGAACAGCACAACTACGCCGACGACACCAACCACTACCCCCGCCCGGACTTTGCCATCAACGCGCGTTACCCGAAGGTCAAGCCGCGCTGGACCTACAATACCGGCTATACCATCGCCAGCACCCCGGCTGTGTGGAAAGACCTCGCCATCGTCGGCGACGCATCCGGCAAGGTTTGCTCCCTGTCCCTCAACTCGGGCAAGGTGCAGTGGGAAGCCAAAACCAAGAGTGCTGTGTATGCCACGCCAGAGGCCAGCGGCGACCTGGTTGTCCTGGCTTCCACCGACGGAAACATCTACGCGCTCCAGGCCGCCAACGGCAATGTGGTCTGGCGTCACAAGACCGACCGGCCTATTGTCGCCTCCCCGCGCATTGCCAACGACACGGTGTATGTCGGATCGAGCGACGGCAGTTTCCACGCCCTGAGCCTGGCTACCGGCAAGCACGTCTGGGAATTCGAGGGCCTGGCCGGGTTTGTCGAGACCAAACCGCTGGTCTATGACGGCAAAGTCATCTTTGGCGCCTGGGACGAGCATCTGTACGCGCTCGACATGAAGACTGGCAAACTGGTCTGGAAATGGAAGGGGGACAGGCCCGGCACACTCTTGTCCCCTGCCGCCTGCTGGCCTGTCGCCGCCAACGGCAAAGTCTTTATCGTGGCCCCGGACCGCAAGATGACCGCCCTGGACGCCACGACCGGCAAGCAGGTCTGGCGCACCGGCGCGTATGTTGTGCGCGAATCCATCGGCCTGTCCGAAGATCAAAGCCGCTTCTACGTCCGCGCGATGAACGATTTCTTCTACGCGTTCTCCACCACGGCTGCCGCTCCACAGAAGCTCTGGGAGGTCAACGCCGCCTTTGGCTATGACATCAACTCGGCCATGCTGGTCGAGAAGGACGGCGTCCTGTTCTACGGCACCAAGAACGACCTGCTCTTTGCCCTCGACGCCCGGACGGGCGCCATCAAGTGGGAGCACAAACTGGGCAACGGCGTGATGAACACGGTGGTGCCGCTCAGCGCCACACAGGTTCTTGTGACGGATTTCGACGGCCAGATCGCGCTGATCGAGGCCCAGCCCTGAGCGCACAGCAGCCGCGCCAGCCCTGGCAATAGCTTATGAACTATCTCGTGCGAGCCGCCGGCATTGCGCCCGCCCCCGATGCCGAATGGTCAAGCCCGGCCTGGGCGCGCGCCGAGACGCTGGAGATCGCGCATTTCCGCCCGGAAAGCAGCGGCCACCATCCGCGCACCTCCGCCCGGATGCTGTATGATGCCGCAGGCATCCACGGCCTCTTCCGCGTCGAAGACCGCTACGTGCGGTGCGTGCGCACGCATTACCTGGACGAAGTATGGAAAGACAGTTGCGTCGAGTTCTTCGCCCAGCCCAAGCCGGATCGGGGCTACATCAACTTCGAGTTCAACTGCGGCGGCGCGTTTCTGTCCAGCTACATCACCAACGCCGAGCGCACGCCAGACGGGTTCAAGGAGTTCATTCGCATCCCGGCCGGCATCGGGCAAACCATCCAAGCCCGCTCATCCCTGCCGCGGCGGGTTGACCCGGAGATCGCGACGCCAGTCGAGTGGACACTGCGGTTCTTCATCCCCTTCGCCCTGTTCGAGCACTATGTCGGCCCGCTGGGCGCGATGCCCGGCCAAGCGTGGCGCGGAAACTTCTTCAAATGCGCCGAAGAAATCTCGCACCCGCACTGGGCCGCCTGGTCGCCCGTGGACGAGTTCAACTTCCACCGCCCCAACTGCTTCGGAACCATCCGCTTCGCTTAGCGCCTGTCGGACACCATGATCCCGGAAGGGCGAGCGTCCCCGCAAGCCCTGATAGGCTCTCACACCGTCATCAAAGTATTGATCAACTCATCCAGCTTATTCGCAATCGCCTGCACCTGGGCCTGTGTGGGCGGGTTGGACACCGTCAAATTGAGCGGCTCGATCTGATTGAGATGCTCGCGCACGGCGTCAATATTATCCTGGATAGCCTGGAACTGCCCGCGCAGTTCAGCGGCCACGATCGGCGCGTTATTTTGGGGCAAGGATGGATTGAAGGACATAAGTGCTTGGTGCCTGGTTAAGCTTTCCTGTTCGGCCCCCTTTTACGCCCGCACTGCCCCCTCAGCAAGGCGCAAATCCCCCCCAGATGCCCGTCGCGTTGACGCGCAGCTCCCATCCGCCTATGCTCCGGCCATGCGAACGAAAAACGGCTCGTATCCCGCATCCGCCCCCGAGAAGGCGGCGCGGTTAAAGGAAGACGCCCCCCAATCCGCCGCGCGGCCCTCCTCGCTGGTGGACACCCGCGTCATCTACTGCGGCGACAACCTCGAACAGCTCCAGAAGCTGCCCGACGCCTGTATAGACCTCATCTACATTGACCCCCCCTTCAACTCCAACCGCAACTACGAAGTCTTCTGGGGCGAGACCAAGGAGAAGCGGGCATTTGAGGACCGGCACGAGAACACCAAGGCTTACATTGATTACATGCGCCCGCGTTGCGAGCAAATGGCCCGCGTCCTCAAGAAAACCGGTTCCTTCTACTACCACTGCGACTGGCACGCCTCCCATTACGTCAAAGTCATGCTCGACGGAATCTTCGGGGAGAACAATTTCCTTAACGAGATCATCTGGCGTCGAAACAAGGCCAAGGGCCTGGCGACGCGTGCGCTCGCCATGAATCACGACACGGTTTTCGTGTACACCGGCGGCGATACGCACACGTTCAATGCTCAATATCTTCCGCCCGATGAGCACTACTTAGCGCAGTATAAGCTGACTGAGCCTGAAACAGGCCGGAAGTACCAACTCACAAGCCTCCTCAATCCCGCGAAGGACCGACCAAATCTCACGTACGAATTCCTTGGCGTCACCCGCGTCTGGCGGTGGACAAAGGATCGAATGCAGGAGGCATACCAGAAGGGGCTTGTGGTTCAGTCATCCTCCGGCGCAGTCCCGCGCTTCAAGCGATACTTGGACGAGCAGGAAGGTGTGCCGGTGGACAGCATTTGGAACGACATTGGCCCCATCTCAGGCCAGTCGGAGGAGTCTTTGGGCTATCCAACACAAAAGCCCGCCGCGCTTCTCGAACGAATCATCAAAATGAGCAGCAACGAAAACGACGTGGTGCTGGACGCCTTCTGCGGCTGCGGCACGGCGCTTGTGGCGGCACAGAAGCTCAAACGCCAGTGGATCGGCATTGATATTTCGCCCACCGCTTGCCGCGTCATGGCCAAGCGGTTGAAAGACAAACGGGTCTGCGGTTTTCCAGAAGACGAAGACCTCTGGGCCATTGGCCGCGGCTTCGTCGTGCGCGACCTGCCGTGGACCGAGGAAAAGCTGCGGGCCATTCCCCCGTTCGAGTTTGAGAACTGGGCCGTCATCGCGCTGGGTGGCAGGAAGAACAAGACCCAGGTGGGCGACAAAGGCATTGATGGCCGCATCTTCCCCGTCTCGGCCCTGGACAACGTGCGCGAAGCCGGTGCCGACGAACTCGCGCTGGAGGAACGCTTCTATCCCATGCAGGTGAAGCAAAAGGATAAGACAGGCCGCCCGGACATTGACGCCTTTGAGACGGCCATGCGCCGGGCCAAGTGTGAGAAGGGCTTCTTTGTCAGCTTCGATTATTCGAGCGACGCCCTGCACGAGATAGACCGCTTCTTCCGCGAAGAACACCGCATCATCATCCCCCTGACCGTCCGCGACATCCTGGACCAGGAGATTGCCAGGAAGCTGGCGTGAAGATCATGACCAATTACCTTGAAACCAAGATCAGAGAGATTCACGAATCGGATTTCCAATCCATGGTTTCCGATCTCTGCCTATGCATCCAACTGGACAAGAAACAGTTTGTGAACTGGCCGCTGTCCTATCTGTTAATGGCAAGTGTGAAAGAGCAAAGAGCACTAGCAAGATATTACTTGCCGACAAATGGGATTCTAACCACGAAGGTTGATAAGCTGCCATATGACTCCGTTGTTCACTGTGTTTGCCGGGAATTAGCAGATCGAGCACGGATGAATATCGAGGTTTTCGATGGTAAGTCCCTCTTATCGCTCATCAATCGCTGTCGGAAGGCATGTTGTCCGGAATTGCCCCGGACGAAAAGAACTACGCGCATGGAAAGAAATAGGCGATTTCAGGCAGAATTAATTTCTCAACGCCGAAAAAACGGTGTGTTGTGAGCTTGAACACACCATAAAACTAGGGATGTAATGAAAACAGCCGTCTTACAAGCCGCTATTCTTGAAATCTTGGACGAACACGATCATCCAGTTCCCGAGCGTTACATCATGCTCGCATTCAAAGTTGGGTTCCGGATAAAGATCACATTCAGTGAGCTTCGGGATGCTCTGAATAAATTGGAGGAAACGAAGCATATCATGGGGATACATAGCCATGATGGGACCATTCTCTGGGGAATCTCCGATCTCGGCCACGCAAGGCGTTTGGCCCTAGCAGCCTGTTGAAAAATCCCCTGATCGCCGCGTGAGGACACGCGGCCTACAAGAATTATTCCGTGTTTGGAGGGGCTTATAGGCTTGGTGTCCTCGCCGGGCGGATTCTTCAACAGGTTGCTAGCATTGAAAACCGGTCAGAATGGGCAATTCTGCGGTTTTCCTAGGAAATCGGGCTGTTTTAGCACTCTCGGACGGCGATTTTGGCCTCTCGGACGACGTTTTTTGACTCTCGGACGGCGTTTTTGGTCTATCTGGCGGCGAGTTTTGACTCTCTGGCGGTGTTTCTTGCCTATTTGACGGGGATTTCGGCCTCTCTAACGGCGAGTTTTGACTCTTTGTCGGTAACTTTTGACTCTTTATCGGCGAGTTTTGCCTATCTTGCGGTGGTTTTTAACTCTCTGGCGGTGTTTGTTGGCTATTTGACGGCGTTTTTGAGGGGCCGGAAGGGCGCATCTTGGCACTACCACCGCGTATTGCCCTCTCCCCGCTTGCGGGGAGAGGGTCAGGGAGAGGGGTTCGTACGTTGGAGGACTCGTGGATTCGAAGCGCGGGCCTCCTCTCCCCGACCCTCTCCTCCAAAGGAGGAGAGGGAGTCTGGCCGCACTCGTGGTGGTGGTAGCAAGATACGCCCGGGCCGGAAGATCGTTGAAAATTGTTGTTGCGCCGGCGTGGGCGGGGGAGGCATAAAGGGCGGCGAAACAAGGAACACTGGCGCGGGTATGCAGTATTATTATGACACTCCGGGTTTGCTCTATGATTGCGGGGCGTTGTATGACGACTCGCCTTCGCCGCAACCAAAAGGACATAAAATGGCCAAGGTAAAACTAGGTCTCAGTACGCTGACTCCACAGGAAACGATCGAGCTGACCACTCAGATTGTAACCATGATGACGGGTAACGCGAACTTCACCACTCCCAATCCTGCGCTGGCGACTATTACGACGCAGAAGAATACAACCAGCACCAGCATCACGGCTTATGATACGGCCAAGGCCGCCGCGGAGACGGCCCTGGCGACGCGGGACGCAAATGTGACGGTGCTGAAGGGTTTGCTGACGCAGTTGGCAGCTTATGTGGAGAACGTGAGCGGCGGGGACGCGGTGAAGATCGAGAGCGCGGGGATGAGTGTGCGCTCGTCTCGCACGCCGCCGACTGTGCCGGGGCAGGTGCTGGACCTGGCGCTCACGGCGGGGGATTTCGCGGGGACGCTGGATGTGGCGTTCGACCCGGAGTCGGGGGCCAAGAGTTACGAGGTGCAGACGAGCCCGGACCCGATGAGTGAGGCGAGTTGGGTGTTTAAGATGTCGCTGGCCAAATCGAGCGGGACAATCGAGGGGCTGACGAGCGGGGCCAAGGTGTGGGTGCGGGTGCGGGCAATCGGCTCGGCGGGGGCCGGGCCGTGGAGTGATCCGGCCACGAAGGTGGTGCCGTGAGTGGCGGGGCGGGTTGAGGGGGGCGGTTTACAGGAAGCGGGCCAGCGCCTGTGGTTGCAGGTCGCTGGCCCGGGAATGGTTTTGGCAAGGCTGGCCGCGCTGGATGGAATCCGGCTCGGCCGGCTTTTATGTTATGGGTTCGCGGGTGCGGCGGCTTTTCTCTGGCCTACGATCCATTTGAAGATGAGTTTGACTTCGTCGCCGGTCTTGATGAGGCCCAGCGCGATCTTCGGAGCGGGGGGTTCCACCTTGAACTGCGTCATCTTGAAGCTGATGGTGCCGGTGATTTCCAGTTTCTTGTCGGCCTGGGGCAGGATGTTCACCACCATGGCGATGTTATTGGTCACTCCGGCCACGGCCAGATCGCCCTTGGCGTCGAACACATAGGGGGCGTCTTTGGTTTTCGGGGTTTCTTTCAGGGTCAGCTCGGTCAGATGGTATGTGATGCGCTTGTATTGCTCCTCTTTGAGGTGCTCCCAGGTGATCTTGTCCATCATGTCGCTGTAGGGCCGGCCGTCTTTCTCGATGCTCTTGAGGGAGCGCACCTGGATGAAGACGTCCGCTTTGGCGTCCATCTTGCCGGGGGTGGCGGCCTGGCCGGGCTCGATCGGGAAGCCGGGGCCGACTTCCATCATGCCTCCGATGAAGGGGCTTTCCACCTGCCAGTCGTGGATGTTGGAGGTGCCTTCGATTCTCATCTTGCTGCCGGATCGGGCACTATAGACGACCCCGGAACCCGCCGGTTGGGAGGGCGCAGCCGCCGGGGCGACTGCCGGGGCCGGGGCCGGATCGTTCTTGGCCAGGAGTTTGGGGGCCTCGCTCTGGCCGCAACCGGCCAGCGCCAGCGCCGTGGCGAATCGGAAGATAAGAGTGCTTGTGATCAGTAGGTGTCTTTTCATGTGTGTTCTGTTCGTTTTGCGCATCAGATTAATTTGCGGTATTTGACGTTTGCCCGTTTAACCCAATTCATACCATTCGGGCTTCAGTTCGATTCGTTTGGCGCCGAGGATAGCCTCGTTGGCCTTGACGGCGGTGACGACGGTCTGGAAGCCTTCCAGGTAGCCGGCCGCGGCGCGGCGGGGGACTTTGCCGAGCTGCTCGACGAGGCCTTCGACATCGTCGGCGCCATAGCTGGCTTTGTAGTCTTCGGCGGCGGCGCTGAGGTCCACGGCGTTGCGGAGGAAATTGCCCAGCGCGGCAAACAGGGGCGTGGTGGTGAGGGGATCGGGCTGGATGGGCTGGCCCTGGGCGTCCACCGGCGGCGGTTTGCTGTTGCCGGCGGCCAGCACAATGCCCGTTTCCTTATAGAAGGTGGTCTTGGGGGCGTAAACTTCCCAGCCCAGCAGCGGAGAGTCCACTTCTTTGAACATCCACGCCTTGCCCTCGCGCATCATGACCGCCGCGTCGCTGCCGTAGAGGACCTCGTAATCTCCCTCGAAGGAATTCGCCAGCGCGGCGTCCCAGGTCATGCGCACGTCCGATGGGAACTCGAACACGGCCTGGACGGTATCCGGCACGTCCCGGTCGTCCTTCCAGACGTTGATCGAGCCCCAGCCGGTGACGGCGGTGGGCAGGGCATTCATGAACCAGCCTTCCTGGTCAATCTGGTGGATGCCCTGCTCGCCAACCAGGCCAAGGGAGGTGGCCTTGTTCAGGCGCCAGTTCAGGGCCTTTTCCCGGTCGGGGTTGGGCGAGGCGGAGCGCCAGTTGGTTTTCTTGTGCCATTGGGCGCGTGCCATGACGGTCTTGCCCAGCGCGCCGGAGCGGATGAAGGGCAGGAGGAAATGGCGCTGCGGGTCGGACCGCATCTGGAGTCCGCACTGGAAGACCAGTTGCTTGGCGGCTTTGGCCGCCAGGGCGATCTCGCGCGCTTCCTCGATGGTGTTGGCCAGGGGGGCTTCGCAATAGACATGCTTGCCCGCCTTGAGGGCCGCGAGCACCACCTCTTTATGCTGGTGGGACGGCGTGGCGACGATAACGGCTTTGATGTCTTTGTTGGCGAGGATGGCCTTGTAATCCGCCACCTGCTCGGCGCCGGGCGCGGCGCTGGCAATGCGCTTCAAGGAGGCGGGGTAGGTGTCGCAAATGGCCACGATCTCCGCCTCGATCGGAGGCGATGCCTGGGGCAGCCGCGTCAGGGTGTTAACGATCTCGCGGCCCCAGGCGCCGAGGCCGATGACGCCGACCTTGATCTTCACCGCCGGGGCTTTGGCCTGCCCTTCGGGAGCGGTGTTGGTCTGCGCGAACAATTCCACGCCGCCGAGCATCGTCATCAGCGTGGCGACTGAGCCGCCCTTGAGGAAATCGCGCCGGTTGTAGCCCGGGATGTTGTTTTCGTTCTCGTTCATAATCGGATTCCAGGTCATTCCACCGTGGTCTTCTGCGGCTTGGTGCTCATCTTTTCCAGTCCGAGCGCCCACTTGATGCCGCCCAGAATGTGCTTCTGGTAGGCTTCCGCTACTTTCCTGGGATTCTCACGGTCCGGCCAGTCCGGGTCCCAGACATCTTCCCGGTGTCCCAGCGAGGTATAGAAGACAC
>JBDKSR010000135.1:0-12576 GCA_039680545.1 Bryobacteraceae bacterium | reverse complement strand
TGACGGCATTGTATTCTTGCCCTCATCTTCCGGATGGCTTTTTTGGGCGGACGACAGGGTCGCAAAAGCAACCGCTGCGAGGATAATTCGCAGAAAACGGCAACGCGGTGTCATCTTTTTTGTACTCTCATGATACATTCGGCCGGCGCCGCCAGAGGATTGATAGAGAAGCGGTTTGTTAGCATAGTCTCTTATGGAAGACGTGAATATAGGCATTGTCGGCCTCGGCAATGTCGGTATGGGTACGCTCGGCATCCTGGCGGAGAATGCCAGCCAGATTGCGCTCAAGCTCGGTTTCCGCCTTCAGGTCACGGCGGTGTGCAGCCGGACGGTTCAGACAAAGCCTATACCGGCGGCGCTCGGCGACGTCTTCCGAACGAACGATTGGCGTCAGGTCGTCTCGCGTCCGGATGTGGATGTAGTCGCGGAACTGGTCGGAGGTTCGACCGTGGCCGCCGAGATCATCGACGGAGCGATCGCCAACGGTAAATCCGTGGTGACGGCCAACAAGGAATTGATGGCGCTGAAAGGCGCTGAAATCTGGGAGCGTGCAATCGGAGCCGGCATCAACCTGGCGATGGAAGCCAGCGTCGCGGGCGGCATCCCGATTCACGCCGTGCTCCGTGAAGGAATCTCGGGAGATCGCATCACGGCGCTCTACGGCATTCTGAACGGCACGTGCAATTACATCCTGACGGAGATGGAGAAGCACGGCACGTCGCTGGCGAGTGTTCTCGCGGAAGCGCAGCGGCTTGGGTACGCCGAGGCCGATCCAAGCGCCGACATCGACGGCTGGGATGCCCGGTCGAAACTCGCCATTCTCGCCGCGCTCGCTTTTGGCGAGAAGATCACCCCGTCCGACATCTTTACCGAGGGAATCCGCCGGATCTCGCAGGTCGATTTCGAGTATGCGCGTCATCTAGGCCACACGATCCGGCTCATCTGTGGGGCGCAACAGACAAGCGACGGTTTGCTCCTCTACGTGCGGCCCGCCCTGATCCCGTGTTCGACGATCCTGGCGAACGTGCGCGGCGCCTATAACGCGGTTTGGGTAAAGGGCCAATACGGAGCCGACACGTTCTACTATGGCCGTGGCGCGGGCCCGTACCCGACTGGCGTCGCCGTGGTGAGCGACCTGATGCGCGTGGCGCGCGAAATTCGCAATGGCAGTCCGGAGCGTGTTTCGCCGTTCGCGCACGAGCGGCTCGGCGAATACACCCCCATTCCGATCACACGCCAGAAGCGCGCGTATTTCCTGCGATTCCGCGTGGACGACCGTCCGGGGATCATCGCCGCGCTGGCCGGGATCCTCGCTGAGAAGCGGATCAGCCTGGAAGCGGTGCTCCAACTCCCTTGCGAGGGCAAGCATGACGTTCCGTTCGTAATCACGGTCGCACCGACGTCGGAACAATCGATCCAAGAGGCGGTCGACAAGATGTCGGGGCTCGACTTCCTGCTCGAACCGCCACTCGCGCTACCCATGGAGGCCGGTCTCTGACGGCGGGGCACCGCCGATACCCCCAGCAGTAGTAGCCCGAGAGACGTATACCAATTGCCCTCGGCCGCCGTGATAGACTGGCGTGTTCTCTGTGTGCAGTGCGCCTAAGGTGCACTTGCCGATTGCCCTGACTCGATGTTGCGACTTTTTCGCAATCTGATTCCGATACACGCGCTGACGTTGTTGCTTTCAGAGCTCGTCCTCTTCGTTTCTTGCTTCGTTCTGGCAAGCATGGTGGTCCTCGAGGTCGATCCCACGGTCTTTCTGCTGTACGACGGTGGGGCGGAACGGATTCTCATCGCCGTTTCGAGTATTCTCCTGGCGCTGTACTTCCACGACTTGTACACCCATATCCTCGTGCGCTCCCGAATCCTGCTGATTCAGCAGAGTTGCCAGGTTATCGGCATCGCCTTCCTTTTACAGGCGCTGCTTAATTATGTGAATACCGACCTGATGCTTCCCCGATGGCTGATGATCATCGGGAGCGGACTGGCCCTGATCAGCATGGTCGTGTGGCGCCTTATCTATGCGGGTTTCGTTCTGCGTGCCGTGGGCGAGGCGAAGGTTCTGTTCCTCGGCGAAAACGAACTTGCGCGCGAGATGGCGGATCAGATTGCGGAGCATCCCGAACTTGGAATTACGGTTCTTGGTTACATCAACAGTGCGGCCGCTCCGGGCGAGGACTGGCCGGGCATGAAGCTGCTTGGAGGCGTGGAGAAGCTCAAAGAAATTGTCGCGGCGACGAAGCCTGACCGGATTGTAATCGGAATGCGTGAGCGCCGGTTGCGGCTGCCCGTCATCGATCTCATGGACATCAGGCTATCGGGCATCCGCGTCGAAGAGGCCACGACGGCTTTTGAAGGGGTTTGCAAGCGAATCTCCCTCAAGGATCTTCGTCCCAGCCAGTTCATCTTCTCCAACGAGCTGGGGCCCAACCCAGGCAGCGTTGCCGCCCAAACCGTGTATTCCTTTCTCATCGCCTTGATCGGCACGGCGTTGACGGCGCCCCTCATGATTGTGGTGGCTGCGGCGATCAGGCTCACATCGCCCGGACCGATCCTGTTCCGTCAGACACGCGTCGGGACGCATGGACGCGCCTTCGTCCTGTATAAGTTCCGTTCCATGCGCGAGGACGCCGAGGCTAAGACCGGAGCAGTTTGGGCAACCAAGGACGACCCGCGAGTAACGCCTATCGGCCGGTGGCTCCGGAAGAT
This sequence comes from Bryobacteraceae bacterium, assembly GCA_039680545.1. Lineage (GTDB taxonomy): Bacteria > Acidobacteriota > Terriglobia > Bryobacterales > Bryobacteraceae > JAEHDI01. Next base: position 9,864 of record JBDKSR010000135.1, on the reverse strand, counting down.
CCGTCTCGATGAGTTGCCGCAGTTTCTAAACGTCCTGAAAGGGCAAATGTCGATTGTAGGCCCCCGTCCGGAGCGCCCGGAGTTCGTGGAGACGCTGGCCGCCGTGATTCCGTTCTACCGTCAACGGCATTGGGTCAAGCCCGGAATCACTGGTTGGGCGCAGGTCAACCACAAGTATGGGGATACGGTTGAAGACGCCGCCACCAAGCTCGAGTACGACTTGTACTACATCAAGAATCTTTCGTTCTCGATGGACGTTTTCATCATCCTGCGAACGATCAAGACCCTGCTCCTCGGCCGGGGAGCGCAATAGCAGCGGCTAGAATTCCAGCTTGGGATGAAGCCGGATACTGACGTCCGGCGCGTCCACGTTTTCTTTCGTGATGAGAAGCGGGGGCAGCGGATTCTTTTTCGGCGGTGTTTCTCCGCGCAGCTTCCGCACCGCAAGCGTCACCGCGTCGTATCCCATTTTGTAAGGGTCCTGGACTACCAGCGAGTTGATCAGGCAAATCCCACCAAGCAGAACAGCTCTACGAATGTCCCACTTACGATATCAGTTCGCGGTAGCGTGCCGAGACGAAGTCCCAATTCACTACGTTGTGCCAGGCTGCTACGTAGTCAGCACGGCGGTTCTGATATTTGAGGTAGTAGGCGTGTTCCCAAACATCGATCACAAGCAACGGCGTCTTCCGGTCCATCCACGGATTGTCCTGGTTGGGCGTCGACTCGATGGCCAGATTCCTGTCACGATCCAGCGTCAGCCACGCCCAGCCGCTCCCAAAAACGCCCAGCGCCGCTTTGGTGAATTGTTCCTGAAAGCCGGAAAGGCCGCCAAACCGTGAGTCCAGCGCCTTGGCCAGTTCCCCTGAGGGCTTACCTCCCGATTTCTTCAGGACCTTCCAGAACAGCGAGTGGTTGATGTGGCCGCCACCGTTGTTACGAACCGCCGTCCGTATCGTTTCAGGGACGGAGGAGAGCGACGCCATCAGTTCTTCGATGCTCTTCGATCCCAGTTCCGGGCTCTGCGCGATGGCTTTGTTCAGGTTGTTCACGTAGGCCGCGTGATGCCGGTCGTGGTGAATCTGCATCGTCTGCGCGTCAATGTAAGGTTCAAGCGCGTCGAAGGGATATCCGAGCGCGGGAAGCGTAAAGGGCTCCGCAGCAACAGCAGTCCTGGAAAAGATCGCACCACCGGCGGCAGTCACACCTATAGCTTTCAGGTATTCACGTCGAGTCATCAGGTTGCACCCTCTTCTGAACTGTATGATTCATCTCTAGACGGGATGATTCAATTTTAGTTTGTACAGAAAGTCCATAGAGAATCGGCAGATTGGAAGCGAAACTCCGAATTCCGAGTGGACCTGAACGGGTTAGAATGGGGCACACATGGCGCGCGAAATAGGTATTACTGCCCTGCTAATAGGCTTGCTCATGATTCCGTCCGGCGCTCTCCCGGCAGACAGAGACTATGCGCGGTCAATGGTAATCACGCGGCAAGGTATCGTCGCGACGAGCCAGACGCTGGCGTCACAGGCGGGTGCGCAGGTCCTGGCGCGGGGAGGTTCGGCTGTCGATGCGGCGATCGCAGCCAACGCTGTTCTCTCAGTCATTGAACCGATGTCGTGCGGAATCGGCGGTGATCTCTTTGTCCTATATCGTGACGGGAAAACCGGCAAGCTGACGGGATTGAACGCGAGCGGATGGGCGCCGAAGGGCCTTACGATCCAGATGCTCAAGAGCAAAGGGATCGCGGCGATGCCAAAGACCGGCGTCTACACCATAACCGTGCCTGGGTGCGTTGACGGATGGGAGAAGCTCCATAAGCGATTTGGAAAGTTACCCTGGAGCGAACTGTTTCTTCCGGCGATTCATTACGCCACTCACGGATTTCCTGTAACGGAGATGATCCAGAGAGCCTGGTACGGGGAGATCATGAAGCTCACCGAGGACCGTTACACCCGCCACATGTTCCTCCCGGGAGGAGCGGCGCCCAAACTCGGCGAGATTTTCCAAAATCCGGACCTGGCGAAAGCACTGGGGCTGTTCGCGAAAGGCGGGGCGGCGGAGTTCTATCGCGGCTCGATCGCGAAGGCTCTCCTGCGGACCTCGGACCTCAACGGTGGCGTGCTGAGCGCGACGGACCTCAGTGAATACCAGGCCGAGTGGGTGGACCCGATCTCGACTGAATACCGCGGCTGGAAGGTCTATGAACTGCCGCCCAACGGACAGGGCATTGCCGCGCTTGAGATGCTGAACATACTGGCGGCATTTGACATGTCGAAGTATGAGCCATCGAGCGCCGGCGCACTTCATCTGAAGATCGAGGCGCAGAAACTCGCCTATCAGGACCTGCAACGCTACATCGGAGATCCGCGGTTCACAAAGATCCCGTTGGACGGCCTCCTTTCGATGCCTTACGCCGCCGAGCGTGCCGGCAAGATCAATCCGGAGAAGGCCAATTGCGATGTGACTCCGGGGAATCCGCCGCCCACCGCGGGCGATACGATCTACCTCTCGGCCGTCGATAGAGATGGAAACGTCGTCTCGCTGATCCAGAGTATTTACAGTGCCTTCGGCTCCGGGCTCGCGGTCTATGACATGGGGTTCCACCTGCATAACCGGGGGGCGCTATTCACGCTCGATCCCGCGCATCCGAATGCACTCGCGCCGCGCAAACGGCCATTCCACACCATCATCCCCGCGTACATGGAGAAGGCCAATCTGCACATTGGCTTCGGAATCATGGGGGGACTCAACCAGGCGCAGGCCCACGCGCAGTTCGTCTCCAACATCGCCGACTATGGGATGAACATACAGGCCGCTCTCGAAGCACCGCGCTTCACAAGACGCGAATTCGAAGGCTGCGAAGTCACGATCGAAGGGCGCATACCGGCTCCGGCGCAGCGGCAACTGGAGGAACAGGGACACATCCTGGACACACGCGCTGCATACGATGACGTGGTCGGCGGAGGGCAGGCAGTCCTGCACGATTCATCGGCCAAGGTGAACTTCGGCGCGTCCTCGCCCCGTAAAGACGGCGCAGCGGTTCCGGAGCCGGACCCGTATTTCCAGAAGTAGGCGGAGGTTGCCGGCCCGGCCGGTTCAGACAGTGCGCTCAAGTTCATCGAGAAGGGTCATGATTTGAGGAGCAGCTTCAAGCTTGCCGCCGAAGCGCAAGCCATTGTATGCGGCGGTGATGCGTAGAACCAGTTCGGCCGTGGGTGACGCAGGCAACTGGTCCGCGAACTCTCCGGGAGTCAGCCATGGCGGTTTGTCGAAGCCCCGGCGCCGCAGCAGATCGAGCATGCGCGTGTAGAGGATCGTGGCATCGGACGCCTCCGCGTTGCCTCGCCGGGCTCTCCGGACACGAACAACGGTCCAAACCCGGCGACTGAGGCGCGGAACCACGATCCACAGGAGCCAGGCGATGACAGCCGATCCAACCAGCAGGATGCCAAACCGCCGGACAAAACCGAACACCTGATCGCGCCCCGCAAGCGCGGCCATACGGGCCCGGTCGAGCCAGCGTGCGCTAATGCCACGCCCCGAATCGCCCATTTGCATTGCCAGACGCAATTGGCGCTCGCGGTCATAGCCGACCACCCAGTCCTGCCAAAACATGTCGGCGGCGTCCATGTACAGCGACAGTCTCTCGCGGAGTCCGGAGCGGGCAGGGGCCCGCCCTCCAGGCGTCGGATCGTAAGTGGTCCAGCCGCGGCCGTTAATCCACGCTTCGACCCAACTATGTGCATCCGACGCACGCACGACATACCAACCGCTGATCGGGTTGAATACCCCGCCCTGGAAACCGGTGACGACGCGTGACGGAATGCCCGCCACGCGGAGCATTACCGCCATTGATGCGGCGAAATACTCGCAGTGGCCCTGTTTCCTAACAAACAGGAAGTCGGAGACTGGATCGGCCGCCTCGATCGCGGGAAGTTCCGTCGAATACGCATAGCTCCGGAGAAGATGCAGTGCGATGGAACGCGCCTTGCCTTCATCCGACCCGGAGCCGGCAACTATCTTGCCGGTGAGGCTGCGAACCCTGGCGTCAAGCCGCGGAAGTGCGAGATAGGGGCCTACGGAGGATGCAACAGGCGGCCATTCACCTTCGCTCCCCGCTCGAAGATCGGGATCGATGTAGCTCGATGCCGCGTAACGAAGACCCGAAGAGCGTTCATAGCCCAGCCGGTACGCGCCGGTCTTCGTGCGCACTACTGCCGGTGAATTGATCCACAGTACCTCAGGCACGCCGGCGAGAAACAAAGCATCGGATGTGACAGGCTCCAGTTGAATCTCATAGCTCACGCGAGCCCCGGCCCGGCGGCGCTGCTCATCAGTGGCCAGAATCAGGCGCCCTTCGTCGACTCGAAGCGGGCGTACGGCAGCCGGCGGGTTATACCATCGCTTGCCATCGAAGGAATCGAGTACGGCTCCGCGCCATCGCAAAGGAAACGAAGGCGTTTTCCCAACGATGCGGACGTGCATCACTGAAGTGTTCTGCTGCAGGATCTCGCCAATCTCGCCCAGACGGACCTCGTTCGAGAATCCGGGCAGGTGGTAACGTTGCGGTGCGAGCCGCACAAACGCCGCGTGAGCCGTGCGGGGCAGCAGGAAGAACATTCCCGCCGTGAGCGACAGGATGCCCGCCGCAATCACCAGACTAAGCGTCGCAAGGCGCAGATGAAAGCGTTGTAGTCCGCCGCGAGCTACGGTCTGGGGCGCGAACGTTGCCCGGCGGATCTCGTAGCTGGCGAACGTGGCAACGGCGAACAGCAGGAACAGCACCAGGAAAATGAAGAAGGTAAGGCTCGTTGAAAGGATCGACGCGACCAGAAGCTCAAGAAAGGCGATGATCTTTACGTACACAAAATCGCGGCTGGTTTTGGCGGTCAGAATCTTGACAACAGCCAGGAAACAGATCAGGTGAACTGTCGCGCCGAGCAGATTTCGCGATATCACAAGGTAATCCACCGCGAAAAAACCGGCGTAGGCCAGTGTGAGGAGCGCCACGGCGCGGGACGACACGTCAAACCGCACCAGTCTCAGGACATGCGCCGCCCGAAGCAATAAACCAGCGGAAGTCAGAACGGTAGTGGGGAGATCCAGGGCCCCCGAGCCGGCAACGGCAAGAAACCCACTGGATACAAGTCCCAGGAGGGAAACTTCAAAGAATCGGTCCGCCAAGCCCGCGGCTCTTGCGGCGGGGCGAGTCATGCCTACCCATTCTAGCAGCCCGCCGCCGTCAGGTCCGTGTGATACAACGAGTAAGTGCTCCTCACGCTTTTTCACGATGATCCGCCTTCTCAAATCCACGCCGATCGTATGGAGAAGGAAGGAATTATCAGCCGATTGAGAGCGCTGGACGCGAAAGTAACGAGTGAGGGTTTGCAGTCGCTCGACCCCTCCAAAGACCCCCTGGTACGAATCGGAACGGAGTCTGACGCCGGCGGCCATGTCACCAAATACTCATACGGCGTATTCAACCTGAGTTGGCAGGCGGAACAGCACCCGGAGTGGGCGGACATGATCGCGGGTGAGGTCGAGGAGATTCAGAAACGCATACGAGTTCGCCACAAGACGCCTCTTCGTTTCCTCGTGTGGGCCGGAATGGGCGGTTCGGCTGAAGATAAGGCGATGTACAACGCCGTGGGCCTGCTGAGGCGCAGGACCCGCTGCTACGTCCTCGATTCGACCGACCCCGCCAAGCTGAAGTACATCCTGGACGATATGCGCAGGCGATCGAAGCTGGCGACCGCCGATGTGCTCCGCAGCACTCTTGTCGTGGGCATGGCGATGGGGATGACCTCGTACGAACCCGTCATTAACCTGGAAAAACTGGCCACGCTGTACGAGAAATACGGCATCGACAGCCGGCCCAATTTCCTGTACATGACCCTCCCCGGCTCTCTGCTCGACCAGTTCGCGAAGAAACTGGGATACAGGCGCGTCGAGTTGCAGCCGGACAATGCCAACACGACAGCCGGCCGTCACAGCGGTCCCCTCACGCGGGGAAGCCTCTATCCCCTGGCGCTGGCGCGCGTGGACCTTCATTCGTGGATCGAGGGAGCGTGCCTGACAGGCGATGACATCCGCACGGCATTGCGGCTGGCGGCTTTCATCCACGCACAGGGCAAGGCCGGCCGTGACAAGGTGACGCTGCTTGTCCCCAAATGCTGGGCAGGGACGGCCATCTGGACCAAGCAGGATTTTGAGGAGAGTCTCGGCAAGTGCGAGAAGCTCGGGGTGAAGATCGTCATCGAAGAGCACCCAAAACTCGCTAACTACCGTTCCCCCAAGGATCCCCTCCGCCAGCGGGCATTTCTTGCAGTGCAGATGAAGGGTCTTAAAGACGGGGAAACGCGGAGGGTCGCATTGCTCCGGCGCCTGGGATACCCGGTCGCCGTATTGACGCTTCCTCCCGAGACGCCGTTGTCGCGCTACATGCAGTTCATCCATTACGCGGTGTTCGGTGTCGCCTATCTGCGGGACATGAACTTCGTCACGCAGCCGGGCGTGGAGCTTTACAAGTCGATCACGAACCGGCTTTATGCCGAGGCACAAAAAGCCGGAGGAATTGAAAAGAGCCAGGCTTGGCTGGAATTCGTGGGCGCCAAGGACCGCGTCATGTGGCGCGACGTGATCGCTCTGAACTATGGCGAAGTCCGGCTGTCGCGCAGCGCGCAGGGATTAACGGCTCCTCAGTTGTACGCCGAGCTGATCAGGCAGTTGATTACATCGCGGAAGGCGGATTACGCCGAGCTGACGTTCTTCGGTGATATGCGATACTCAGCCCGCGGCCGTCGCATGCGCACTCGCCTCGACCGGGCGGCGGAACTGTTCTTCCGGTCCCGTCTGAAGATTCCCGTCGATGTATACGAGGGCCCTGCGATGAACCACTCGTATCATGAGATGATCATCGGGCACGGCCGCTGTTTCTCGACCGCCGTGCTTTCCGAAAAGCAGGAGAGTCTCCCCGCGGCTGGTTATACGCCGGACTACCATCGTGCGCAGTTCCTTGCGACCCAACTCGCGCTTGCCGAAAAAGGCCGGCCGGTAGTGGCGATCACGGTGAAGGATCTCGAAGAGGAGACGCTCAACAGGCTGGACGAGTTCTTTCGCCAGGCGGCCGCGTATGTGCGCGCGTCGCGGCTTTGAGAAGATGGAATCTTAGCCCATGGCCAAACTGAAACTAGCAGGAAGAAAGAAGAAACGCGCTCCCGGGCCCGGCGGCGCGGTACCGTGCATTGTGCTTATCGTCTCCGGCTTCCTCCTGCTGACCTTGCTGTTTTACGCCATTCTGAAATCGAGTTAAAGAATGCGACCTGACAACCGGCAACCGGACCAGATGCGCCCCGTGCGCATCGTGACGGATTACTTGAAGACCGCTGAGGGCTCCGCGCTGATTGAGGTCGGCAACACGCGCGTGCTGTGTGCCGCGACCGTGGAGCAAACGGTGCCGCCGTTTCTGCGCGGAGGCGGAAAGGGATGGGTCACCGCCGAGTACTCGATGCTGCCGCGCGCGACCGTCACCCGCACCCCGCGAGAGGTTGCAAAAGGAAAACCGTCCGGAAGAACCCACGAGATTCAGCGGTTGATCGGGCGTTCCCTGCGCTCGGTAGTCGACACGGCGGCGCTTGGCGAACGAACCGTCATCCTTGATTGCGATGTTCTGCAGGCCGACGGAGGCACTCGAACCGCGGCGATCACGGGCGCGTTCGTCGCTCTTGGCCTGGCTTTGAAGCGCCTCGCCGAGTACGGCGCCATCAAGACGTACCCGATTCGTGATCACGTCGCTGCAATCAGCGTGGGCATCGTGGACGGCACGCCTCTGCTCGATCTCTCCTACGAAGAGGATTCCCGCGCTGAAGTCGATATGAACATCGTGATGACGGGAAGCGGACAGTTTGTCGAACTGCAGGCTACGGCAGAACACGCGCCGTTCAACGACGAGCAACTTGCCTGTCTCGTTTCGCTTGGCCGCACGGCCATCGCCGGCCTGGTGAGCATCCAAAGGGGGCTCCTGAACCCTTCGTGACACTGTTTTGCGCGACAACCAATCCTGGAAAACTGCGTGAATTCCGGCTGGCGATTGAGTCCCACGGAGACGGCAAGCTGACGGTGGAGCCTGTTCCCGGCCTCTCCGGTATCGTTCCGCCCGAGGAGACCGGCACAACCTTCGAAGAGAATGCTGTCCTCAAGGCGGTTTACTACAGCAAGTTCACTCCCGGACCGGTATTTGCCGACGACTCCGGTCTGGAAGTGCCTGCCCTTGGCGGTGCGCCCGGCGTGCTGTCGGCACGCTTCGCCGGTCCCGATGCCACCGATGCTGCCAACAACCGGCTGCTGCTCGAACGGATGCGCGACGTTGCGGACCGCACGGCGCGGTTCGTCTGCGTGATCGCCCTCGCCTGTAAAGGCGAATTGACAGCGACATTCCGAGGCACGGTCGAGGGCCGGATACTGGAGGAGCCGTGCGGCGCAAACGGCTTCGGGTACGATCCGCTCTTCTTCCACCCGCCATTTGGCTGCACGTTCGGTGAAGCAAGCGGTGAGCAGAAGCTAACCGTGAGCCACCGGGGGCGGGCGCTCGCGGCGATGGTCGAATATTTGAAACAGAGCGCCTGAACGCGGGGGCTCTGCCGCCTGTCTAGGATTTGCCCTTCAAATACCGCTGCCAGGTGAGAAAGCCGAGAATCGTCTTCGCGTCGATGATCTGCCCGGACTGAATCATGCCGTCCAGTTCGCGCGGTGTGAACCAGCGGCACTCGATCCGCTCGTCGTCCATCGGCTGGGCGTCTCCCGCGATAAGACCGGTCGCGAGATAGATGGTCATTTTCTCGGCGACGAAGCCCGGACTCACAAAGAAGGAGAGCAACTTCTTCCAGGAACGGGCACGGTAGCCGGTCTCTTCACGGAGTTCGCGCTTGGCAGCCCGCAGTACCGGTTCTCCGTCGTCAAGCGTGCCGGCGGGCAGTTCCCAAAGCTCCTTGCGGGCGGGCAACCGGAACTGGCGGACCAGCAGGACGCGCTTCTTTTCGTCCACCGCCATCATGACAGCGGAGCCACGGTGTTGAACGATTGACCGGCTGATCTCGAAGCCGTCCGGATCGATGGCTCGATCTTCAGTTACCCAGAAAATTCCGCAGCGGTACTTCTCCTCCGACGAAACGAGCTTCATTACTCGGCCTTCACCGTGGTCACTTTTCCGTACTTCTCAAGCGCGGGGCGGAGCTTCGATGCGTCCCCGACGACCACGAAACACGCGTCCTCGGGACTCATGTACTTCTTCGCGACGTCAAGGATCTGCGGCGGCTCCACTGACCGTACGCGCGTCGTGTAGAATTCGAGGTAATCGTTCGGAAGCCCCATCAGCTTGACGTTGCTGAACTGCGCGGCAAGGCCGTTCTGTGTTTCCAGGCTCATCACGAAGTTGCCGCTGAGGAAGTTCTTGACGCGGGCGAGATCCTGCGCGGGAGCGGGAGTCGATGCCAGGGTGTGGAGTTCCTGCTCGATCGCTTCGAGCGCCTGCCCGATAACTTCATTTCTCACCTGCGTGTACACCGTGAACAAACCCGCGTTCCGGCGTGGCGACATGAAGCTGCGCGCATCGTAAGCGAAACCCTTCGCCTCGCGGATGTTCATAAACAACCGGGAACTCGCGCCGCCGCCCAGGATCGTGTTCGCGACCACCATGGGGAAGTAGTCCGGGTTCAAACGGTCGATCGCCAACTGGCCGATGCGAATGTCCGCCTGAACGGAGCCGGGCCGGTCGACCATAAGAATGCTGCGCTCGGATTTCGGAAACTCCGGCGCGGGCGGCGCCGGGACTTCACGCCGCGCCCACTCGCCAAACCGCGC